>DFYH01000017.1 GCA_002382615.1 Dehalococcoidia bacterium UBA4087
TAACAAAAATTATAAGTCAATTCGAAAACTTTTCTAAATGGTAATTATCTGGTAACATAGTAACATGGACCAACAAACAACCGATCTAAAAGAATTTATCGCTAAAGTAAACAAAAAGGACAAGACCAACGGCAAAAAGGTTAGATTCCATTTTGCCAAGCGGAAGAGATAAGTTTACAGGCCACAAGTAGAGCAGCTGCCGCCAGCGCAGCTAGAGCAGGAATTGCCTCCGACAGTGGTAGAAGTACCAGTCTCGCTTGTACTAAAGCAGGCAAACTTAGAGGGAATCCTTTCTGCCTTGCTTTGGCAGGCAGGGCATAGGGTATCTTTATCTACTTCGCTCATGGAGCGCAGTTTTTCAAAATTAAGGCCGCAGTTTGTGCACCGATATTCATAAATTGGCATATTAACCTCCACTATCATTTTAGCTTTGATAACTATCGAAGTCAAAACAGATATAATCTAAGATGATGCTGGGACCTTCATACCTTTCGCTTTACTATTCTGGCGAGCTAAAAATAAGGGCAGATAGACTTAAAGCTAGACTTACCTCATGTGATATCTGCCCCCGCAATTGCCATGTTAACCGCATGGAGGGAGAAACAGGGATCTGCCTCTCGGCCTACCAGCCTCTGGTGGCTTCATTCTGTGACCACCACGGCGAGGAACCGCCTATTTCAGGCACTCATGGTTCAGGGACAATTTTCTTTGCCAATTGCAACTTGAGGTGCGCTTTCTGCCAGAACTATCAGATAAGCCAGAACCCGAGAGTGCGTCTGAAAAATGTTGTTAGCATAGAGAAGTTGGCCGAGATTATGCTCTATCTTCAAAATACCCTTGATTGCCACAATATAAATTTGGTATCGCCCGGCCATTTTGTGCCCCAGATAGTTGAGGCCCTTCTTCTGGCCATACCACAGGGACTTAATATTCCCCTGGTCTATAATACCAACGCCTATGATGCGGTAGAGACCTTAAGAGAACTTGACGACATAATAGACATTTACTTACCCGATATGAAGTATGCCACCAACCAGGCGGCCATAAGATACTCCCACGCCCCAGATTATGCCGCCATATCAAGGGCGTCTATTAAAGAGATGTACCACCAGGTGGGCAACCTCAAATTAGATGATCAAGGTATTGCCACCAAAGGCCTCATCATCCGCCACCTTATTTTGCCTAACGGCATTGCCGGGAGTGAAGAGGTACTGCGCTGGATAAGGAGCGAACTAGGCCTCAAGGTGACTATCAGTTTAATGTCCCAGTACCAGCCGGTCTTTAAGGCTGGGTCCTACCCTGAAATAAACCGCCCCATAACGCGCCAGGAGTACAAGCACGTCTTAGGGGTAGCCAGAGAACTTGGGCTTGAGAATGTATGGGCCCAGGGGCGAAGCTCACCGGACAACTACCTTCCTGACTTTGAAAAAGAAGGACATCCCTTCGTGGGCTAGCTACGCTAATAATAAACATGGGGGCCGCTTGCCAGCCTAACAATGGTCACCCCAAAACTACCTTCAGCATCACCGGCAGGATAACAAGCATCGACCAGAGGATGGTCATTAAGGCTCTGCCAAACTGCTTCTCGCAAAATGCCTTTTCCTTTGCCGTGGATTATTTTCACACGGGTATGCCCAGCTAAAAAAGATGAGTTCAAGAAAGCATCTAGTTTTATCAGCGCCTCAGTCCGGTTAAGGTGATGTAAGTCCAGCTCATCATATTGATCATCCGACACGTAAAATAAGCCTCCGCTGCCCTCTATATCTCAAAAATAGAGACACCAGGGCGACATAAGTATAATCTTCAAACTGTTACTGCCAATGTTAGCAAAGCTGAGTTTAGACTGCAAAGGACAATACTCTTAACACCACTCGGCACTCTCCGAGGGCAAAGCACTTTACCTGGTATCAGTCTCTATCAAGCGCCAACATCAACAATACAAAATGGAGCTATCTTATGTTACAATCCATGGCCATGAACAGTAGTTTTGCAGAGTCACTGGCCCTTACTTTTCTGCCACTTTTCATCGCCATTGATGCCTTAGGCACCCTGCCATTTATTATCAGCGCCAGTGAAGGGCTCGGGAAGAAAGAGCAAAGAAAGATGGCCAACGTGGCTATTCTTACCACCACTGTTGTGGGGCTGATTTTCCTCTTCTTCGGTCAGTTTGTTCTTAAATTGATGGGTATTTCGGTTGGTTCCTTTGCCATCGGCGGGGGGCTTATCCTGCTGTCTATTTCCATTCATCACCTTTTAACAGGTAGTATTGTCGATATTAAAAAAGAGGAGATGGTTGCTGTTGTCCCTATCGGAACACCCCTTCTGGCCGGTCCGGCTACCATTACAACCCTTCTGCTCCTTGTTTCCAGTTATCCCATCTACATTGTTCTTCTTTCTTTTATCTTAAATATCCTCATTGCCTGGATAATATTCATGGGTGGCCGTTATATCGCTGCCTTCCTCGGTGAAGGCGGCCTCAGGGCAATATCGCGGATCTTTAGTCTTCTTTTGGCCGCTATAGCCGTCAACATGATCATAACCGGACTAGATATGGTCGGCATTCTTAACCTGCCTGTCTAACATGCATTGAACAAATAATCCACCTGAGATTCCAAGCAGTTAGTAAAGGCCAGCTTTCGCCTTTTAAGCAAGACCATATGGATTAATACAGGCAATTTTCTTCTCGGACACAGCCCTACCTTTGACAATCACCGAAGAACAGGGCTTCTTTTACTGGTTAGGCTAGATTTTTTATCCTGGCCCGGATATCTTGTCCTTACTCCAGCGCTCTAATTAGCCTGTCCAGCTCTATAGTAGCCACGCCGATAACTTTATCGGCCGCGCCGTAATAGACGAGAAGTTTTCCGCCGATAACCACGGAGCCACAGGAAAAGACCACATTATTTACCTGACCTGATTTCTCATAGTTTGCCTCCGGTTCGAGGATGGGCCTACCTATGTTGCTTATCACCTTCCATGGCCTTTCCTTATCCAATAAGGCAGCACTTAAATAGTAATAACGGTCCCCATTTTTCTTTGAGACAGCATGGTAAATGAGAAGCCAACCAGCATCTGTTTCTATCGGCGTAGAAGCAATGCCTATTTTTTCCAGGTCAGGGCGAATGTTCTTAGCGGCGATGATTACCCGCCCCTTAAGCCACTTCCCATCAAAATGATTAGGGTTATCTGTATGGTCAAGCCAGATATCAACGCCGAGGCGGTGGAAGATGAAGTACTTGCCGTTTATCTCGCCAGGGAAAATGGCGGCGTCCTTGTCATCGACGCCCGGAGGTGAGATAAGAACCGGTCTTGACCATGTCCAGCGATGAGCCAGGAAGTTGTCCAGTTTAATAGTTGTCAGGGCTACCCGGGGCGGCTCCCTGCCATTAAACGCCGTATAGCACATGTATATTGTGTCCCCTATCCGGGTAAGTCTCGGGTCCTCGCAGCCTGAGTTTCCACCGGGAATAAGTTTTTCTTCAAAAGGCTCCCTCGGTGTATAAATAGGCGCGGGCAACCTTTCATCAAAGTGAAGGCCATCCCCACTTGAAGCATAACCCAGTGTAGAGGTGTTGTCCTCGGACATCGCCCGGTAAACAAGGTGCACCCTTCCCCCCTCGTATATTGCGGCGGGGTTAAAGACCGCCTTAGCCTCCCAGGTATGTTCTGGAATTGGAGACAGGATTGGGTTTTCAAAAAAGCGCTCAAGTTTAACCATCATCCCTACTCTGGTTTCACTGACCAGCTTCTTAAGGTCTGCTGTAGCTACGGCGCAGGTGGTATCAGCCGCACCATAGTAAAGATATACCTTTTCCCCCTGAATAAGGGCGCCTGAGGGGAAGATAACATTCTTTATCCGGCCGTACTTTTCGTAGAACTCTTTAGTTACCATCAACGGCCGGCTGGTCTGCCCGAGGACTTTCGTGGGGTTTTCCAGGTCAAGAAGTAGGGCCTGAACGGTAAAGATAGATGGCGGCGTTAAGTAATCATGAATGTGGGAATAGAGCACAAGCCAGCCATGGGCCGTTTTTAAAGGCGGAGCGCCAACCTCTACCTGGTCGGAGACTTCACGCCTTATCGGCAGGAGGTGTCTATCAATCGAACGGTACCAGTCTTCCCAGTATTCCTTAGACCACATATCCTCTTCGCGGTCAAAAAACGCCAGTCCTATTTTTGATGGTGGCAGGTCGGTGTTGGCGGTAAGGAGTGCGGCTATCTTGCCGTTTATCCTCTCGGGGAAAATTGTCATTGCCTTGGAGTTGAAGGTGGTTACCGGGTGTTTGGCCTCAATCATTTCGAAGTCTTTTGTGATAGCCAGACCAATCTTTATGCCCTCAGCACTAAAAGGGTAGGTGGCAAGGGCAGTGTAGAAAATATAGTATTTATCATCCAGCCTCACCACCCGGGGGTCTTCACAACCAAACATTTCCCACTCCAGCTCAGGCTGAATAAGCTGACGCCTGCCTTTAAAGTTCAGCCCATCATTACTCTGAGCATAGCCGATAGTGGAGAGCTCTAACCAGTGGCCCCCGACTAACTGGGGAGAAGACACCGCCCGATAGACAAAATGAATTTTATCATCACCCATTACCGGGCAACCATTGAAAACAGCCTCACTTTCCCATGTGCTCTCCAGGTTGGAGCTTAAAATCGGGTTCCTGGGGTAACGTCTAAACAGACTCATGCAACAACCTCTCTAAAAATTCGTCAAGCGGGGCCCAGGCCGCTGAAACAAACTTGTCGGCGCTGCCGTAATAGACTATGAGACGGCCTTCCAGCACCACGGCACCACAGGGGTAGACAACCCCGTATTTAAGCCCTTCGTTCTCATACCATGTCTCCGGGGTAAGAACAGGATTCCGACAGCGGGCAATGACCTTCGTCGGGTTATCAAGATCAAGTAGCATCGCTCCTATCTTGTAGCGGTACTCATCACTCTCATCGACACCATGGTAGATGAGAAGCCATCCCTCCTCAGTCTTTATCGGAGGCGGACCGGCCCCGATCTTGCGACTGTCCCAAGAGTCCGAGCGGGCCCTTATCTTAAACTGGCCGCTAAGCCACTTCGTTTGGCCGTCAAAATCAAGGTCGTCAACCATATCAATGTAGATATCGGGGAAGATGCGGTGGAAGATAACATATTTCCCATTTATCTTTTCAGGCAGGATGCTGGCATTTTTGTTGATAACGCCGGGAGGCGAAATAAGGACTGGCCTTGACCAGCACCATCTTTTATCTAAAAAGTCCTGGACTTTTATCCAGCTTAGGGCTGCTCGGGGGCCGCTCCGGCCATCATAGGCAACATAAGCCATAAAGATCCTGTCACCTAGCCTGGTAAGCCTTGGGTCCTCACAGCCTCCGAAACCTCCTCCTCCTGAGGCGTAAGCTCCAATACCCGGCTCGGCCTCAAGACTTGTAGTAGCCACCCCCTCAAAGGGCTCCCGGGGTATATAGACCGGCCAGCTAAGTCTTTCTTCTATCTCGAAACCTTCAGAGCTTGAGGCATAGCCCAGCACTGAAGTATCGCTATCACCAATTGCCCGATAGAGGATATGAACTTTGCCCCCTTCATAGATAGCGGCCGGATTGAAAGTGGCCTTAGACTCCCAGGCGTGCTCCGGTCTGGGTCTAATTATAGGATTGTCTTCAAACCTGTCTAGTTTGAGATCTTTACCCATGAAATATTCCTTTAGCGTTTTCTATTATAATCGATAGAAAGTCAAATATTTCCCAGCGGGAAAGCAATGACCTCATCGATGGTAGCAGCATCACAGAAGAGCATGACCAGCCTATCCATACCCAGGGCTATCCCGCCAGAGGCCGGCAGGTAACTAAGAGAGTCAATAAATTTTTGGGGTAAGGCCACCCCACCCCCCATTCTAGTAATCTCCTCTAAAAAGCGCCTCCTTTGCTCTTCAGGATTGGTAAGTTCACTATAGGCATTGGCTATTTCAATCTGCCCAATAAAGACCTCTGCCCTCTCAGCTAAAGCAGGATTATCATTTTTTAGATGGGCCAGCAAGGCTGCCGGGGCAGGATAATCGATTAACACACTTGGCTTATCTTTGGGGAGAGCTGGAATAGCCTTTAAGGCCAAATCATCATCAAAGCGCAGTGCATCATAAGATAAACTCGGATCCCAGCCAGCAACCTCCTGAAAAAGCTCGGGCAAGGAGAATTCCGCCCAGGGTAAAGAAAGATCAATGGCCTCACCCTGGTAGGTTATTTTGGCGCTCCCGGCAATATTAAGGGCAAGTGACAAGACTAGCTCTCCAGTATCGTTCAGCATATCACGATAATTTCCGCCCGCCCGATACCACTCAAGAAGGGTAAATTCAGGGTTGTGGTAGCGTCCTCTTTCTTTCTTGCGGAAGACATGGCTAATCTGGAAGATCCTCTGATATCCAGCAGCCAAAAGCCTTTTCATGTAAATTTCAGGTGAGGTGGCCAGGAAATAGCCATCAGCCCTAAAAGGCATTATTTCAGACTCCGGTATAAGCTCCGGGGTGAGAACAGGTGTCTCAACCTCCATAAACCCTTTTTCTTTAAAAAAGAGCCTGGTATTCTGATAGACTAATTCTCTCTTCTCAAGGTTAGGTCTTATCTGGTGAAGTCTTCCTCTTTCATCCACCCTACTTTCCCGTCTCAACCCTCTCGACATATGCCCCGCTGCGGGTGTCTATCTTGATGACATCTCCTTCTCTCACAAAAGACGGCACCTCAACGGTATAACCTGTTTCCAGGATAGCTGATTTCCCCTGAGGAGCAGCTGTGGCCGTTTTGAGAGCTACTTCCGTTTGAACCACCTTAAGCTCAACAAAAATTGGCAGTGTAATATCGATAGCTCTGTCTTCAAACATGGTGGTCTGAACCATCATACCCTCCTTAAGGAAGTTTGCTTTATCACCCAGGATATCCTTGCCAACAGCCTGCTGCTCAAATGTTTCGGTGTTCATAAAAATATATGAACCCTCATCAGAGTAGAGGTACTGCATTTCCTGAGGGGTCACCTCCGTCCCCTCAAGCTCATCGCCTGAGTGGTAAGTTATATCGGCAAGGCTACCGTCAAAGAGGTTCCTTAGCTTCATACGATAAATAGCCCGACCTTTACCCGGTTTAACAAAGTCAACCGATTCAACATTATGAGGCACGCCTCGAATGAGTACTTTAGTGTTTTTCTTTACTTCTCCTACGTCCATCTTTATCCTTCTATAGACTACTACGAAATTTTATGCTGGCATAATATACGCAAACAAGCACCACGTCAATATTGCTAAATTTATCCCGATTAGTTACAATGCCAGCCAGAGCCAGAGGGGGAATTTTTGTTTAGCGAGCTGGTAAGAAAATACTGGCGCCTGGCGGCAGCAGTAGCGGCCACAATAGTCTTCTTTGCCCTGCTCTACATCTGGCGGGATATCCTTTTGCCATTTATCATAGGCCTAATTCTGGCTTATTTGTTATACCCTTTGATCAAATGGCTTGAAAGGCATTTGCCGCGCCGCTGGGGGCAAGGCCGCACAGTTTTTTCCATTATAGTGGTATCGCTCGTGGTGCTCGGCCTCTTTGGTTTTCTCCTATCGCTGGCTATTACAGCCGCCATTAGTGCCTCGGCCAGTTTTATCGCCGACCTGCCGACATACCTTGAACAAGCCACGGAGTATGTTCAAGAATGGTTTCGCGCTCTTGAGGCTCAGATTCCGCCGCAGTTCCAGGAATATTTCCAGCAGTTTGTTGAGGACTTCCAGAGTAACCTCGGCTCCACTATCACCGCTACCCTTTCCCGAGTATTATCAACAATTACCGGTAGTCTCACCTTAGTGCTGGGGTTTGTCTCCCTTCCCATTTTCTACTTCTATGTGCTCAAGGACTCGGATAAACTAAGGACTGGGCTTCACTCACTTACGCCTCCCTGGGCCATGGAGCACATTAGAAACATTGGTATGATTCTTGAAGGAGTCCTTGGCCGCTACATCCGCTCGGTTATCGTGCTCGGCATAACTGTTGGTTTCTTATGTCTTGTTGGTTTATTGGCCATGAGGATACCCTACGCCGCTGCCCTGGCATTTTTTGCCGCCTTTACTGAGCTCATACCCACTATAGGCCCCTGGATAGGTGGAGCCGCTGGAGTCCTGGTTACCTGGGCCGCAGCACCAGAAAAGATAATCTGGGTAATAGCTCTATATGTCGGCATCCAGCTCCTGGAAAACATATTTCTTGCACCCAGGATACAGGGACAGTTTATGCACATAAACCCGGCGCTCATCCTCGTCCTACTCGCCCTTGGTGCTTATCTGGCCGGTTTTTGGGGTATGTTGCTAATCGTCCCGGTGACAGCCACCATTGTTGAAATATACCGCTATGTGCTCAAGGTAACCCAGGGCCATGATAGTAATAAAGAAGAGGAAAAGGTAGAATAAAAGAAAATTATGCGCCGTTTAAGGATTGCTATTGCCCAAATCGATGCCACCGTTGGCGACTTTGAAGGGAATTATCTTAAAATCGCCAATGCCCGGGAAAAGGCCAAAGATATGCAGGCCGACTTACTCGTGCTGCCCGAGTTGGCCATTCCAGGATATCCGCCTGAGGACCTGCTCCTAAAGCCAAGATTCATTGAAAAAAACCTCGAATATCTGGACAGGTTTGTTAAAAGTACCACCGACATAGCAGCCATCATTGGTTTTGTTGACGCCAAAGATGACCTATACAATGCCGCCGCCGTTATTAGCGACGGTAAACTGGCCGGGGTTTACCATAAGATATACCTTCCTAATTACGGCGTTTTTGATGAAAACAGATACTTCCGCCCCGGCAACGAGTGCCCCATTTTTGTTATTTCAGGAGTAAATGTTGGCGTCAATATCTGTGAGGATATATGGTATGAGGCTGGTCCAGCCACAGCACAGGCTTTCTCGGGTGCCGAAGTAATCGTAAACATAAGCGCCTCTCCTTATCACTACGGCCGTGGTGACACGCGACAAAAAATGCTCGGCACCCGTGCCGTGGATAACACTACCATAATCGTCTATGCCAACATGGCCGGTGGTCAGGACGAGCTAATCTTTGACGGTCAAAGCCTGATCTATGATGAAAGCGGCAAACTCATTGCCAGAGGCAAGCAATTTGAGGAAGACATGATTGCTGCCGACCTGGATATAGAATCGGTTTTCAGGACCAGACTTCACGACCCGAGGTGGCGCAAAGAACAGAATATTTCAGGTAACTGGAGTAATGGCAAAGTGTTTGTTTCACCACCCTCGGAGAAGGTCAAGAAACCCATCACCCCCCATTTTGGCGAGGAGAAGGGTTTCCCCGGCGAGATATATGAAGCCCTGGTTACGGGTACCCGCGATTATGTCAATAAAAACAACTTCAAGAAAGTAGTAATCGGGCTGTCTGGCGGCATTGACTCAAGCCTAGTGGCTACCATAGCAGTAGATGCTCTGGGAAAGGAAAACACCATCGGCGTTTTTATGCCTTCACGCTATACCACCCAGCAGAGCACTGCCGACGCCCAACTACTGGCCAAAAACCTCGATATCAGGTTAATCGAAATACCAATTGAGCCCATCTTCCAAGAATATCTGGATACCCTGGCACCTGTGTTTGAAGGTTTGAAAACTGATACCACCGAAGAGAACATTCAGGCACGCATCAGGGGTAATTTGCTTATGGCGTTATCCAACAAGTTCGGCTGGCTGGTTTTAAACACCGGTAATAAGAGTGAAATGGCCACTGGCTATACCACCCTCTATGGTGACATGGCTGGCGGCTTCAGCGTACTTAAAGACGTCCCCAAGACACTGGTATATAAATTAGCCGAATACCGTAACAGCCTAGCCGGGTGTGAGCTTATCCCCTCCTCGGTCATCCACAAAGTGCCGTCAGCAGAGCTAAGGTATAATCAGAAAGATAGTGACAATCTTCCTCCATATGAAATACTGGACCAGATACTGGTTGCCTATGTTGAAGAAGATAAAAGCATGGAGCAGATCATAGCCCTGGGACTCCCCGAGGATAGTGTCAAGAGAGCGATTAAACTTGTTGACTCAAGCGAATATAAGCGCCGCCAGGCTCCGCCAGGGATAAAGATAACGCCTCGAGCTTTCGGGCGCGACCGGCGCCTTCCCATTACCAACCGCTTCAACGAACTAAACCACTAAACTTTGAAGCTCCGCATCCTCTTACTCTATAATACTATTTCGCGTGGTGAGTGTAGCCGAGAGGCCTAAGGCGCCAGGTTGTGGCCCTGGAGAACGAGGGTTCAAATCCCTCCACTCACCCCATGCGCCTGTAGCTCAGTGGACAGAGCATCGGTCTTCGGAACCGAGTGTCGTGGGTTCGAATCCCACCTGGCGCGCCACTTTATAAGGGCTGGTACTTACCAGCTATTTAACTCCATCACTACTTATTGAAATAACACCTTTCCTTCCCTATAATAGCCCTATGGGGTAGCATCAAAAAGATGGTCAGGTCTCAGAGTAAGAAAGCCGCACCACCATATGTCTCCTACAAGACCTTCCGAAACTTTATCGAAAGGTTGGAGACAGAAATGCCTGCCCGTATCGACCGGAGCTACTGGGGCGATATATTCTCCGGCAGCGTGGGCACTCAGCTTGTATCTGCCCTTCGCTTTTTAGATCTTATAGGCGATAGTGACCAGCCAACAGAAAGACTGAGACAGCTTGCCCGCACCCGGGGAGAAAATAGGAGACTTCTATTAAAAAGCATTGCCCAGGAATCATTCAGCTTTGTCATGCAAAGCGGCATTGACCTTAAAAGCGCCACTTATGCCCAGTTACAGGAGAGCTTCCAGGGCAACTTCCAGCTTACCGACGATGTCTGCCGTAAGTGCCTTAAATTCTTTATCTCCATGGCCAACGACTCCGGGATTGAACTATCCCCATTCATCATTAAAAAAGTGAGGCCAGCCTACACTAGCAAGAGTAATACCAGAAAGATAGCTACTGAAAAAATAGAGCCTATCCCATCCTCAGATGGCGCGGGAGCCGGTGAATGGGAGAAGATGCTTCTTGAAAAATTCCCCACTTTCGACCCTTCCTGGTCAGATGAGGTCAAAATAAGCTGGTTTAACGCCTTTGATGAGCTTTTAAAAAGAGGCAACCACACCTCTTAACTATAAAGGCCACTAAATATAGACTTAACCCTATACGGCCGGATGATTGCATCTTGCCATCACCACCTAGCAACGTCAAAATCACTGTCAGCCACTCAACAAGAGATAAGATAAATCGGGGTGAGAGGATTTGAACCTCCGACCTCAGCGTCCCAAACGCTGCGCGCTAGCCAGCTGCGCTACACCCCGTAGAATTAGAGTATAACAGCGCCCTACCGGAAGGGTCAACGGACTTTAAAGCGCATGCTTGTATTTGCCCGGCTACCCTATCAAGTAGTATAATTTTAACTCGACAATCTTTCGGGAGAAGAAAGATGTTAGAGATAAATGTCGCTCAGCTACTTAAGAAGCCAACCGGCACCAGACGGAGCTACGAGATTGAGGGTTCTTTGGACATTATAGGCCAGGGGAATAAGAGCCATATCACCGGTGAGGTGGACTTTATCCGCACCGGATATAGCATTCTAGTAGATGGTGAAATACATACCAGTGTTAAGATCGCCTGCAGCCGGTGTTTGGAGACCTATGACTGCGCTCTGGATTTCAAATTTGAGGAGGATTTCTTTCCTACTATTGATATTACTACAGGGTTAAGACTGCCTCCCTCAGATGACCCTGATAGCTTTACCATAGACGAACATAACGTCATTAACTTGAGTGAGGCAATAAGGCAGTATAGCATTATGTCCCTGCCAATAAAGCCACTCTGTCATGAGAATTGTGCCGGCATCCCCTGTAACTGTTAAATTTTTTATTAGGAAAGGTTAAAAATGGCTGCATTACCAAAAAGAAAATTGTCTAAAGCCCGCCAGGGAGAAGGGCATTCTCACATAGTTGTCAAGCCCAGGGCCCTGCTGGAATGTCCCGATTGCCACAGTCCTAAACTACTACATCACGCCTGCCCCAGCTGCGGTAGTTATAGAGGACGTGAGGTAATCAAAATCAAACCCGCTAAGAAAACAACGTAGCAATCGTTTATTAGTGGAAACAAAACTCGCTTATCTCTTCCCTGGCCAGGGCGCCCAGACCATTGGAATGGGCCATAGCCTATACGAGAGTTCGCCAGCAGCCAGAGCAGTCTTTCAAGAAGCAGACAGCATTCTTGGTTTTGCCCTCTCAAGGCTCTGCTTTGAAGGGCCACAAGAGGAGCTCTCCCAAACGATCAACACCCAGCCGGCCATCGTTACTACCAGTCTGGCCACACTCCGCGCCTTAGAAGAGGCCTTTCCCACCGGTGCCATGCCCCATCCAGCCTATCTTGCCGGCCACAGCATCGGGGAATACACCGCACTAGCTGCCAGCGAAGCCTTAGAAGATAGCCAGGCGATTTATCTTGCCCGAGAAAGGGGGCGGCTAATGCACCAGGCCAGCCTTAAAAACCCTGGTGGCATGCTGGCCGTTATCGGGCTTAGCGAAGTTCAGCTAGAAGAAATCTGCCATACAGCGGGTGTTTATATGGCTAATATCAATTGCCCATCGCAAATAGTCTTAAGCGGCGCTAAAGAAAATTTATCTGAGACCGCTCACCTTGCCAAAACAAGAGGGGCCTTAAGAGTTATTCCGCTTGAGGTAAGCGGCGCCTTTCACACACCGCTCATGAATGTTATCTCTGAAGAGTTTGAGAAAATTGTCTACCAGACGCCTTTCAAGGAAGCCGGGATACCAATAATTGCTAACACAAGTGCATTACCCATAAAAAGCGCCTCAGAGATAAAAGCCGAGCTTAGCCGGCAGCTCTGTCAGGGTGTTCAATGGCAAAAGTCAGTTGAGTATATGATCGCCCAGGGGGTAAACACATTTGTTGAAATAGGCCCGGGCAGGGTCCTTACCGGCCTGGTCAGAAGAATAAATAGTGAAGTTAAACTTTTCAATTTAAGTGATGAGGCCTCCATAATGGAATTTGTCAGGGCCTGGCCAACTCTCAGCTAGAACTTTGCAGTATCTCTGGCGCTACCACTAAAGCACCTCTCCACCTGATTGGTCTATAAGAAAGTAACCCTATATCTATCACTTACCGGCAGACGTGGCCCCCACGGCGCTGACAGGGACGATCCCCTTACCACCGTGGACTTGCTGGTAAGCCTGGTCATAATCTTTGAAAGAGGCACCAGACATCGAGCGGAGGATGCGAATTCTTTCTGAGAGAGGCGGATGAGTGCTGGTAAGGTCACTCGCTTTCATACCCTTCTTGCGGAAGGGGTTGACGATATACATTGGCGCGGTAGCCTGATTGGCTGAGCGTAGTTGATCGGTTGATGCGCCAATCTTCTCCAGGGCCGACGCCAGTCCCTCGGGATAACGGGTGTAGAGTGCTGCCGAGGCATCAGCCAGGTACTCCCTCCGGCGAGAGACCGCAAAGTAAATAAGTTGCGCCGCAATAGGCGCAAGCACCATGAACAAGAGCGCCGCTATAATGACTATTATCTGGGCCACACCGCCACCCGACGAGGACCTCCTGTTTGACCTGCCTCCACCATAAAACGCAAAACGGGAACCATACCAGGCCAGTATCACAACAGTCCCTAAGAGCACACTGCACATAGACATGAGGAGTACGTCCCGGTTTTTGATATGGGACATCTCGTGAGCGACGACCCCCTGAAGCTCATCACGGTTGAGTTTCTCTAAAAGGCCCGACGTTATCGCCACAGACGCCCGTTTGGGGTCTCTTCCCACGGCGAAGGCGTTAAGCGACGGGTCATCCACAATGTACACGTCGGGCATATTCTCCAGTCCAGAGGCAATCTTCATCTCCTCAACTATGTTGTACAGGCGCTGATGGTCATCGGGGCCGATTTTTCTGGCACGAGACATGGTAAGTAGCAGACTGTCTCCCTGAAAGTATGCTACGAGACTCATGATTATCCACACCACCAGGGCTGCGATAACGCCGCCAGTAGCGCTATCAAAGAAGTACAGGCCCAGGAAATAGCCTAAAAGTACCAGTAAAGCGCCCATGCCAAGCACCAGCACTATAGACCTTATCCGGTTGGACCTGACCTGCTCCCACATCGACTAGATCTGCCAGTCTAGGTAAAACTGACTTTCGGCGCTTCCCTCTCTGCAGCTACAGTAACTTCAAAGAATTCACCAGCCTTAAACCCGGTCATACCAGCTACAATGTTGGACGGGAACATTTGTATCTGGTTGTTATACTTCAGCACCGAATCATTATAGTACTGCCTTGAAAAACTTATCTTATTCTCGGTTGATGTGAGCTCTTCCTGGAGCGCCATAAAGTTCTGATTGGCCTTAAGGTCGGGATATTTTTCCGCCACAGCAAGCAGTCGGGTAAGGGCCGAGCCCAGCTCGCCTTCTACTCTGGCCCGCTCACCCACCCCGGCCGAGGCTGCCCGCTGGGCAAGATTACGGGCTTCAGTCACGGCTTCTAAGGTCTCTCTTTCGTGCTGCATATACCCCTTAACCGTTTCCACCAGATTGGGAATAAGATCAAAGCGCCGTTTCAACTGGACATCAATCTGGGCCCAAGCATTTTTTACCTGGTTACGCCGCCCGACCAGGCCATTATAGACCAAAATAAAGACAAGTGCGCCGATGAGGATGACCGCCACCACACCGATAACAATCCAGACTGCAGTCATAAAAACACCTCCTGAGT
>DFYH01000007.1 GCA_002382615.1 Dehalococcoidia bacterium UBA4087
GAAGCCGGAGTTGCTAGTAACCGCATATCAGCATGGTGCGGTGAATACGTTCTCGGGCCTTGTACACACCGCCCGTCACGTCATGGGAGTCGGCAACACCTGAAGTCGATGGGCCAACCCCGTAAGGGGAGGCAGTCGCCGAGGGTGGGGCTGGCAACTGGGACGAAGTCGTAACAAGGTNNGATCACCTCCTTTCTAGGGAGAAAGAAACCGGAAGGTTTCTACTCCTAGGTCGATATTTGAATTTGAGGTTTCCTTCCGCTATCCAGTTGTTAAAGTTTATTTAGAGGATTTGTTTGAAACATCGAGCTTTAAGGCGTGTGGCCTACTGGCTTGGCGTATGTGGTGTAGTGATGGGAGTGGGGGGAGTGGTGGCCTCTTTTATCATTGCCCTGGGAGCCGCTACTATCGTAGCCAAGCTGACTTTACTTGTAGTCTGTCTGCTGGGTAGCGCGGCTATTTTCCTTCTCTTTTTTGGTCTTTCACGTTATATTTACCTGTCTTTGGATGTGGCTCAAGATATCGAGAGCCTGGTAGCTTTGACAAAGGAAAGGCCAAAGTCTTAGAGTTTAGCCGGGGCCACTAGCTCAGTTGGTTAGAGCACGGTCCTGATAAGACCGGGGTCTCTGGTTCGAATCCAGAGTGGCCCACCATCATGGGTAAAAGGTAACTCTTTTTGAGAAGATATCCTCACTTAATTTCTGGACCAGTTGTCGCAAAACTAAGAGCTCTTTTCACGTCTGCCGGCTCCTTCTGGTTAACACTAGCTGTAATTTCAACTAGGCCTGTGAGACTGCTGTAGCCGGTAGTATAGTCTGGGAGTGTGGCTCTACTATCTCCCTAAGGTGCATGCTAGGCTTGTATTATCAGGTAGGCCAGGTAGCCGGCGTATAGTGTCAGAAAAGCGATTCCCTCTTTTCTATCCAGGAAGTGCTCCGGTTTTCCTCGCAGCATGAAGCCAAGAAGTACCAGCGACGAGATAATAACTGCCAGAATGGACAGGTTGCTTTGAGGGCCAAGGGTCAGCGGATTAATCGCGGCGCTTACACCCAGTATAAAGAAGATGTTAAAGATATTGGAACCCACTATATTGCCCACGGCAATGCCCGGTTTATGGCGTAGTGCCGCTGCCGTAGAGGTGGCCAGCTCAGGAAGTGAGGTACCGGCGGCCACAACAGTAAGCCCGATTATCTCATCGCTAACCCCGAGGTTTTCTGCTATGGCGATGGCGCCATCTACTACCCATTGGGCTCCAAAGGTAAGTGCGGCAAGCCCTCCTATTACCATGAGTGATGCCAGGAGCAGGGTAGGCCTTCCCGAAGCCTCGCTATCCACTCCAACCGGCCCCTGGCGGGCGATTCCAAAAGCATAATAAAGGAAGAAGGCGAAGAATACCAGGAGTATTAGCCCATCAATGCGGGTCAGCTGTGAGATGCTATGGCCATCAATAAGGGCATCGTTGGCAAGAATTCCCACCACTACTGCCGCCAGTAGGCTGAGGGGTGTTTCTTTTCGTACGGTGTTGGTTTCGATTTTTAAAGGGTATATAACGGCCGCAACGCCGAGTATAAGCAGCACATTAAAGATGTTACTGCCCATGATGTTGCCTAGAGCGATGCCCCCGGTCCCCTGGAGGCTGGCATAGATGTTTACTACCAGCTCGGGGGTTGAGGTGCCGAAGGCAACCAGGGTAAGACCGATAACGAGGTCTGAAACACCAAATCTCCTGGCCAGGGATGAGGCGCCCTTAACCAGATAATTAGCTCCTGCTATTAGGAGGACAAAGCCTAGGGCAAACAGAATATAAGTTAACATAATATATCAGGGTTGGGCTTATTACTTTTTAAAAGTAATGGAAATAGGCCCTTTGGCATATGGCTGTAATAATATTCCACCGGGTCATTGTCTGTAAACATTACTCTGGGTTAATAGAAAACCAGCTCAATTTGAATGATGGCGGTCTGGCTTTTCAGGGTTATAAATCACGCCCATAGAAGGAATAGCCAGTACACCATTATGTTTATCACCGTCAAAGGAATACCTATCTTGATGAATTCCAGGAAGGTCAGGGTTTCTCCTGCTTTCTTCTCCGCGTTCTGGATAATGATGACATTGCTTGCTGCCCCCAGGATAGAGAAGTTGCCGGCGATGGTGCTACCTGCCGCCAGGGCCATTAACTCCCTGGTTGTTGCGCCCAGGTGAGTGAGCATCGGCTGGTAGAGGGCAACCAGCGGCACATTTGATATGAGCTGGCTTAAAAGTACGCTTAGCGCCAGAATGACGCCGGTTGAATTAAGGTTGAGGTGGAGTTCAGAAGTAAGATTCTGGAAGAAACCGGTCTCCCAAACACTTTCCATTAGTACGAACATTGCCGCAAAGAAAACTAGAGTTGACCAGTCAATCTTACGGGCTACTTCAAAGCGGCGGGGGCTTGCCAGAATGATTGGTAGTGCTGCCGCCAGGGCAATATAAGTAAGCCGGAAGCTGCTGGCTGGTTTTAGGAAGGAGATTATGATCCTGGCGAGCACTAAAATAGCGATGATGCTCAGTGATATCTGTGATAGTCTCGCCAGCTTGGGGTCGCTGATATGGCCGGCTGACTGGTTTAAAGGGCCCTTCTTAAACTGCCCACGGTAGAAAAGCTTTAAAAGCAGGTAGGCCATAAAAAGATTGATGATAGTCGGCAGTGCCAAGTAGCGGGGGAAAGTGATAAATGGGTTGGCGATGCCTCCATTAAGGGCGACTAATAGATTTTGTGGGTTGCCGATAGGGCTCATGACGCTACCGATGGTGATAGAAAAAGCCAGCGATATCAGTAGTAGCTTGGGGTTAACACCTGTTTTCCGGGCGGTTTCCAGCATTACCGGCGTACCGATGATGGCCAGGGTATCGTTCATGAGGAAAGCCGATAAGAATCCGCCGCCAAATAGTATCATGAGTAATAGGTCATCCACAGACTTAGCCCGCCCGAACAGTTGGAATGACATGTGGGATAGGTAGCCGCTTTCTTCCAGCGCCTGGCCGACCACGAACATACCGAACAGGAAAAGCATGACATCTATGTCAATAGCCTTAAGAGCGCTATCTGGAGATATTTGCCCGGTAGCTAGCACCACCAGCGCACCGGCAAGCATTATTTGCCATATCTGAAAGCGGAATCTGCCGATTTGTCTTACGGCAATGAGGACGAAGACCGCCAGAAGAACTATTATCGGGATCATACAAAGAGTATGCCTGAAAGCACACTTGGCCCTAATTATAGGCTAGTTTTATACCTGCCTGATAGTTTCTGCGCCGTGTTTGTTCTTTTTCAGTTGAGGTAGAGTGGCCTTACAGACTTTGGAACAGGGAGCAGACAAGCCAGAATTATAGGGGAAGCCCCTGTTGTCTGAATTGCGTTGACGGTCAGGTGGGATGGGCTTAAAATAGGCCAGCCAAGAATTCCTGCCACTTACGGTCTTGGTCATCCCGCCCCAGCATCCAACCTGAGAAGACTTGAGTGTGTAAGGAGAAAAATGGACGGCATAGAGACCTTTAATCTCACCAGACAATTCAACGGTCTGGTGGCGGTTGACGGCATCGACCTCAAGATCGGGGAAGGGGAGCTATTCTCTCTCCTGGGACCCAACGGCGCCGGGAAGACAACCACCATCAAAATGCTGTGCTGTCTCTTTAGACCGACTGAGGGCACAGCACGTGTCATGGGATATGATATTGTGAAGGAGCCGTTCAAGGTCAAGGAGATAATCGGTGTGTCACCCCAGGAGACCGCTATCTCGGAGCGGCTGAACTCCTGGGAGAATCTGTCCCTCGTGGGCAGAATCTACGGCCTGAGCTCTGGCGAAACCAAGAAACGCTCTCTCGAACTACTGGAGATTATGGGTCTAGCGGAGAGAGGCAGAGAGAGAACGTCTAAATTCTCCGGGGGGATGAAGAGGAGACTCAGCATAGCTATGGCGATGGTGCATAACCCACCAATTTTGTTTTTGGATGAGCCTACCCTGGGCCTTGACCCGCAGGCAAGAAGGGCCACCTGGGAACACATTGCCAGCTTGAAGGGGAAAAAGACCATCCTGCTTACTACTCATTATATGGAGGAGGCGGATTTTCTCTCTGATAGGGTGGCGATTATTGACAGAGGTAAAATCGTAGCCCTGGACACGCCGAGCGAGCTTAAAGCCAGCTTCCCCAAGACCCCCACCATGCTCATCTTGGCGGAGGGTGTTAGTGACGCGCTTGTCCAGGGGCTAAAAGAGAGGTACCAGCATGTAGATGGATATGGCGGGAAGCTTAAAATAGCTGATGAGAAACTGGATTTTGGAGAGCTTACCCATTACCTTGAGTCGAATGGTGCTACTATTCGTTCGGCAGCGCTGGAGGAGCCAACCCTCGAGGACGTTTTTATTCGGCTTACCGGGAAGGAGCTCAGAGAATGAGGTTCGTAGAAATAGGCCAAAGGAACTTAAAGGAGCTCTATCGTGACCCGGTTGCGTTGGGGTTCTTGCTGGGGATGCCCCTGGCTTTTATCCTGATTTTTTCCTTTGCTTTCGGTGGACAGACTACCGGTGCCGTCTCTATAGGAGTGGTAGATGAAGACCAGAGCCAGGTTTCAAAAGGGTTTGTAAGCTACCTTCAGAATATTCCTGCTCTTAGGATAATTTCCCCGGTGTACAGTAGCCAGGCCGAAGCCGATGAAGAATTGAGCGGTGGCGGATTGTCAATTTACCTGCTCATCCCTCGTGGCTTTGGCGAAGCAATAGAGGGCCAGCAGATTGTTAATATGGAGCTGGTCTATAACCAGGCTGACCCTATGTTACCCCAGCGAGTCAGGCCTATAGTGGAAGCCGCATCACTTGGCTACCTGGACATTTCTATTCCCTTAAATATCGAATTGGCTCAGAAGGAGGCGCAGATAAAAGATGAGTATGTCAACTATCTGATTCCCGGGATGGTTGTCTTCGGGTTAATGATCCTCATACCATCGGTGAGCGGCATTATGGTGAGGGACAGGACCAGAGGGTTCTTATCACGGCTCATGACCACCCCGGCAAGACCCTGGGACTTTATACTCGGTTATACCTTGCCCTTTGTGCCGGTGATTATTATCTCGGTAGCGATTTATCTCGGGGTGGGGGTCCTCATGGGCCTCACCATAGTCGGCAACATCGGGCTGGCCCTCCTCGTTTTGTTTATCCTGGGGATCTGCTGTATGGGGATAGGGATGATAGTGGGCACCCTGTCAAAGACTGAGGACCAGGCAACCGGGGCTCCCTGGATATTCATAGTTCCTCTGGTCATGATCTCCGGTGCCTGGTGGCCAGTAGAGCAGATGCCCTCGGTGTTAAGAGTGGTGGCCGAGGCCTTTCCCTTCCTTCATGCTATAGACGCCAGCCGTTATATCATCACCAGCGGTGTCGGTTTTGGGGCTGTTCTACCCGATCTCTACTGGCTTACAGGCTGGGCGGTAGCCCTCTTTGCTATCGGCGTCTTGCTGTTCCGCCGCAGCATGACAAGCTGAGGGCAGAATTTAACTCTAAGTATGCTAAAGTCTCTGTATTCTGACACCTTAGATCGTACTGACAGGGATTAAGATAAAGGCTTGCGTCGTTTGCCTAACGTTTTTGAGGCTTGCCTGGATGATGTAATCACTGCAGGAGTTTAAAACTTCCTGTGAGTATATTCGGTCTTCGTTTGGTTTGCTCCACCAGATATCTCTTTTAATAGTTGTATGCTAACAAAATTGGGTAACCTGGATGAGATTTTACTGACTTTTAGAATCATGCCCTTGCTGTTTGGTATTGTCGTCCCCTCATTATCTTTTGAAATGTGCGTATTTTACCAATATTGGATTTGATGATATAATACCTTATGGTGCAAGACTAACTTGCCAAAATAAAAATAGAGGAGAAATGAGCTGATGGATGAAGCAAAAGTAGTCATTAATCTGAAAGAGGGGGTTATTGAACTGCAGGGCCCGGTTGATTTTGTGCAACGTTATATGGACGCCTATCAGCTGGTTGCTAAAGGGCCAGAGGGGGTTACTGTAACGCCGAAAGAGGCTGAGGCTTCTCTTAAAGAAGAATTAGCTATGAAGGCTGCCAAAAAGAGGGCTTCTTATAAGACGGCCATACGAGATGCCCTGGAAGAGGGCTTCTTCGATAAGCCACGCTCTCCACGAGATGTAAAGCAAAAGTTTGAGGAGGCGGGGGTTAATTTTACCGATAGCGGCGTCAGGGCTATCTTAAGAAGGCTTTCTTTAGCCGGTGTGTTGAAGACAGTAAAGGAAGGTGGAGCGGTCCGCTACCAAAAAATTGCCTGAGGCTATGCTTCGGCGCTCGCGATAAGTAGTCCTTCATAGATAGCGCCTCTTTTTCAGTGTGGTAATCTGCGTTTGGGTTGTAAGATAGGCGCGTTGAACGCCTTTAATTAGGGAAGGGCTTAAGTGCCGCCTTGAATGTTGCCTCGCGTACTGTTTATTGGTGATATAATAACTGCCAGTGGCTAGCCGGTTTCTTGAGCCGCTGGGGTCTCGCGACTTCCGTCTTCTTCTGGCCAGTCAAGGTATAAGTGGCCTGGGCTATCGCTTTTACTATATAGCCCTGGCCTGGCTATCCCTCAAATTGACCGGCTCAGGTCTTGCCTTAGGAACTGTTTTTCTGGTTTCATATATTCCCAGGGCTATTCTTTCCCCTTTTGGTGGTGTGCTGGCCGATCGTTTGCCTCGGCGCAGGCTTATGATCACGGCAAATTTCTTCTCGATTTTACCACTGACCATCCTCTCCGTTCTGGCTTACCTGGATATTGCTCAGATGTGGCATCTTTATCTTCTGGCGGCCATGTTCGGCCTTTTAGATGTCTTTGTCTATCCGGCTTCGACTGCTCTTCTTACCACCATTATTAGTCTTGATAGGCTTAAGTCAGCCAACGCGCTTCTTCAGGAGGTGGTAGAACTGGCGCTTTTTCTTGCGGCGGCACCGGCAGGTATCCTTGTAGCCGAGATAGGGACCTGGGCTTCAATGGCGTGTGGGGCAGTCTTTTTTCTTATCTCAGCTATTCTTCTTCTGCCGATGGATGAGCCCGGGGTGCCCTTATTAAACCATAAGATCAACACTCCTTCGCCTTCTACAGCCATTCAGGATATCAAAGGAGGGCTGAGCTATGTTTGGAGCGAGCCTATGCTTAAAGCTCTGCTTTTATCTGCCGGCGTGGTTAGTTTTTGTCTTTCAGGGCCTTTGGATATAGGACTGGTCATCCTCTCGGATAGGGAATTCGGTGGTGCCGTGGCCTTTGGATCTATCCTTTCTTTCCTTAGCGGCGGCGTGCTTTTAGGGTTGATAATCGCTGGTCTCATCAGGACGAAGCGTTACTCTTTAATCCTGGCTGGCGCTACTATTATTTTTGGGTCTGGCGTTATCCTCCTGGGTCTGGCCACTGAGCCCGGGCAGGTTGTCTTATTAGCTTTCGTAATCGGTTGTGGCATCGGTCTTTTCAATATCTTCTACACCACTTTCCTGCAGAGGACAAGCCGCCCCGAAATGTTAGGAAGGGTGGCCAGTACAGACCTCCTTATCTGGACGGTGATGGCGCCTGTCTCTTACGCCATCTCAGGAACAGTGATAGATCTTCATACTGGAGCACTTTTTATCGGTGCCGGGCTACTTACTGTGGGGGTCGGTCTTTTTATGCTCTTAAACAGACGTATTCGCCAGGCCTAGTCTTCCTTTCTCCTTTGGGGTTTGGTGGCTGGCGGGGTGTAGGGAGTGGGGACAAATTCGACCGAAGGGCGCCGCTGACCGGCCTGGGGATAGAGTTCCATTAATTTATAAACCTCTTTGGGCAAGCCGGTTTTTACCGGGAGACCGAGCTCGGTGGCTTTCTCAGTATTTATCGGATAATCGTGGGTCCAGCGTCCCTCACTTAAAGTCCTGGCCAGCTCTTTGGCCTTTTCTTCCGGCATCTGGTCCTTGACCAGGTTATAGACTGTCTCATAGACCTGGTTAATAGCCTTTTTGGCCATGTCTCCTAATATGAGCGTCTCATCGCTTCGGTTGGGATTGGGTTCCTCAAGGGCTTTGAGTATTGAGACGGCCGGGTAGGAGCCAAACTGGGCACTGCCAAGCTGGGGATCAACCGGGCCCAAAACGGCATCTTCATCCATGATAATCTCATCGGCAGCCAGAGCAATTAGAGTTCCGCCAGACATAGCATAGTGGGGAATGAGGATGCTCACTTTGCCGGGATGTCTTTTCAGGGCGCAGGCAATTTGCTCTGAGGCTAGCACCAGACCTCCCGGCGTGTGGAGGACCAGGTCTATCGGCATGTCATCGGGGGTAAGCCTGATGGCCCTCAAGAGCTGCTCGGAATCCTCTATATCGATATATCTGGTGATGGGAAAGCCCAGAAGACTCATTGTTTCCTGGCGGTGGATAAGCGTAATTACCCTTGAGCCCCGTGACTCTTCTAATTTCTTGATCACGGAGAGGCGCTTCGACGTGGTAAAGTACCGCTGCATATAGGGGATAAGAAAGATGATCAGGATAACGAAAAAGATAAGGTCAAAGATGGTTACTGTTGTGTTCATAACGATACTTATTATAACATTGACCCGTTTTCTACTCCAATGAAAGCCTTAATTCAAAGGGTGGTCCGGGCCAGCGTAAGTGTAAAGGACGATGTCATCGGCCAAATAGACCGAGGGCTCACTATTTTCCTTGGTGTTGCTATGGAAGACACCGAAGAAGATGCCCGTTATCTAGCTAATAAGATTCTTAAACTGCGTGTCTTTCCTGATGAGGATGGCAAGTTTAACCTTTCCCTTTTGGATATAAAGGGTGAACTTCTGGTCGTAAGCCAGTTTACACTTCTGGCGGAGACAAGAAAGGGCTGCCGGCCCAGTTTTACTAGTGCTGCTCCTCCCGAGGAGGCCAGGAGGCTTTTTGACTGTTTTGTTGGGCTCCTGCGCGAGAGTGGCCTTAAGGTAGAAACGGGGCGCTTCGGAGAGATGATGATGGTCGAGATCTGTAACGACGGCCCGGTGACCATCATGATCGATAGCCTTGAAAAAGACTTACCCAAGAGGCACCTTTAATCATCTCTTAATAGTTTTATGTTACAATGAGCCAGCTTGAACGCGCTTGAAGTTAAAAACCTGGTAAAAGACTACGGCAATACCAAAGCAGTTAAAGGTATCTCCTTTGATATCGCCGAGGGGGAGATCTTTGGCCTAATTGGCCCCAACGGGGCTGGCAAGACGACTACCTTGAGGCTGGTGGCCACACTTCTTGAGATAACATCGGGCAGTATAAAGGTCTTTGGAATCGATGCTGTCAAGGATCCGGCCGGGGTGAGGAAGATCATAAGTTATCTTCCTGAGGAGGCCGGAGCCTACAAGAACCTCAAAGGCCGGCAGTATCTTGAGTTTATCGCCAATTTCTTTGGCGATGGCAAAGAAAAAGAGGAGATCTTGAGAAGAGGCGTTCAGATAGCCGGCCTTGGCCAAAGATTAGACGATAAAATTGAAAGATACAGTAAAGGTATGCTAAGGCGGCTGGTAGTCGCCAGAGCTCTTATGGTTGAACCTAGGTTAGCCATCCTTGATGAGCCGACGGCCGGGCTTGATGTCCTCCATGCTCAGGAGATAAGAAGAATTATAAAAGATTTTGTTCGCAGCGGGCGGGCGGTGCTTCTCTCCTCGCACAATATGCTTGAGGTTGAGTTTCTCTGCGACCGGGTTGCCCTGATAAGCGAGGGGATGATTGTTGAACGAGGAACGCCCCAGGGCCTTAAAGAGCGCTACAAGCGGCCTAATCTTGAGGAGGTCTTTGTAGAGGTAGTGGGGTAGTGCTCAACATCATCAAAAAAGAGATCAGGGAGCTTCTTACCCCGGCGAGTATTGCCTCTATGGTGGTTGTGGCCGTCATCTTTGCTCTTGTGGGGCAGATGGTTGGTAGCCCTATGAATGAGATCACCGAGAAACCCAGTATAGGCGTAGTTAACCAGGACGAAGGCCTTTTTTCCCAGACTGCTATCGCTGTCATTAACGAGAACGCCGAGGTACTTTATCTCGGTGAGGATAGGGATGCCGGCTGGGAAAAGGTTCAAGAAAAGGGCATCGCTCTTCTCGTTATTCCTGAAGACTTTAGCTCGAGCATTCTTGAAGGCCGCCCCGCCAGGATTGAGGTAAACTGGCTGCTTAAAGGGACCGGGCTTATGGACAACATCTCCTCAGTGGCTGTCACGGGTCTTATCCAGATGATAAATACGAGCATATCCGAAGAACTTATATCGGGAGGTATTGAAATACCTCCCGAGGTAGCCTTGAGCCCGGTAGGCCTTAGTGAAACAGTCTTCCTGAAAGATAAGGTTATACCCGGTGTCTCGCCCGAGGCCCTATCTGGGCTGCTTATTTCCCAGTCAGTCACCATACCTATAGTTATCATGATGATGGTAATAATGGCCGGAAGCACTGTAATCTCCTCGATGGGGCTTGAGAAAGAGAGCAAAACCTTAGAGACACTCTTGAGCCTGCCCATAAGAAGAAGAGATATTGTTATCGGGAAGCTGGCTGGTAGTGCCGCCGTCGGGCTCATCATGGCAGTTATCTATATGCTTGGTTTTAACTATTACATGGAGTCTTTAACGGTCTCATCGAGTATTGACCTGGGTGCGCTGGGGCTTTCCCTGGGCATGGGAGACTATCTGCTGGTTGGCCTATCAATACTTCTTTCCCTTTTTGCCGGTCTTGCACTTTGTCTTCTCATCGGTACATTCGCCCGGGACTACAAAAACGCCCAAACTCTTATCTTCCCGGTAACCATACTGGCTATGGTGCCGATGTTCCTGGTAATGTTCAAAGACTTCGGTACCCTTTCCCTGCTGTTGCAGGTCATCCTCTTTATTATCCCTTTCTCCCACCCCATGATGGCTATGAGGGCTTTGATGTTTGATAACTACGTCCTGGTCATCGGTGGTATAGCCTATCTGGCCGTCTTCTCCATAGCTATAACTCTGGTTTTGACTAAGATTTTCTCCTCTGACCGGCTTCTTGTTGGCTGGTCCTGGCCCAAGCGCGGGGCTAAGGCTTAAAATTGCAATTTGTTGCATCTGCAACTATTTGACAAATTTTCCTTGCCTGTTTTATAATGCCGCACCATGAAAGACCATGGCATCTCTGATGAGATAACATCCAAGGGGTATCGCCTTACCCCGCAACGGATGATGATTCTTGAGGCTATTGAAGGCTCGGATGATCACATCAGTGCTGAGGATGTCTATACCCGTGTTAGAAAGGTCTATCCTCATATTAATGTCTCCACGGTTTACCGTACCCTTGAGCTCTTAAAGGAGCTTGGGATGGTAACCGAGACAAGGCTGGGTGATGGTCTTGTCCGTTACCATAGTATCAAGAAGGGCCATCATCATCACCTCGTCTGTAACAGGTGTGGCAGAGTGATTGATCTTCCCGAAGAGGCGCTTAATCCCCTTAAGGAAAAGCTTAAGTCTGACTACGGTTTTGAGACCGATCTTAAGCATCTGGCGATCTTCGGTATCTGTTCTGAGTGCCGAGGAAAAGAAGGAGGGTAAATATGCACATCCCTGACGGTTTTCTTAACACCGCTACCGTAGCCACCACGATGGTCATCTCGGCCGGTGGGGTAGGGGTTGCGGCCAGGATGGCCGGTAAGGAGATGGAGGAGAAAAAAGTTCCCCTTATGGGAGTACTAGGTGCCTTTGTCTTTGCTGGTCAGATGCTCAATTTTCCTATTGGTATCGGCACCTCGGGCCATCTCGTTGGGGCGGCACTAATGAGCATCCTCCTCGGTCCCTGGTCGGCTGCCCTGGTGATGAGTCTGGTCATTATAATTCAGTGTTTTATCTTTCAGGATGGTGGCCTTTTGGCCCTCGGCGCTAATATTCTTAATATGTCACTTATTGCCAGTTTTTCAAGCTATTTTATATACCGTTTATCTGGCCGCGCGTTTGGCCACCTACCGCGTGGTAATCTTATAGGTGTCTTTCTGGCTGCTTGGAGCTCAGTGGTCTTAGCCTCAGCAGCCTGTGCCCTTGAGCTTGGCTTTTCAGGAGTTGTGCCGCTTGGTGTCGCTCTGCCAGCCATAACCGGTGTCCATGCACTTATTGGTATTGGTGAGGGGCTTATTACGGCGGTCGTTATCTCGTTTGTCAGGGCTGTCCGTCCCGATCTTATAAAATCGAGGGTGGAGATGGTCAGATGAAAAGGTGGTGGCTTATAGGACTTATTATTGCTATTTTCTTGGTGATGCTATCACCCCTTGCCTCGGCGTCTCCAGATGGGCTTGAGAGGGTAGCTCAGAATGAGGGCTTTGCCGAACTGGCTGAAGACGCACCCTTTTCAGTGATTGCCGACTATCTCTTCCCCGGTATAGATAACCCTGCCCTGGCCACTATCCTTGCTGGTCTGGTTGGTGTGGCCGCTGTCTTTGGGGCCAGCTACGCCTTGAGCTTGATGTTTAAGAAGAAAGCGTGATGATCCCTTCTGATTATAGTGGTGAGGACATTTCCCGGCGGCTTGACCCCCGGGCAAAGCTACTGGTTACCATTGCCCTCATCTTTTCTCTTGTCCTCCTGCCGAAAGATAGTTTTCCTGTTTACGGCCTCTATCTGCTTCTAATAATAACTTTTATTCTTCTGTCGCATCTTTTGCTTATCCCTGTCCTTAAACGCTCGCTGGTGGTGATGCCCTTTGTTCTTCTTGTGGCCGTGTTCCTGCCTTTTGTTTCAGAGGGCGAGGTCATCTTTCAGCGTGATTTGGGCTTTATTATGATTGAAGTCACTGACATGGGGCTAGGGACCTTTATAGGTGTTTTGCTTAAGTCCTGGCTTTCGGTGCTTGCCCTTAGCTGGCTTGTTATGTCCACGGGTTTTATCAACCTGGTCAAGGGTCTGGAAGGCCTGAAAGTGCCTCGTCTGTTTACCACTCTGCTTCTTTTTATCTATAGATATATTTTTGTTATTTTTGATGAGGCGGTGCGTTTGAGGCAGGCAATGGAGAGCCGTAGTTTTGGCAGTCTTTGGCTTAAGGTGAAGGCGACCGGCAGCATATTAGGCGTTCTTTTTATCCGTAGCTATGAGCGGGGTGAGCGGGTCTATCAGGCGATGCTTGCCCGCGGCTACGATGGCCAGCTAAAGGGTCTAAAAAGTAATGAGTTTGGGCTGGCCGATACCTGTTTTGTGTCCTTTTCACTGGTGGGTATCGCGCTTGTAAGCCTGGTGAGCTTATTATGAGAGAAGCTATAAGAGCGGATAACCTCTTCTTTAGTTATCCCGACGGCCGCCAGGCACTTAAGGGTGTTAACATGGCGGTCTATGAGGGAGAGACGGTGGCTATCATTGGTCCCAATGGAGCGGGAAAGTCGACCCTGCTCCTTCATTTTAATGGTATCCTCAAGGGGCAGGGTAGGGTGTCTATCTTTGGCCGTCCGGTGGATGAAGATTTGAAATGGACCCGCAGAAAGGTTGGAGTTGTCTTTCAAGACCCTGACGACCAGCTTTTCTCGGCAACCGTTTTTGACGATGTAGCCTTCGGTCTATTAAACGTGGGTTACCCTGAAGATGAGGTGAGAAGAAGAGTTGCGTTGGCTCTTTATGAGGTGGGCCTTGAGGGCTATGAGAAGAGGGTACCTCACCATCTGAGTCTTGGCGAGAAGAAGAAAGTTGCTCTGGCTACTGTTCTGGCCCTCTCGCCGGACATACTCGTTTTTGATGAGCCAACCAGTAATCTTGACCCGCGGGCGAAGTGGTCATTGCTTCTGGGGCTTAAAGATCTTACCCAGACGAAGGTTTTTGTCTCCCATGACCTGGAGATGGTCAGGGAGCTTGCCTCAAGGGTTATCATTCTTGATGAGGGCAAGGTCGTCGCCGAAGGAAGGGTTGAAGATATACTTGCTGACGAAGACCTTCTGCGTCTTCACGGGCTCCTGCCCCCTGTTTTTAGCCACAGCCTCTCCCCGTCGGTGATAAACTCGATGTCGCCCTCCTGATCGGTACGGTAGATAAAAGCACCGGAGCCCTCCAGTTTTTTGATAACCTCCGGCCTGGGATGACCGTAGCTATTCTCGCCAACGGAGATGACGGCCACCTCGGGCCTTGCCACCAGTAGAAACTCTTCGCTTGTTGAGCTATCTGAGCCGTGGTGGGCTACTTTGAGCACGTCTATATCAGGTATTGCCCGCTCGCTTAAAAGTTCGTATTCGGTGGTGGTGCTGATGTCGCCGGTAAAAAGAAAGCTGTAATCGCCATATTCGAGGAGGAGCACCAGGCTATCATTATCGATGTCGCCGCCTGGGGCCGATGGGTTAAGGATGCTTATGATGGTCTCCTCTCCCAGACCTATCCTGTAGCCCCCACTGGCCGTCGTAACGGGAATGGACTTTTCTTCTATGATATGCCACCACTCTTCATAGTCTGGCTGGTCGTACTTAGCTCCCGAGCAGATTACCCGCTCAACCTGGTAGTTCTCCAGCACGTCAATAAGACCGCGCAGGTGGTCGCTGTGGGGGTGGGTGAGGATGACCAGCTCTATTTTTCTGTCGTAAAATGCCATTGTCTGGCCCAGGCTGGGTAGTAGCATTGACGAGCTTGGCCCGCCATCGATTAATATCTGCGTATCACCCTGCGAGATAAGAACAGCGTCTCCTTGGCCAACATCAAAGAAGATGACGTGCAGGTCCTGGTCGGGCCGGGTGAGGAGAAAGGATGCCCCGAGGAGGATGATAATGGCCAGTGCTATACCCAGCCACTTCAGGTTTACCTTCCCTGCCGGTCGCCCGATGTGTCCTGAACCTGCTACGTGAACCACCTTTGTATTCGGCCGCTTCATTCTTCTTTGCCCACTTTACTTAAGGCTGGATCCTTTAGTTTTGGGCTCAGGGTTTTGTGCCTTAATAGCCATGTCATCCCCATCAGTATCAGATAGTAGCCTACCAGAAACATGCCCGACCATTCCATGTTAAAGGAGCTGAAGGGTAGGTCTGACATTATGCGGGTTACGGCCAGCATGTAGGTTAAAAGTGGCCAGTTGAGTAGACCCAGGACATAACCTATGGGCGGGAATAGCAGGCCCAGAACACCCGAGCTAAGACCGATGATAATAATCGGCGTTACCACCGGCAGAAGAAGGAGAGATGTGATCGGGCTTAATGGCGAGAAGGTACCGAAGTAATAAATACTTAATGGAATAGTGGCCGCGACCGCTCCAATAGTAACCGCGATATTATTCCATAAGGATCTGACAGGGCCAGATAATCGTTTACTGGTATCTAAGTCGCCATGACTTTTCTCCATCAAAGGGGTAATAAAGATGAGCCCGGCGGTGGCGGCAAAGCTCATTTGAAATGAGACTGAGCTTAATACGAATGGATTTATAAGGCTCATCGCCGCGGCGGCAATTAGTAAGGCGTTGGGAGAATCTTTTTGGCGCCCCGATATCTCGGCTAGAAGATAAAGACTTACCATTATGGCACTTCTTACAACCGGCGGGCCTAGACCGGTAAGCGCCGCGTAGACCCAAATACCCACCAGCCCCAGCCAGGCATAAATATAGTGCCTTCGCCCGAAAATTGAAGTACCGGCTCCTANNCCAGCCACAATACTTAAGTTCAGGCCGGAGACAGCCAGGATATGACTTGCCCCAGACATGGTAAAATCCTCGTTTACAGGTGCAGGGATGTTATCTCTTAAACCTAGCGCTATTCCCTGGGCCAGTGAGGACTGAGGCTCACCAAGCGTCTGACTCAAAACCAGGGCCAGGTCTTCCCTTATATGGTAGATGGTGCTGGAAAACCAGGGTGCCTGGTCTTTACCTATAAGTTCTATCTTCGGAAAAGAAATAACGGCTAATACACCTTCGTTTTGAAGGTAGGCCGGTGCCTCCTCAAGCCGGCCATTAATAAGGAGAAGGTCTCCAAATTCGTACTTCGGATAAAGCGGGGCGTAGACAAGGGCGTCACCTTTCAGCTTCCGCCAGCCGCCATCATTAATCTTTATCTGGGATAAATTTACTCGGCTTGCTTTTTCTAGCCTATCTACTTCACTGACAATACCTTCTATTTCCACCGGTTCCCCGCCAACGTAGTAAGACAAGCTATCCGGGTTGATCTTGGGTAGATTGGATTGAAGATAGAATATGCTCCCCAAGAAGGCCAGGATTGATAGGCTTATAGCCACCGCCCAACCCTTTTGCTTTTTTAGAAAAACTAAGGGCAAGAGGGCTAGAGATAGCAGGGCCAGGCGAGGGTGGATAACCTGGCCCAAAAGAAGACCCAGGAGCCAGGCGAGCAAAGGTAGGGCGGCCTTCACGGCTCACCGACACTCACCAGGTCCTTTATCTTCTCATAAATAGAAGTTCCTATTCCTTCAACATAGAGGAGCTCAGTGGTGCTTTTGAAGCGGCCATTTGCCTCCCGGTAGCTTATAATAGCTCTGGCCTTGGCCTCACCAATGCCGGGCAATGCTTCAAGAAGCCACAACTCGGCGGTGTTGATGTTGATCTTCTGTGGCTTGTCAGTCTCGCTCGTAATAATGAGCTTTATCTCAGAAGCCTGGTTAGCCACACCGCCGGCCGCTCCGATTAGATCGGGGATAGTGTCATCTTCTCTTAGCGGGTAATAACCGGGGTTGTTAACTTCTCCACCGATGTAGATGGTACTCGCCGGCAGACTGGTGGTTGGTTCAAAGATTACAATCTCGGTCCCCCCGCTAGAGCAGCCGCTGGCTATAAGAAGGCCAAGGGCAAGAAAGCCGAACGCTATCCTGGCCTTCACCTTAGTAGCGCGGTTCCAGCTGCCAGTTCTGAAGCACCTTCAAATAGAAGAGCTCATCAGGCGATAGAGGCTGGGTAGAATTCACACCGCCGAGGAAGCTGTCAAGAATTGACGGAGCAGGCGGTGTGTATTCTTCAACTCTGTACTCGCTGAGCTCAGCCAGTTCGGCCGCTAGCTCTGTTGCCTCCTCGAGACCACCCAGTTCATCCACCAGGCCGAGTTCCAGGGCCTGGTTCCCGGTGTAGGGCTGGCCGGTGGCCAGTTCCCTGACCCTGTTATTATCGAGGTCCCTTCCTTCGGCCACTGCACCAACAAAGTCTTCATACATGTCGTCGATGATAGCCTGCATGATCTGGCGCTCTTCTTCACTTAAAGGCTGAAGGCCCATGTCCTTGTACTCGCCAGACTTGATGACTTCCATCTCCAGGCCGAGCTTTTCCAGGAGCCCGTCTATATAGTAGAACTGCGAGATGACGCCGATGCTCCCGGTCAATGTGCTCGGGTTGGCTACGATCTTATCGGCATGGACTGAAATATAGTAGCCTCCCGAGGCGGCAGTATCACCCATGGAGACGACGACGATCTTTCCCGTCTCCTCCTTGAAACGCTTTATATCACGGGCAATCTCCTGAGAAGCCGCCGCTGAGCCGCCGGGGCTCTCGACTCTTAAGACTATGGCCTTGACATTTGCATCGCTGGCTGCTCGGTCTAAATAGTCTCTTACCAGATCAGGCGTAATACCACCCAGTGAGAGAAGAGTCCCCTGACTATCGGCTGTGATGGTGCCACTTAACGGGATGACGGCTACCTTTGCTCCGCTGAAACTATCTAGACAACCGGAGAGTAATACAGCGAGGATCAGGACTAGCAACAGTGGTACACTAGGCCAAATTTTAATTTCTTGCATCAGCCACCTCCTTTGCTGGTTGTATTATAGACTACCTTCCAATTGTATGTCAGATAGGTCTTTGCTTCTTAAAAGTAGATTTCGATTGCCTCAAAAATAGGTGTCATGTCCTGGGCCTTATCCTGTACACCACGCAAACGGCACTTTTCTACACTGCGGCTTGTGTGGTATATTAACAAAAAATTCAAAAGTGAGGTGCTGGATGCTTAAGAAGTTCCTGGGACTCGCTCTTGGTTTACTCATCGTCTTGTCTCTTGTTCCGCTTAATGCCTGCGGCGGTGAAGAAGTCTACCATATCGGCATTGCCCAGCTGGTCACTCACCCGGCCTTAGATGCCAACCGACAGGGTTTTATCGATGCTCTAGCTGAGGAGGACTTTGTGGAGGGGGAAAATGTGGTCTATGACTATCGCAATGCTGAGAACGATGGCACTTTGTTAAACACCATTGCCCAGAAGTTTGTTCAGGATAAGGTGGACCTCATCCTGGCCATCGCCACATCAACCGCCCAGGCCTGTGTACAGGCCACCAAAGGCACCGATATCCCGGTGGTCTTCGGTTCGGTGACCGATCCTCTTTTTGCCGGATTGATTGATAGTTGGGAGAATCCCGGTGGCAACGTTACCGGCATCAGTGACTGGGCTGATGTTCGCCAGCAAGTAGACCTTATACTGGAGATTGTTCCTGATGCCAGGAGAATCGGGGTTCTTTATAATCCTGGTGAACCAAACTCAGTCATCCAGGTGGACGATCTTAAAGCGGTAGCCGGGGAATTGGGTCTCACTGTAGTTGAGGGTCCGGTGGCCAGCACGAATGAAGTCCTAATGGCGGCTAATTCTCTTGTGGGCCGTGTTGATGTCATCTGGGTACCGACCGACAACACCGTGGTGGCCAGTTTTGGAGCGGCCATCAGAGTCTGTGAGGAGAATGACATACCCATTTTTGCCGCTGATGTGGCCACTGTGGAGGGGGGTGCCGTGGCAGTAGCCGGTATAGACTACTACAGACTGGGCCAGGAGTGTGGCCAGGTAGCTGCCCGCATCCTGCGTGGTGAAAGCCCGGCCGATATCCCGGCCAAGAAAGTGGATATGACCGACCTCTGGGTAAATCCGGGTGCCGCCCAGAGAATGGGGATCAGCATACCCCAGTCGGTGATGGATCGGGCAACTAAAGTTATAGAGTAAGTTGACAACTGCACTTAGCATTTTAAACTCGTCTTTATACGAGGGCCTGGCCTTTGGCCTGGTGGCCATAGGCGTTTATATGACCTTCAGGGTACTTGATTTTCCCGACCTAAGCGTTGATGGCACTTTCCCGTTGGGGGCGGCGGTGGCGGCTGTTCTTATTACGACGGGTGTAAACCCTCATCTGGCCACACTGGCGGCCCTGGCCAGTGGCCTTCTGGCCGGTTTTACCACCGGTATTCTTAACACCAAGCTCAGGATTTCAGCTCTTCTATCAGGCATTCTGGTGATGGTGGCCCTTTACTCCATCAACTTAAGGATAATGGGCCGCCCCAACATTTCTCTAATCAGAGAGGTTACTATTTTTGACTGGGCCTCTAACTTTTTAGGATTGAGCGGGCTCAGCCTTTCTATTGTGGTTGCTGGCGTGGCGGCTCTGGTCGTCTTTTTAATGCTTAACTGGTTTTTGCGCACCGATATCGGTCTGGCCTTGCGAGCTACCGGAGATAACGAGCATATGGTGCGCGGTCTAGGGGTAGATACTGATAAGACAGTACTTTTAGGTTGTGCCCTGGGCAACGGTTTAGTAGCCCTGGCCGGGGCGCTGGTGGCCCAAAATCAGGGCAATGCTGATATTAATATGGGCTCAGGTATGATTGTTATGGGACTGGCGTCAGTCATAATTGGGGAGGGGATTTTTAGACCAAAGGGTATCTCCTGGGTGCTTGTTGCCTGTTTTGGCGGTGCCTTCGTATACCGGCTTTTTATGACGCTGGCCTTGTACACCACTTTTTTGCGGGCCTCTGACCTTAAACTGATAACGGCGGCCCTGGTTATTATCGCCCTGGCTATACCTTACCTCAGGAAGAGAATACGTCACGAGTGGATACCACCGGCGACAAGATGGTAAACCTGGCAATGCAGGATCATAACATTCTGGAACTTTTAAGAGTCAGTAAGACCTTTGCCCGGGGTACGGTTGACGAGGTAAAGGCTCTTAATTGTGTTAGCCTGACTATGGCTCCCGGTGATTTTATTACTGTCATCGGTAGTAACGGGGCGGGAAAATCGACTTTGCTTAACATTATTGCCGGCCTGTTTCCTCCGGATAATGGTGGGCGGGTAGTTATCGCCGGCGAAGATGTCACCAATCTTCTGGGCTACAAAAGGGCGTCATACGTGGGGCGTGTCTGGCAACAGCCTGACATGGGCACTGCTGGTAAATTAAGTATAGAGGAGAACCTTTCTCTGGCACTGCTGCGAGGTAAGCCGCGGGGTTTTAAAATAGCCCTTAACCGTGAACGGAGGCGCTTTTTCCGCACCCGCCTGGCCTCACTTGGCCTGGGCTTGGAAGATAGACTTGGGGTGCCGGCTCATACCCTCTCTGGCGGACAGAGGCAGGCTCTGGCCTTAATTATGGCTACCATCAGTAACCCGGCCATACTGCTTTTAGATGAGCATACAGCTACACTTGATCCCAAGACCGCCCGGACGGTGCTTAGTATTACCGATGAGATTATTACACGGGAAAAGATGACGGCCGTGATGGTAACTCACAACATGGAGGTGGCCTTGCGCTATGGCAACCGCCTTATCATGATGCATCGAGGAAGGGTTATTCTTGATATTGCTGAAGAGCAAAAGAAAGGCCTTAGTGTAACTAGCCTTCTGAGGGCTTTTGAGCGGGCGGCCGGCGAGGAATTTACCGACGATAGTGTCCTTCTTAGCAGTGAGCTTTAGTTTTAGCACTTGACCAGCAAAATAGCGAATCGCTATTTTGCTGGTATAACCCTTTAGCCTATAAGCTGTCGTTTCTCCTTTAATAACTAACGAGGAGTTATACCGTCCGCCGGTGGGAAGACCCTTGTTTTTGGTCATTGGAAACAAAACCAACAATCTCTTCTAAATCAGGCCGTTTCACCGGAGGCATATATTCCAATGACGGACAAAGAGGAATTTTATCCCTGGACCGTTTAGTTTTTTATGCCTATTGCTACAGCTATGGCATATTCCTTGGTATGGGAGAGACTCACCTCTAAAGAGGCCAGGCCAAGCTCCCCGGCCCGCTTCCTAGCCTGGCCAGAGAGGTTGACCACCGGTTGGCCACTAGACAAAGATAAGACCTCTATCTCCCGCCAGTTAAAGAGCTCGCCGCCCAGGGCCTTCATTACCGATTCTTTAGCGGCAAAGTGGGCCGCTAAGGAAGAGGGGCTGGATGCATAGAGGCTCAGTTCCTGTGTGGTATAGACTCTTCTCAGGAATCTGGCGCCTAACTGCTCGGTTGCGGTCCTGATCCGTTCTATTTCTATTATGTCGATGCCGATCAATCAGCCTCCCTGAACATTAGCAGTCCAAGCTGGGGGTCAGGTCTAAAACTTCTTGAATCTTTCCTTGGGGGCTCCGCAGATAGGGCACCTATCAGGGGCATCACCTTCAACGGTGTAGCCGCAGACCTGGCAGATGTACACCTCACCCACTTCGGCATCCTTGCCGCTATCTACTGCCTGCTTGGCCTTCTGGTACATAGCCGAGTGCACCTTCTCTGCCTCCAGCGCATTGTGAGTCGAGCGTTCGGCCTTACTCTCCCCTTGTAGTTTGGCTACGGCATTAAAAGCGGGGTACATCTCTTCTATCTCATAGTTCTCACCATCGATGCAGTCCTGGATGTTGTCCGAGGACTTTTTTACCATCTCCAGCACGCGATAGTGGTTGGTGGCATGGACCCGCTCGGCATCAGCGATAGCTCGGAAGAGCCGGGCCAGATTTGATTTGCCTTCCTGCTGGGCCACATCGGCAAATATAAGATACTTCATGTGAGCCTGGCTTTCACCGGCAAAGGCTGCCTTGAGATTATCTTCAGTCATCTTGTGCATAATACGCCTCCTTAAATTATGATTGATTTTATCATATGTTGAGTATTTATTCTTCCCTGGGTGCATCTGCGAACATAGAGCGGGGCAGGCTCGTAGGCCTTTTTGCTGCCCTAAAATCTCTGTGTTATTATGTTGGGTATTAAGATAGAAGAGTAAACGCAAAGATGGAAGACCTCTCGTATAAAGCTAACAAGACCACACCGGGTGATGAAGAAAGAATCAAAGAACAACACAAGAAAGGTAAGCTCACCGCCAGAGAAAGGCTGGAGTTGCTTCTGGACCCGGGGAGTTTTGGCGAGATAGGCGGGCTTGTTACCCATCGTGAACCTTCGCTTTCGGACAAAAAATATCCTGGCGATGCTGTAATTACCGGGAGTGGAAGATTAGACGGCCGGCCGGTCATGGTCTATTCGCAGGACTTTACTATACTGGGTGGCACTATCTCGGAAGTTGTCGGTGAAAAGGTGGCCCGTATTATGGAGCTTGCTCTGGAGAACCGGGTGCCTGTTATTGGCATTTTTGATTCTGGTGGTGCCAGAATCCAGGAGGGCGTTGATGGATTAGCTGGCGTAGGCAATATCCTTTTTCATAATACTCTCCTTTCGGGTGTGGTACCTCAGATATCTATTGTCGCCGGGCCCAGTGCTGGCGGTGCGGTCTATGGGCCGGCGATAACCGACTTTATCTTTACCATTAAGGGGATAACCCAGATGTATATCACCGGCCCCGATGTTGTGAAGGCCGTCACTGGCGAAGGGATAAGCCACCAGGATCTGGGTGGGGCTNNCGAAAGTGAGGGTGAATGCTTCACTCAGGTCAAAAGACTTTTTTCCTACCTGCCGCAGAATAGCCAGGAGTCCCCGCCTATAATAAAGACTGATGATCCTCCCGAGAGAACGGCCGAGGCATTAAACGAGATTATCCCCCAGGATGCGAAGTCGGCCTATGACATGAAAAAAATCATTAAGAATATTGTTGACGATGAGGAATTTTTTGAGGTCCAGGCAGATTTTGCCCCTAATATTGTTATTGGCTTTGGCAGGTTTGGAGGGCGCAGTACTGGCATAGTAGCCCAGCAGCCTTCATTTCTTGCTGGAGCTATTGATATTAAGGCCTCTACCAAAGCAGCCAGGTTTGTTCGTTTTTGTGATGCCTTCAATATTCCTATCGTAACTCTGGTTGATACCCCTGGCTTTCTACCTGGTGTAGACCAGGAGCATGGCGGCATCATCAGAGAAGGGGCCAAGCTTATCTACGCCTACTCTGAGGCTACAGTTCCTAAAGTAACCCTTGTCTTGAGGAAGGCCTATGGTGGGGCTTATATCGTTATGGGTTCAAAGCATTTAAAAAGCGATATATGTTATGCCTGGCCTACGGCTGAGATTGCGGTGATGGGGGCCGAAGGGGCAGTCAATATTATCTACCGCAAGGAAATTACCCTTTCTCCGGAACCGGAAAAGACAAGGGAAAGGCTCATCAAAGAGTATCGAGAGAAATTTTATAATAGTAATCAGGCGGCGGCGAGGGGTTATATTGATGATATTATTGAACCAGCCCTTAGCCGGCCTAAAATCATAGAAGCGCTGGAAGTCTTAGCCCGAAAGCAGGTATCATATCCATCAAGAAAACACGGCAACATCCCGCTATAATCTATAAGATGAAGAATCCATTAAAGATCACTGATGTAACCCTTAGAGACGGTCACCAGTCTCTCATTGCCACGCGTATGCGTACTGAGGATATGGTCCCCGTAGCTGCTAAGATGGATGAGGCCGGTTTTTATTCTCTTGAGGTGTGGGGTGGGGCAACTTTTGATGTGGCCACCAGATACTTAAACGAAGACCCCTGGGATAGAGTAAGAACCCTTAAAGGCCTTATTAAGAAGACGCCACTTCAGATGCTATTAAGAGGACAAAACCTGGTGGGGTATCGTAACTATGCTGATGATGTAACCTCGGCTTTTGTTAAATATGCCGCTAGTGTTGGAATAGACATATTTCGCGTCTTTGATGCCTTAAATGATGAGAGGAACTTTATAACTTCACTTGAGGCCATCAAGTCCTGTGGTAAACATGCGCAACTTTCTATCTGCTATTCACTGACTGAATCAAGAATGGGCGGTCCGGTGTATAACCTGGACTATTATATTGAAAAAGCGGTCACCTTTGAAAAAATGGGGGCTGATAGCCTCTGTATTAAAGACATGGCTGGCCTTATGGCCCCCGATGATGCCTATAAGCTCATCTCGTCACTCAAGAAAGTAGTCCACATACCGATACAGCTTCATACTCACTATACCAGCGGCATGGCTTCTATGACCATGCTCAAGGCAGTTGAGGCCGGTGTAGATATAGTGGATGCTGCCCTGGCCCCCTTTGCCTTGCGTTCTTCACACCCGGCCGTTGAGCCGCTGACAAGTGCTTTAAGGGGGACGGAAAGGGATACCGGTCTTGACTTAAGAAAGCTTTTTGAACTTGATGAATATTTTGAGTCTATCGCTCCGAAGTACCGTGATTTTCTTGATAATACTAAAATGGCAGTAGTTGATACCAGCGTCCTTGTCCACCAGATACCTGGTGGCATGATATCCAATCTGGTTAGTCAGCTAAAGGAGGCTGGTGCGCTGGATAGAATTGATGAGGTCTATGAAGAGTTGCCACGGGTGAGAAAAGAGCTTGGCTATCCTCCTCTGGTAACACCGACCAGCCAGATCGTCGGTATCCAGGCAGTCCAAAATGTCCTTTTTGGGCGTTACAATGTGATTCCGGACCAGGTGAAGGACTATTGCTATGGCCTGTATGGTCGGCCTCCTGTTCCTATAGACCCTGAGGTTCAAAAGAAAGTTCTTAAAGGGTATAAAAGAGGAGAGACGCCGATCACCTGCCGGCCAGCAGATATTCTTGAGCCAGAGTTAGACCGAGCCTATGAGGTTACCAAGGATATAGCCCGCGATCTGGGAGATGTCCTCATCTATGCCCTCTATCCCACCACCGGAATGAGATTTTTAAGGTGGAAGTATGGCCTTGAAGAACCTCCTCCGGAGACTAAGCCAAAGACTCTTGAGGACATCAAGAAAGAGGACGAGCTTATTGCCCGAATCAAGTCTGGTGAGCCTCTGACTATGACCAGAGCACCGGCAAAGAAGCCTCCCCGGAAATTTAATGTTTATATTGATGGTGAAGTCTACAGCGTGGGTGTTATGCCAGAAGAAGGTAGTGAGGCCGAAGAGGTAACTGTTGAAAAGGAGAATGATAGTAGAAAAGATGCCGATGGTGAGGCTATTACCGCACCTTTACCAGGCATTATTCTAAGGTACGAGGTTAAAAGCGGTGATAAGGTAAAGACTGGTGACAACATTGTGGTCTTAGAGGCCATGAAGATGGCCATTGACTTAACAGCACCAGTTGATGGTATCGTTAAGTCAATAAACTATAAAAGCGGCGATCATGTAAATAAAGATGATATCCTGGCGATAATAAGTCATGACGGGAAAGACGCTCGCTGAAAAAATACTAACTGAGAAATCAGGGAGAGATGCCCGGGCCGGAGATATCATTGTGGCCAAGGTTGACCTTGCTTTTGTCCAGGATACCACCGGGCCGCTCACGGTAAGGGAGTTTAAAAATGCTGGTTTTGAAAAGTTGGCCAACCCGGCAAGGACATATCTTTTTCTGGACCATGCTGCCCCCAGCCCTAACCGCCAGCTTTCCAATGACCAGGTGCTACTAAGGCAATTTGCTCAGGAGACCTCGGCCCAGATTAGCGATGTGGGCAATGGCGTCTGTCATCAAATAGTAGCTGAACGAATCGCCCGGCCGGGTGATGTTATTGTAGGGGCTGACTCTCATACGGTGAGTGCCGGGGCCTTAGGGGCCTTTGCTACTGGCATGGGTTCAACCGATGTCGCTGTAGCTATGGCACTGGGCAAAACATGGTTTAAGGTGCCTGAGACCATAAAGGTAATACTGAGAGGTGAGATGCCGCGGGGCGTCTTTGCCAAAGACTTTATTCTTTATCTCATAGGCCTCATCGGCGCTGAAGGTGCAACCTACAAGGCGCTTGAGTTTGGTGGTGAAGTAGTAAAGAGTATGTCCATCTCGGAAAGGCTCACCATAGCCAACATGGCTATAGAGGCTGGAGCCAAGATAGGGATTTTCCCCTCCGATGAAAAGACCAGGGACTACCTTATAGAGCAAGGCAGGGAGAGTGATTTTAGAGAAATTTCACCGGATAGCGATGCGGCGTATGAAAAGGTACTGATGATCAATGCTTCTGGGCTTGTCCCTATGGTCGCAAAACCGCACCGGGTGGATAATGTTGCCCGAATAGATGAGGCGAAAGGTATTAAGGTGGATGAGGTCTTTCTGGGTACCTGCACCAACGGCCGGATAGAAGATCTCGGGGTTGCCGCCCGTATTCTAAAAGGTAAAAGATGCCACCCCCATACCAGACTAATCATTGCCCCAGCGTCACGCCAGGTGCTGGGGCAGGCAATAAGGCTGGGCTATGTTGAGACATTTCTTGAGGCTGGGGCCCTCATACTTCCACCGGGCTGTGGTGCTTGCCTTGGGCTTCATCAGGGCGTTCTTGGTGATGGTGAGATTTGTCTTTCGACGGCCAACCGCAATTTTAAGGGGCGTATGGGCAATCCGGAGGCCTTTATTTATCTTGCAAGCCCGGCTACGGCGGCCTTAAGTGCTATCAAGGGAGAGATATCTGATCCCAGGGAGGTTTTATGACTTTGGGAAGGGCTTTTAAGTTTGGAGATGATATCTCAACCGACCTTATCGCCCCGGGAAGATTAGCTCACCTCAGAAGTAATCTCCCTGAGCTGGCTAAACATGTCCTTGAGGATGCTGACCCTAGCTTTGCCCAGCGCGTTCGGCCGGGTGATTTTATTGTTGCCAGTAGAAATTTTGGTCTTGGTTCTTCAAGGGAGCATGCCCCGCTTATTATCAAGATGTCTGGGGTGGGTGCTGTTATCGCCAAATCATTTGCCCGTATATTCTTCCGGAATGCTATAAATATAGGCCTGCCGCTACTGGTGGCTGATACGGATGAAATTGATGATGGTGATGAACTTGAGGTCAACTTTAAAGATGGACTGATCGAAGACATAACCAAAGGCCGGACCATTACCACCAGCCCGATACCTGATTTTATGCTTGGCATCTTAAATGAGGGTGGGCTTTTACCTTACCTTAGGAAGTTTGGCGATTTTAAGTTAGAGGAGCATAAATGACCTATAGAATAACCCTTATTCCCGGTGATGGCATCGGCCCCGAGGTAGTGGAGGCTACCCGGAGAGTACTTGAGGCCTTGGGTCTAAATTTTGAGTGGGAGGTTATGCCTGCCGGGGAAGAGGCTATTGAAAAATATGGCACTCCCTTGCCTGAGATAACTATTGAATCAATAAGGAGAAATGGAGTGGCCCTTAAGGGGCCGATAACCACGCCGGTAGGCACCGGTTTTAGGAGCGTAAATGTGAGCCTCAGAAAAGAGCTTGAATTATATGCCTGTCTAAGACCCTGCCGGGCTTATACTGGAGCTCCCGTCATTCACCAGAATACCGATCTGGTAATCGTCAGGGAAAATATGGAAGATCTCTATGCCGGTATAGAATTTGAAAAGGGTTCCCCCGAGGCCTTTAGGCTAATAGATTTTATTAATTTGCTTCAGGGTAGCCATATTAAGCCTGATTCAGGGTTGAGTCTTAAGCCTATATCAGAAAGTGGTAGCCGGCGGATTGCCCATTTTGCCTTTAATTATGCCCGAGGAAACAGCCGCCATAAGGTTACCTGTGTGCATAAGGCCAACATCATGAAATACTCTGATGGGCTGTTTCTTTCGGTATCCAGGGAAGTAGCCCGAGAGTATCCCGATATAGAGTTTGAGGACCGTATTGTGGATAACATGGCAATGCAGCTTGTTCGTAATCCTCAGCAGTTTGATGTTATTCTTTGTCCCAACCTTTATGGTGATATCCTATCCGATCTTTGTGCCGGGCTCATAGGCGGTCTGGGGCTGGCGCCGGGGGCTAATATTGGTGACAGGGTGGCCATTTTTGAGGCAACGCATGGCAGTGCCCCAAAGTACAGAGGCCAGAATAAGGTAAACCCCATGGCGCTTATGCTTTCCGGTGTGATGATGCTAAACTATATTGGGGAAAAGGATGCCGCCCGGAAGCTGGAGAGGGCTATAGCTGATGTTATTGCCAGGGGGGAAGAAGTGACCTATGACCTCCTGCCATCAAATAAAAAAGATATGGCGGTGGGTACCTCACAGGTGGCCGATGCCGTCATAAAGGAGCTAGCAGCATGAAGGTAAGTATTATTGGCGCCGGTAATGTTGGTGCTGCCTGTGCCCAGAGGCTGGCTGAGGCTGGGGTAGGTGAAATAGTCTTAGTTGACATAATTCCCGCTTTAGCTCAGGGCAAAGCTCTTGATATTCTAGAGTCGGCACCGCTGGTTGGGTTTTCGGGGAAGCTAATAGGTACCAGTACCTATCAGGAGACCGCCTCGTCAGATCTTGTCATCATAACCTCTGGTGCAAGCCGTAAGCCAGGCATGGACCGATTAGACCTCCTCCGGTTAAATAAGTCCATCACAACCGAGGTAGCAGGTAAGGTGGCTGAATTCTCACCGAACGCAATTATCATTATGGTGACTAATCCTGTTGAAGCCATGACCTACCTTGCTCAGGGTATAACCGGCTGGGAGAGAGAAAGGGTGATTGGGCTATCAGGGCTCCTGGATGGGGCACGATTTAGCGCTTTTGTGGCCCAGGAGCTTGGCACCTCGCCCTCTGAGGTAAAAACGTGGGTTCTGGGTGAGCACGGTGAAGGGATGGTAGTTCTATCAAGGCTTACCACAGTTAGCGGCAGACCGCTAGAGGAAATGCTCCCTCCTGAAAGGATAAGCCAGCTTATTGAACGTACTCGGAATGGTGGTGCTGAGATCGTGGAGCTGCTTAAATCGGCCAGTGCCTCGGTTGCACCCTCAGCGGCCGTTTTTAGGATGGCCGAGTCTATCCTTTATGATAAAAAAGAGGTTATGACGGCTTCTTTTTATCTTAAAGGCGAGTATGGTATCAAGGATAGTATCCTTTCTGTCCCATTGAAGCTTGGTCGCAAAGGGGTGGAAGGGGTTATAGAGCTTGATCTTAACAGCGCTGAAAAAGATGCCCTTGTGAAAGCGGCAGCCAAAGTTAACCAGACTCTTACTTCCATCTAGGGCCTATCAGGTAATTTATGCGGCAGATAGAGGCATCCAGCGTTGCCGAGGTGGTTAGCCGCCTCTCACAGGAAGCCAATTTTGAACTTGGCAATGATGTAATATCAGCCTTAAAGAGGGCTGCTGGTGAAGAGACCTCACTCTTAGGAAAAGAAGCCCTTAAAGTAATACTTGAGAACGCCGAAATTGCCCGCCAGGAGAGGATGCCACTCTGCCAGGACTGTGGTACTGTTGTTATTTTTCTTGAGATAGGCCAGGACATGCATATCAAGGGTGACCTTATGTCTGCCTTAAATGAAGGGGTGAGAAAAGGCTACCAGGAAGGGTATTTAAGAAAATCCATGGTCAGCCGCCCTTTTTCATCGAGGGAAAACACCAATACCAATACTCCNNGTAATGCTGGGGCCAAATGCCGGTAGGGAGGGCATTATAAATTTTGTCCGGGAAGTAGTTAGAGAGGCTGGTGGTGATCCTTGCCCACCGCTGGTTGTTGGCCTGGGCGTCGGCGGTACTATAGAAAAAGCAGCCTACATGGCCAAAAAAGCCCTGCTAAGGCCGGTGGGTGAGAAAAATGATGACCCTGAGGTGGCTGGGCTTGAGGCCGAAATACTCAAGGAGGTTAATCGCCTCGGCATAGGTCCATTAGGCTTAGGCGGCCTTTTTACCGCACTTGGCGTGCAGGCCGAGGTAATGCCAACCCATATAGCCAGCCTCCCCGTGGCCGTTAATCTTCAGTGCCACAGCATCAGGCACAAGGAGGCCATCTTATAATGGACTGTCAGGTTGTATCATCACCTGTATCCGATGAAGTTAGAAGGTCACTTCGAGCTGGAGATAAAGTACTCTTAAGCGGGGTCTTTTATACGGCCAGAGATGCGGCCCACTACAGGATTTGCCAGGCCTTAGAAAAAGATGAGCATTTACCTGTAGAGCTGGCGGGCCAAACAATCTACTATTGTGGCCCCTCACCAACCCCACCCGGTAAGGCCATTGGCTCGGCCGGGCCCACCACAAGCAGCCGTCTTGATAAATATACACCCTGCCTGCTTAAAGCTGGTGTTAGGGCGCTCATCGGTAAAGGACAACGTTCCAGCGAGACGCTTCAAGTGATGAGAAGCTATGGAGCAGTTTACCTTATTACTCTGGGTGGCTGTGGAGCCTATCTTTCAAAGAAGGTTACCAAGGCAGAGGTGGTTGCCTATAACGATCTGGGGCCGGAGGCGGTCTTAAGGCTTGAGGTGGTAGACTTTCCTGCTCTTGTGGCCTCGGACACCATAGGTGGTAACATTTTTGATGGTTGCTATGAACTATACAGGAGGTAGGTTATGGACTGTGTTTTCTGCGATATTATTTCAGGCAAGATACCCAGCAACCTGGTCTATCGTGAGGAGGGTATAGTCGCCTTTTGGGATGTTCACCCCCGGGCTCCGGTGCACATTCTGATCGTGCCCCAAAAACATATCCCTTCACTAAAGGATGTCTCCGAGGAAGACCTGCCAACGCTTGCCCGCATGTTTAAAGTGGCCAATGAAATAGCTAAAGTGCAAGGCATTTATAATGATGGCTACCGTGTGGTTATCAATTGTGGGCGTAATGGCGGGCAAATAGTGCCCCACCTTCATCTTCACCTTCTAGGTGGCCGGCCGCTTTCGGCAGAGATAGGCTAACTCTTAAAGTGAAGGTAGAATAAAATTCCGGCGATAGTTTTAGCATCACAGATAGCCCCGGAGAGGATAAGCTTTGCTATTTCCTGTCGAGGCATTACCACCGTCTCTATCTCAGGGGTATCATCAGCCTTGAGAGGATCAGGGATAAGGTCGGTTGCCAGATAAAGGTGCAGATATTCCGTGGAGTACCCTGGTGCGGAGTAAAAACCACCGAGTCTGGTCAGTCGCTCGGGGCGATGACCTATCTCCTCTCGCATTTCACGCACAGCGGCTTCTTCAGGACCCTCCCCTTCTTCAATACCACCGGCAACAATCTCAAGAAGCTCCTTCCCCACAGCGCTGCGAAACTGACGAACAAGAACTAAATCACCCTTCCCATCGACAGCAACCACCGCCACACAATCGGCGTGTTCTACGATCTCCCGTGTCGCCTCTCGTCCTGAGGGGAGACGCACTGAGTCTACTCTCAAACTTACCGCCCTGCCTGAAAATATCTTCTGGCGAGAAAGGACCTTCTCCAAACTAGCCTCCATTCATGTGATAGATTAGAGCTACCTCATCACAGTTGGGGAATTTAGGACATCTGTAACATTCCCCCCAGACTTTACGAGGAAGTTCATTCTTATCAACAAGAGAAAAACCAATACTTTTGAAGAAATCGGGCTTGTAGGTGAGGCAGAATACTGTTGGGATACCGAGGTCCCGGGCCTCATCCAGGCAAGCACGCACCAGCATAGCTCCTACACCTTTTCTTTGATGTTCTTCAGATACGGCCAGTGATTTTATCTCTGCTAAGTCTGACCAATTGATNNCTATTACCTTTTCGTCGTCAAGGACGACAAAAAAATCGCGGAGGTTCTCGTAGACTTCGCTTAAAGGCCGGGGCAGCATTTCTCCCTTGGCGGCAAAATGATTAATGAGCTCATAGATCTGGGAGGAGAATTTAAGCTTGGCTTTTTCCACCTGATACATTGTTGTTCCTTAATAAAAGTCTGTTTACTAAAGAGGCCGGATAGGGGCTTTCCTTAAAGCGAAGGAATGTTACTTTGCTATCTCCTTTCCTTACCCTGACGGTTGCCCCATCACTTAGTGAGCGGTTGATGCAGCCGTCGATATTCATCACCGCCTGGTGATTGGTGCCCACGGTTATCTCAATAGAAGATTTTTCTGATAGGACAAGTGTGTAGGGCGGGCTCAGATGCGGCGCAATGGGAGTAAGTAAAATATCGGATGACGATGGGTAAAGTATTGGCCCGCCGGCGGCCAGCGAATAGCCGGTGCTACCGGTGGCCGTGGCCGCAATTACCCCATCGGCTTTATAGGTGGTAAGAAACTGGCCGTTTATCTTAACTGAAATCTCTATTATCCGGGCTATAGCCCCTCGTGAGACAACAGCATCATTTAAGGCAAAGAAGTGCTCCTCTTTGTCTTGGTTAAGAAGACTAACCGCAAGGGTTGCCCTCTCGTCAAGCCAGCCCTTAATGTTAATTATATCGTCCAGCCTCTCTTCGATCTCATCAGTATTAATTTCGGTGAGAAAACCAAGCTTGCCTAAGTTTATACCCAGCAGGGGAATACCTTGGGGCATAATAGCCTGAGCTGCTCTTAAAATGGTGCCGTCGCCACCGGCGGTAATTACTAGCTCTGTGCCTGGCAGCAGGCTTTTTAATTTAGATGGCTCCCAGGCGGAATTGGTCCAAACCTCGCCGCCGCGCCGTGATAGGCCTTCAGCCAGCTTCTGAGATAGCGAAATTGCTTCGCTGTTTAAGGGGTGATAGATGATGCCGAATTTCTTGGCCATAAAGACTAACGGCTCCGCCAGCCAAGGTATATGGCCACGCCACCGGCAATAAGTATCACAAAGGCCCAGATATTGCCCCAGAAGACCCACTTAATAACATTAGAAAGGGATAGAACCATTAAGATGGCCAGAGCTACAAGCACGCCGCCAGAAAGCCAGAAGCGGTTGCGCTTCTTGGTTTTTTTGGCATTATCTGTCTCTGCTGGGAGGGTCTCCTCTTCCTCCTCTTCCTCCCGCTCCCGCCTTCTTGAGCCAAAAATCCTTGCTGCCAACAAAACGCCGATAAAGACAATGCCTATAATTAGAATTTCAAATATGCCGGGTCTCATTTTCATATAAGCATAGCACAATATGAATGGCTGGCAAAGGTCACATGCTGGCTGACCACATAGGTGACACTTTACTGCCGGCCTTGGCAAGTTCCTCCTCAATATATTCCATAGGGGTAAGATAACCCAGGGACTGATGCGGACGGTTAAAGTTATATTCGATAAGCCAATCGGTCAACCGGGAATTTAGCTCCTCAGGCTCTAAGGATAGGTTAGAGTCATATAGCCATTCATACTCCAGTGTTTGGTTAAACCTCTCTATCTCCGGGTTATCCTTAGGGGTCTTGACTCTGGAGAAGTACCTCTGGATACCTAAGTTGGTGGTGGCCTTTTCAAACTCATAGGCAAACTCACTGCCATTATCCGTCTCGAGGTTCTCTATGGGTTGGTTAACCAGGTAGCGCAGACGATAGAGAAAGTCTGCGGCTGACCTTGAGCTCTTATTCTTGTACATCCGGGCATAGCCTAACTTAGTGGCATGATCCACTGCCGTTAGGATATACCTTTTGAGATTACCCCAATAGATAACGATGGTATCCAGTTGAAAGAGGAAGCAGGGTCTCCCTTCTTTTATGAGCTGAGTTATTCTCTTCTTGGGATGATGCCTGGACTGGGCTCTCTTCCTGGCACTCTTCTCTAGCTTCTTCTTATCGGGATAAAGCTTATATCTCCTGATCACTCTTTCAATCTTCCAGGTGGAGATATCCTCATAGTATTCCTTCTCATAGAGGACCTTGAGCTTCTTCTTGCCATAGTAAGGGTATTTCCCCCTTAAGCGCCTTATCCTTTCTTCCTGGATAAGTGTTACCTCCCAGCGCCTCTTGTGATGAGGGGCGGTAGACCTATTAGCCAGGCTTAAGACGTCGTATCCTGAAGCCTTGAAGCGCCCAAGATACTTGTAAAAGGTCTTCCCCAAGATACCGAATTGTTGAGCGGTGAGGGTGGCATTCTCTTTACCTGCAGTATAATAGAAGACCATCCATTCCACCCTTAATCTCTCCTGGGCATTAAATCCCGAATCATCGGCTACCCCTCTTAAGCGCTCAAACCTGTCCTTTAGGACAATAGGCTTCCTTTTAAAAAAGTAGAAGCTATGGGGCTTTTTCATCCTGGTAACTCCTCATCTAGACTTGAGTCATTAACCATACCATGAATGTTACCCAGGTGTCTCAGCCTCCGCAGGCCATATGCCCCTTGTTATTCTATTCCTGGCTCAATTAGCCTACTTGACAGGTGTCTTTTTTTGTTGTATACATCTATATAGTTAAAGAGGCAGAGTAAATGGCGTTAAGTGCTCTGGGGAAGTTTTACTATCAAAGCCTTGAAAGTAATAGCAAGAAGAAGGCCCAAAGGGAGATGTTATTTTCCCTGAGGGCCTTTGTTCTATCAGGTAGGGCTTAAGGTGCGGGTAGGCTACTCTATGGAAAGGAGGGCAAAAAAGCTAAAGAACTCTAAGGGACTGGCCATCCAAATAGTGGAAAACTTAAGAAGGAGGTGATGATTAAAGAATCTAAAAGACTGGCAACCCATCAAAAGGTAAACCCTGGTAAATCTATTAAATTAAAAAAGGAGATTAATTAAATGGCCAAGAAAAAAGATGAGGAAAAGAAATCCTTATCTAGACGAGAATTCTTAAAAGACACCGGTATGGTAGTGGGTGGTGCGGCCCTTACTATGGGAGCATTATCCCTAGCCGGTTGTGCTTCCCCTGAGGCTGAGACCACCACAGTTACCGGCCCCGGTACCACCAAAACTACTACAGTCACCGGCCCTGGCACTACAGTTACCACTACTAAGACTGAGACCGCTACTCCCTGGCTTCCTTCTAAGTGGGATTATGAGGCGGATGTGGTAGTGGTTGGGTATGGAGGGGCAGGAGCCGCCACAGCTATCACTGCCCATGATGCTGGAGCAAAGGTAATTATCTTGGAGAAGATGCCGGAGGGTGGTGGCAATACGGCAGTGAGTGGGGGAGGCTTTGTCCAGGTAAGTAATGTGGACGATGCAGTTACATATATCAAAGCTCTTTACCAATACACTGGTTCGGAAATGGATGAGAATTTGATTCGAACCTTTGCGCAAGAGGCGGTAAATAACGATAATTGGATTAAAAGTCTCCGAGATGGTCAACAAGTAATTACTTATGGGTATGCTGGATATCCTGAATTGCCTGGTGCTGAGTCAATAGAAAAACATCAAGCACCATGGCTTGATTCCCCCGAAAGTGGGTATAATAGCCTGTGGGGATTATTGTCGTATGCCGTGGAGGAAGATAGGGGTATAGATATTTTGTTTGAGACGCCAGCGAAAAGGTTAGTTCAAGATGGTATTACTAAGGAGGTTTTGGGTGTTATCGCAGAAGCCAATGGTAGGGAGATAGCTATAAAGGCCAGTCGTGCCGTAGTTCTTACCACTGGTGGTTATGAGAATGATGCCTCCTTTATTCGAAATCATGTCTTTGGATGGCCAATTCACTTCCTTGGAAACCCTGGTAATACTGGTGATGGTATTAGGATGGCTCAGGCAGTGGGGGCGGGGCTTTGGCATATGAATGGATTGTCTTGTCCTTTAGGAATAAAGGTACCGGAATTTGAGGCGGCTTTTATGCCTACTATTACCGCTCGGCGCAGCGATTATATATATGTTGATAAGTTTGGCAAGAGATTTGTTAATGAAAAGGGCATAGAAGCCCATGCATGGATCACTGCCGTCAACTTTTTTGATGATGAGCATATCTGTTATCCTCGCATCCCATGCTACATGGTTTTTGATGAAGATTTCCGAGTGGCAGGTCCTCTTGGGGCGGGTCCATTAGGAGGTGTAGGTTATAATACCTTTAAAAAGTATTTGTGGAGTAATGATAATCTTAAGGAAATTGATGCAGGTTGGATAATCAAATCTAATAGTATAGAGGAACTTGCCGGGAAACTTGGAGTAGATGCCAATACTCTTGTGGAGACAGTAAGCCGATGGAATGATAATGTGCAAAGCGGAGAAGATACAGAATTTGGCAGGCCAGTTGAAGCTCCTGAGGAAGTGAGGCCACCCTACATTCCAGAGGAAGAAGTTTACTATTGGTCGCATCCTATAGATACTCCACCCTTTTATGGAGTCGCGCTTTGGCCGGCGATGCTTAATAGCCAGGGCGGCCCGAGGCGGAATACTAGCGCCCAGATTTTGGATGTTTTTGGGAAGCCTGTTCCGAGACTTTATAGTTCTGGCGAGCTAGGTTGTATGTGGGGGTTAATATATCAGGGAGCCGGTAATATTGGAGAGTGCCTTGCTTTTGGCCGCATCGCCGGAGAGAATGCTGCTGCCGAAACCCCTTGGGGTTAGGTTAGTAAAGTAGTTCTCTTATTATTAGGGAAGGGGGCTTAAGCCCCCTTCCCTAATAAGGAGGTGCGCCTTGGTTGACGAAATTACTGAACACCCTAAAGAACACAGCCTGTCTTTGAACCTCTTAGATCCCTTGCCGTCTAAGATATACACTGGTATTCAGCTGGATATCAGGGTAGCTGTTAGCTGTTCTCAGGCATGTGACCTGGCGTCTTCCTTATTGAGGCTCTCTGATGATAACATCTTGAGTGAAACCAAGCTCGAGAAAGAGGATGATAAATATGTTGGCAAGTTTCTAGCAAAAGCTCCTGATGTGCCCGGGACCTATAATTGGCAACTTATATTCCCCCAGCAGGAGATTGGTGGTACCGTTCATCAAGAAGCAAGGCTCCCTCTTTTGCTTACCGTGTTACCTCACGAGCTAAGCCTCAACGTGTGGGATGTGCCATTGCCGGTGGTTATAAGGCAAGACTTTAGTTTTACCGTTGGGGCCAAGTGTATGGCCGAATGTAACCTCAAAGGTGACCTGATTGAGGTATATGATGAGGGTGGCAATAAGTTAGCTACTGGCCTTATAGGTGATACCCCCTGGCCAGCTACTAAGGCAGTCTATTTTGCCAGACTGGTGGCTAAAGCACCTGCCGCTGAGGGTGTTTATACCTGGACTGCCAAGTTTATCCCTTCTCCAGCGTCCCCTCATAAGGAGGTAAGCCGTAACTTTAGCTTCAGGTCATCTCGTCCCGGAGAGCATACCGTACGAGTTGAGGTGGTTGATAAGTTCACCGGTAAACCTATCAGAAGGCCTTATGTCTTTATCAAGCCCTATCGGGCCTATGGTGATGATAATGGTGTAGCCTCTTTAGTGGTACCCAAAGGAGACCACCAGGTCTTTATATCTGCGCCCGGCTATCAGGAAAAGACTATTGAATTAAAGGTTGATGGTGATGTGCAGATTAAAGAGGAGCTTATCATAGCCCCGACGTTTTAGACTGCTTTCCTGTAATAATAAAATTACGCCCCGGTTGGTAGGCCGGGGCGTAATTTTATTAAATTCCTTCTAAACCTGGTTAATGGCAGGTGCTACAGGGGTCAAATATCTGCTGGTGGTGACACCCGAAGCAGTAGTTTTCAGGATTTTCTACGTTAGGTGATTCCTTGTGCATCTTATGACAGCTGCGGCAATCCACCTGGTCATCAGTCCGGGTGACATGGGGGTCATGAGGGTTGTGTAGCTCACCGGCAATCACATAGTCCTGGGTTAGAGCAGCAATCTCCTCCCAGCTATTGTGGGGAGAGTTCTCCATATGGCAACTAAAGCACTCTTCCTGAGTGGCTCTTCGCTCACGTAGTGGCAGCTGGTATTTAGGGTTAGTGGGGTCAGCCAGAACATCATTGTGCTTTTGCGTAAGCTCTTCCATATTGGTGTGGCAATCATAGCAGCTCATATCTGCCTGAGCATGAGTGTAGGCTAATAGTGCTTGGTCTTCCAATGACTCCTCATAAGGCACCATCTGATGGCAGGATAGACAATTACCCTCCGGGTCCCACTCCAGGCTAACCCCAGGCGGCAGCTCGGCAGGTGCCTCCCAGCCTGATGGCAGGGTCAAATCTTCATGGCAAAGTATGCAGTAGAGCGTGGAAGTTTTATGTGACTTGTGGCATACCTGGCAATCTGGTTGAGAAAGGTGGGTAGGCCCTTCGGGTGGGTTGTGTGGGTTGCGCCCGGTCTCCTCTTCGTACTGGCTGGTTAGAGCAGCAATTTCCTCCCAGCTACTATGGGGAGAGTTCTCCATATGGCAACCAAGGCACTCTTCCTGAGGGACCTGCCGCTCAGGTAGGGGTAGCTGGTACATGGGGTTATCCGGGTCAGCTAAGACATTGTTATGCTTTTCAGCAAGCTCGTCCATATCATCGTGGCAATCATAGCAGGTCATATCTGCCTGAGCATGGGCATAAGCCATAAGCGCCGGGTCTCCCAGTGAGTCATCATAAGGCACCATCTGATGGCAGATGAGACAAAATGAATATGGGTCCCAGGTCTCAGGAAGCTCGCCAGCTTCTGGTGGTTCAGCGGCTACCCACTCTGGCCCAAAATCATAGTATGGGTGGCAGCTGCTGCAATAGTAGACAGATTCTTTATGGGACTTGTGGCACTCCTGGCATTCCAGTTCTCCTACAGCCATGTGGGGAGAGTTATGAGGGTTGCGTCCAATCTCATCTTCATAATGGGCAGTTAGAGCAATAATCTCCTCCCAGCTATTATGGGTAGAGTTTTCCATATGGCAATCAAGACAGTCCTCAGTAGGATATTCCATTTCCGGCAGGGGATTCTCATAATCCCCGGTCACGAATTTCCATCCCTCGGCTATCTGCTGAGAAATGGTGGGTTCATGGCAATCAAGGCACCCTACATCGGCTGCTCCGTGCTGGTAGGCCATATAGTCCGAAGAGACTAGGCTTTCATAGTAGGGGTCCATGGGATGGCATATAGCGCAGAAACTTGGTTGGCTATGCCAGTTCCAGAAACCTACCCCGCCGCCTATCAGCACCACCGCTATTGAACCACCCGTTATCCAGGCACGCCGGTGTCTTTTAACATTGCTGACAAGTCCGTCAAAGAATTTGGCCATATTCCTCTCCCCTGTTCAGAATTTGAGGTTGATTATATAAACTATCTTCAGCGCTTGTCAAATCCGAGTTTTTGCCGGTTCTACAATATTAAGTGGGAAAAGGGAGTTGCAAAGCGCCCGCTGACCTCTATAGCCTTATGGTTTAGGAAACTAAAGCAAAGGGGGGCCGGCCCCCGCCACATCCACTAAACCATGAACTATGTTACATGGTATCAATCTCGCCGCCGTCTCTCCCCTATTTATTAAACTCGTTCATCGCCGCATCAGGGCCCTGGTTGATTATGGTGAGTATTGCCTGGCAGGTCCGGCTGATAACTTCTGTGAGGACTGTCTTTTCTTCACCGGTAAAGTTATCAAGCACATAATCTACCACGTCGGGGCCTCCCGGTCGCCCAATACCTATGCGAAGGCGAATAAACTCATCTGCGCCCAGCTCATCGATAATAGACTGCACCCCTTTATGCCCGGCGCTTGAGCCGCCCTTTTTGATGCGGATAACTCCCAGTGGCAGGTCAAGCTCGTCATGAACAACTATAAGGTCAGTATTCGCCTTAAGTCCTAATCTCTTAACAAGGCATTTTATCGCTCGGCCGCTTGAGTTCATAAAGGTTTGTGGTTTGGCCAGATATATATCTTCATCATCAAGCTTTCCATGGCCTATCTTTGCCTGGCAGATTCTTCGCTCAAACTTTATGCCGAGGTCTTTCGCCAGCCGGTCAAGGCATATAAAGCCAATGTTGTGCCTTGTCCTTGAGTAGGCAGTACCAGGGTTCCCCAGGCCAGCAATCAGTTTCAAATGGTTCTCCTAGCGGATAATATCAAAGCCGGTGTATGGCCTGAGGGCTTCGGGAATAGCTATGCTGCCATCTTTTTGCTGGTAGTTCTCAATTATGGCAATGAGCACCCGGGGCAGGGCCAGCCCTGAGCCATTAAGGGTGTGAACGTATTCTGGTTTACTTTCTGGGTGGGGGCGGTAGCGAATGTTGGCTCGTCTTGCCTGGAAGTCCCAGCAGTTAGAGCAGGTGCTCACTTCAAGCCACTCGCCAATGCCGGCTGCCCAGACCTCTACATCATAAGAAAGAGATGAGGCAAAACCAATGTCTCCGGTGCAGAGCTTCTTTAGCCGGTAGGGTAGCCCCAGCTTGCGGCAGACATCTTCGGCATTATCCACCATCTTATCAAGCTCTTTATTGGATTCAGATGGTTCAGTAAATTTGTACATCTCCACCTTATCAAACTGGTGGCCTCTTTTAATCCCCCGGGTATCTTTACCGGCAGCCATTTTCTCGCGCCTGAAACAGGCGGTGTAGGCTACATAGTAGAGGGGAAGTTTTCCTGGTGGGAGAATCTCGTCACGATGAAGGTTAGTTAGGGGCACTTCGGCAGTGGGTATAAACCACAGGTCATCTTCAGCATCATGGTAAAGGTTGTCGGCAAACTTGGGCAGGTTACCCGAGCCGTAGAGGCACTCTTTCTTGACCATAAAAGGTGGATAAATTTCCAGATAGCCATGTTCTTTGGTATGCAGATCAAGCATAAACCGTATGAGCGCATGCTGAAGTTTGGCACCAGCACCTTTAAGGATGTAAAACCTGGTCCCCGAGATTTTAGCTCCTCTTTCAAAGTCTATAATGCCTAGCTTTTCGCCAAGCTCCCAGTGGGGCCGGGGCTCAAAGTCGAAGCCGGGGAGCTCTTCTGGTTGGTAGACGATTACATTTTCGGTTTCATCTTTACCCAGGGGAACGGATGGTTGGGGAATATTGGGCATCTCAAGTAAAAGCTCGTAAAGTCTTGTTTCTATCTCTTTTATCTCATCTTCTAGTGCTTTGACTTCTATCCTTAGCTCTTTGCCCTTATCTTCATTTCGTTCTTTGGAGACCTCTTTTCTGAGGCGCCTGAGCTCACCTAAGCGGGTTATTTTTTGGCGCCTTAAGTCGTCTAATGCCAGTATCTCATCAATAGGGGCCGCCATCTGGCGGTTGGCAACCGCTCTTCTTACCTCGTCGGTGTGTTCTTTAATAAATTTAAGGTCAAGCATATCTTTATCCTTTTTCTTTAAGTTGGGGGAATAATATTACTTCCCTGATAGATTGCTGGTTAGTAGCTAGCATGACCAAGCGGTCAATGCCAATGCCCAGTCCTCCTGTTGGTGGCATACCGTGTTCTAAGGCATTAAGAAAGTCCTCATCTATTCGGCCATCACCCTGTTCTTCGGCGGTTACCTCTTTGAGCTGTTCTAAGAACCTTTCCCTTTGCTCTAAGGGGTCATTTAGCTCGGTGAAGGCATTGGCTATTTCCAGGCATCCGGCAAAGCTCTCAAACCGTTCGACAATTTGTGGGTCATCCGGTTTGGCCTTGGCCAGTGGCGACATGTCTTTGGGGTAATCTAAAAGAAAGGTTGGTTGCCAGAGCTCGGGTTCTACAAAGCGCGAAAGAAGCTCGTCTAATAGCTTGCCGCGGCTTTTTTGGGGGTCTACCTCAAACCCTCGTGTCATCATTTCTTGCTTAAGGGAGTTAGCATCAGGGTAGGCTAAAAAATCTATTCCGGCATAATCGATAAGCGCCTGCCTTAAGTCAAGTCTTTTCCAGGGGGGCTCAAAATCTATTAGCCGGCCAGCGAATTCAATCTGGTAGCTATGGTTTATTTCCCTCACTATATCTGAGACCATCTCTTCAACAAGTTGCATCATATCATGGTAATCGGCATAGGCCTGGTAGCATTCAAGCATGGTAAATTCGGGGTTGTGCCTGGTGTCAATACCCTCATTTCTGAAAACGCGTCCCAGCTCATATACCCTATCATAACCGGCTACAATGAGCCTCTTGAGGTGAAGTTCAAGGGCTATTCTGAGGTAGAAGTTCTGGTCCAGGGCGTTATAGTAGGTAATAAAGGGGCGGGCGCTGGCACCGCCGGCTATGGGCTGCAGTATCTGGGTTTCTACCTCAAGAAATCCCCTTTCGTCAAGGTGGCGCCTTACGCTACTAACTATCTGGCTTCGCTTCTTAAAAATATCTTTGACTTCGGGGTTACTGATGATATCGAGGTATCGCTGGCGGTAGCGCTTCTCGGTGTCCGCCAGGCCATGCCATTTCTCAGGAAGAGGCTGTAATGACTTGGCTAGCATGATAATCTCAGAAGTATCTATTGAGGGTTCTTTGGTCCGGGTGAGGAACGGGCGCCCTTCGGCGCCGATAATGTCGCCCAGGTCAAGGCACTCTATTACTTCGCCGCTTTCTTCAGAGAGGTGCTCTTTCTTGACATAAAGCTGTATTTTCTGTGAGCCATCCACCAGGTCTATAAAAGAGACCTTGCCCATGTTGCGGTGGGCCATGACTCTACCTGATACCCTAACCTGGGGGAGATCTTCTTTCCCCTCCAGTATCATATTAACTACCTGCTCGTTGGTGTGGGTGCGGTGGTAACTTAGAGGATAGGGCGGTATCCCCTTAAGCTTTAGTCTTTCCAGTTTCTCTTTTCTTGAGCGGATGATGTCTTCTTTCATGGCATTTTCTTGACCTTATCCAGCCAGCTGGCTGACTTAATATCCTTTTCCAAGAGATAGTAAAAATAGTTTCGTAAGGCACCCTCTATCTCATGAGTAACAGGCTCTAATTTTAACCCTTTTACCTGCTCGTAGTCATCATCCTGAAGCATCCTCAGCACTTTAAGCGCACCAAATGAAAGAGGAAAAGACCACGGTTTACCTTGAGCACAATGGGCACATAATGTGCCGCCGCTTTTGAAGTTGAACACACTTTCCTCCTCCCCCAGCCTCCGGTGGCAGGAGAGACACTCTTTAAATTCTGGCTTAAAACCTACTTCCTTAAGCAGATGAAGCTCAAAATAGTAAGTGGCTATCTCAAGATTATCCTGGTAGCTTAGCCTCTCCAGCGTCTTTAAAAAAAGGTCAAAAAGTTCACGGTTCTCCAGATTTTCCATGGCAAACTGGTTAACTATCTCGGCGGCGTAGAGCCCGTAGGCCCCTCTTGTTAAGTCCTCTCTTAGGGGGAGAAAGGAGTCTAGGGTCTGAGCGCCGGTTATAATGTCAAGGTTGTGCCCTCGGGCTAAATTTAGATGGCTATAATCGAGGACCTCTAAGTGCCCGGACATTCGGCTGTTAGGGCGTCTTACTCCTTTGGCCACGGCGGCGATTTTCCCGTGTTCGGGGGTAAAAAAAGTAATAATTCTGTCGGCCTCGGCCAGTCTGGTCTTAGAAAGAATTATTGCCTTGGTCTGATAGTCATGTGGCTTGGACATTATTTTGCGGTGTAGCCACCGTCAATAACCAGGTCTGACCCGGTAACGAAACTTGATTCATCAGAGGCCAGGTAAAGAACCCCCTGGGCTATATTTTCTGGGGTACCGAGGCGCCCTAAGGGGATGGAACTGGCCATGGCCTGGAGCGCCTTCCCAGGGTCTTGGCTTGAATTAATCGCCTGTTCAAGTAGTGGCGTCATAATCATGCCAGGGAGGACTGAGTTGACTCTTATATTGTCCTTGGCATAAAGGAGGGCATCTACTTTGCTCATAATTCTTACGGCTGCCTTAGCGGCGTGGTAGGGGGGAACACTAGGTGTTCCTCTAATGGCATAGACTGAGGAGATATTAATGATGCTACCGCCTCCTGCTTTTCTCATATAAGGGATGGCGTGTTTGGTGCCTAGAAAGACCCCTTTTGTATTGGTAGCAAAAACTTTATCCCATTCCTCTTCCGTTATCTCGTTGGTCGGTTTGTCTACCCCCAGTATGCCGGCATTGTTGACCAAAATATTTATCTTGCCAAATTCTGTGTTTATCTCAAGGAAAGCTCGGGCGATATCTTCTTCTCGTGAAACATCAACGTGCCAGAACCGGCCTATCTGGCCTTTGTCGGTAATTATTCTCTCGGTTTCCTGGCCGCTCTTATCGTTTAAGTCAAGTATGGCAACCTTGGCCCCTTCATTGGCCATAAGAAGGCATATGGCTCTTCCGATGCCGCTACCCCCTCCGGTGACTATGGCTGTTTTTCCTTCTACTCTGCCCATTAGAACTCGGCCCTCCCTTCAATGGCGTGGGTTAAGGTGGCATTGTCGGCATACTCAAGCTCAGTACCAAAGGGTAGTCCACGTGCTAGCCTTGTTACTTTGATGCCCAGAGGGCTTATTATTTTCTTAAGATAAAGGGCAGTCTGTTCACCCTCCATGGTTGGATTGGTAGCTATAATAACCTCTCTAACTGGTGACCGTTCGAGCCTTTTTATGAGCTCATCAATCTTGAGGTTTGAAGTGCCGATTCCTTCGGTGGGCGAAATGGCGCCGTGAAGAACATGGAAAAGGCCATTATAGCTGCCCAGACGGCTGATTACTGTAATATCTTGTGGTTGCTCAACGACACATATTAGACCTTTATCTCGCTTCTCACTGGAGCAGATATTGCAGAGATCACCATCGGTAATGTTGAAGCACTCAGGACAAAGGTGTGTTTTCTCTCTCAGATTGGTGATGGCCAAAGCCAGGCCGTTAACCTGTTCGGCAGGGGCGCGTAATAGATGATAGGCAATCCGCTGAGCGCTTTTAGGACCAATGCCAGGTAACTTTGAGAGCTCCTGGATCAATCTTTCAACTGGCGAAGCCTGTTTTTCCATATTTAGGTTAAACCGGGTATGTTTAAACCTTGGGTGAGCTCACCTAAGTGCTTGGAAGCCTCTTTCTGAGCTTTCTTGATTACCTCAGATACCGCCTGCTGGATGAGTTTTTCTAACTTGTCCGGCCTTTGGGGGTCGATGGCCTTAGGGTCAATTTTGACGGACAGGATTTCCATTTGGCCGTTGGCGATAACCTTGACCATACCTTTGCCGGCCTCGGCTTCAACGGTTATCTTGGATAACTCTTTTTGGGCCTTTTTTATCTCGGACCGCATTTCCATTATTTGACGCATGTTGGAAAAGTTCATTTATCCTCCACATTTATTAATCTTGCTCCTAACTTCTGAGCTTCTAGAACGAGGTGATTTTCTTCTGCTTCATAGATGCATTTTACCTGGTAAGAGTGGCCTAAAAAGTGGCTGATGAGTTCGCTGGCTACTTTGTTGTTCTCCGGTTCTTCGATTTTTTCCTTGTGATAAGCAAATTTAAAAGATAATACCACGGTGTCATCTTCGATAGCTACTGGCTTAACGCCGGCGCTTCTCATAATGGCAGAAACGGCCGATCTTTTTAGCTCAGCCGGCGCCCGCTCGATAACCTGTTTCCAGTTTAACTGCAGCTTTTCCAAGTCACTTTTGCCACTTATAGGAGGCTCTTGAGTTTTGCTTTTGCTACCCTCAGAAGATGGGGCTTTACTTTCGCGGGTAGGGGTCTTAGCTTCGGGCACTCTTTCTGTTTGGTTTTCTTTTTCGGCTTTACTCTTTATCTCAACTTTAGCTGGCAGAGTGGTCTCTATAAGGGCTAACTCAAGTGGTAAACTGGAAACGGAGTCAATCTCGAGCCCCGCTTTATTAAATATTTTAGTAGCAGCAACGATATCTGCCAGGGTAGTTTTATTAGCTAGTTCTCTTAACTCATCCAGATCCTCTTTGGTAGCGGGGACATCTTCCTCACAATTGCTCTTGACCAGAAGAAGATTATGAAGATAGCTTATAAACTGGCGGTGGAATTGCCTCAGATCAAAGCCCTCTTGCACCAGAGCGTTGACCACTTTTATACCGCCAGTTATGTCTTTGCCCACCACGGCACGGGCAAGCTCTTTGACTCTGGCTTCATCAGTTATACCGAGCATCTCCTTTACTTGAGGCGCTGAGATCTCTTTGCCATAGTAAGTGACAAGTTGCTGTAATAGATTCTCCGCATCTCGCAGGCTGCCACTTGAGTTTTGAGCGATGAGGGCTAAAGAGGCCTCGTCTATCTTAATACCTTCGGATGCTGAAATTTCATTTAGTTTGCGGGTGACATCTTTCTGGCCCAGTCTTCTAAAATCAAAGCGCTGGCATCTGGAGATGACTGTTGGCAGAACCTTATGGACCTCGGTTGTTGCCAGGACAAAGACCACTTGAGGTGGCGGTTCTTCAAGGGTCTTTAAAAGGGCGCTGGAGGCGCTATTGCTGAGCATGTGCACCTCATCTATGATGTAAACCTTATACTTTGCCAGTGCCGGAGCATAATTAGTCCGCTCTATTAATTCCCTGATATTATCAACACCAGTATTGGTGGCGGCGTCAATCTCGATAATATCTAAAGCCTGACCTTCATTAATTGCCTGGCAGCTTGAGCAGTGGTTGCAGGGTTCACCCTCATTATTCTCCAGGCAGTTAATGGCTTTGGCCAGGATGCGGCCGGTGCTTGTCTTGCCAGTGCCTCGGGGGCCGCAGAAAAGGTAGGCATGAGATACCTGGCCACGTCTTACGGCATTAAGTAGCGTTCGGGTAATATGCTCCTGTCCTACAACATCGGCAAAAGTCCGTGGGCGCCATTTACGATAAAAAACTGGTGAAACCATTTGTTGAAATTATAACCCAGAGCCGTTATTTTCCCAAGAGGGTTTAGATTATATCCCAATCCCTGTAGCCCTGGCGTATAAGTTGCTGGTATTCCGGGGAAGGCTTGGCCTCCTGGGCCTGATCTATCCGGGTGAAAGTTACAGCTTCAATATCTTGGCCATCTTCATCAAAGACAATAACTTTTAGTCTGTTAGATACGGAGGGGTAGCCATGATAGCGTTCAAGGGCCTTAAGGCACCTGTCGCTAACTTCATATAGACCGCCAATCACCTTCTCACCCCTGGTCTGTCTTAGGGCGGCCAGGCCGCCGTGCCATTTTCTTGACCAGCCGGTGAAAAGCAGCTTATAGTTTGGTAAGGTAGCTTTAAATTTTGCTCTGGCATCGGGACATATCTCTTTCATCTGACCCAGGTTTAGCTCTGGGCCATAGGCAAAGTAATAAACGGGTTGCTTCTGCATTACTGCCCCCGGATAGTGTTTGTTGGTAGTGAGCTTTGTGGCTGACTAGCGGAGACACTCAAAGTATTTTTTGGCTGGTGAGTGTGCTCCACGAACTCTGCATAAACTTTAGCGCACCACTGACCAGTTAATGTCAGTTCCTCCTGAAAAAGGATAGTATGGAGAGCGCTTACCGAAATGCAACCATCTTCTAAGGCGCTTATATCAGTATTTTCGGCGGTATTGGTCTTTAATTTCTGCCTTACCAGCCAGTAGTACTCTCTTTTCCCATCATAGCCTTCGCGTACGGTATCTATGTGCGTCTTATGGGCTAGATCAGCTAACCTTACCCCTTTTATCTCCTCGGGTTTTTTCTCCGGTACATTTATATTTAGGAATACACAGGTTTTATGGTCTTCGTAGAGCGCTTTTAGTAACAAGGCGGTAATTTCGGCGGCGTTTTCAAGATTTGTTTCATTCAGGCTTGGTGCCGAGGTGGCGACTGCGGAAATGCCGCGGAAATAACCCTGCATGGCCGCACCAACTGTGCCCGATATAAAAACGTCATCTCCTACGTTTGGGCCATTGTTGATACCTGAGACAACAAAGTCAATCGGTTCCTTAACGAGTTTTTCTATGGCCAGTATGACGCTATCGCTGGGCGTTCCTTCGACTGAAAATGTCGTGACATCGCCGATAGGCGGTGTAATCTTCTGGACTCTTATTGGCCCAGATAGGGTAACGGCTGTGCCGGTGGCGCTTTGTTCTCGGTCGGGTGCGGCTACTATAACTGAGGCGATCTCCTTGAGCTTCCTGGCCAGGACCCAGAGACCAGGCGCAAATATACCATCATCGTTAGTTACCAGAACCCTCACAACGGTTAGTCTATCACCCACGCTGGTTTTAAAACAAATCTTTTGGAGGGGCCTGTAAGCACTGCTATAATAGGTGACTGTTATGTCAGGAAATCAGGATTTGATAACCCGCAAGACTAATCATTTTAAAGAAACCCTTACTGATGGGAGTAATTTTTGTGTTAGCTGGGAGATGGTGGTTACCCCGGGGGAAAATAGAAAAATTCTTGATAGTGCTACCAGAATAGCTACCAGCGGAAGAATTCAGGCCATCAGCCTGACTGATAATGCCGGGGGCCGGCCGGCCAGCTCGCCTGCGCTTTTGGCCAAGGAGATAAAAAAACTGGGTGTTGAACCGCTGGTGCATCTTGCCTGCCGTGACCGAAACCGCAATGATGTAGAGAGCCTGCTCCTGGGCCTATCAGAGGCAGACATCCGGAATATCCTTATTATCTCCGGAGACTACCCCCTAAGCGGCATTTCGGGGCTTCCCAAGCCTGTCTTTGACCTTGACCCGGTAACCACGCTTGAACTTATTAGCCGCCTTAAGAGTTTATATGAGGCTTTTGACATCTTTGCCGGGGTGGCCTTTTCTCCTTTTAAGAAGCTTGAGGGTGAGCTTATGGGGCAATACTATAAGCTGGAGAAAAAATTAAGGGCCGGTGCCTTGTTTGCTATAACTCAGGTGGGCTACGATGCTCGGAAAATGCATGAGGTTGTCCAGTGGTTTAAAAGGCGGGGCATTGATATTCCAGTTATGGCCAATGTTTATGTCCTCACCTATCCGGTAGCCATGGCAATGAGCGAAAACCAATTACCTGGCTGTGTGGTTAGTAAGGAGCTAGTTGAGCAGTTAGCTAAAGAAAGACAACTGCCTGATAAAGGTAAAGCCGCCAGGCTTCTGCGGGCAGCTAAAATGTATACCATGGCTAAGGGGATGGGTTATTCGGGCGTTCATATAGAAGGCCCACTTCTTGATTATGATAGCGTTTCCTTTATTATTGAGAAAGGTGAGGAGCTTTACCCCCGCTGGGAAGAGATTGTTGAAGAGTTTTCTTATCCCAGGGAAGGCTTTTATTATTATTTTCTTAAGGATGATAAAACTGGCTTAAATGCCAGCGAAGAGACACCCCGGCTAGCTAAAGGGAAAGCACCGTTTATATACCGCTTCTCCAGATGGTCTTATAGTTTATTTTTTAGACCCCACGGCCTATTTTTCTCGGTATTAAAGACATTTGCTGGCTGGGCCAGTAAAAGAGCATGGCTCGGGGCGATGGTTGGTTTTTTTGAACACCGCTTCAAAGGCGCAATCTATGGTTGTGAGCAGTGCGGTGATTGTGCTCTGCCTGATGTTGCTTACATTTGCCCATTATCTGGTTGTCCTAAAAATGAAAGAAATGGTCCCTGTGGTGGAAGCTTTGACGGCTGGTGTGAAGTCTACCCTGGACAAAGGCGCTGTATCTGGGTGGAGGCCTATAATAGACTTAAATCGTACCATGAGGAGGGTGTGTTGGGTGGTTGTGTTGTGCCGCCACAGGATTGGAGCCTTAAGGGCACTTCCTCATGGTTTAATTATTACCTGGGAAAGGATCACACCGGCAAAAAATTAAAATGAAAACGCAGGATTTTGACTATGATCTTCCTCAGGAATTTATTGCTCAAGCACCGGTAGAACCAAGAGACCATTCCCGGCTGATGGTGCTAAACCGGTCAAATGGGTCAATAGAGCACCGCTTTTTCTATGAGATAACTGACTATATAAGGCCAGGTGACGTCCTGGTGCTTAACGATAGCCGCGTTATTCCGGCCAGGCTCTATGGTCATAAAGGTGGTTCTGGGGGTAAGGCGGAGATACTTCTCATCAAACGCCTTGATGAGGGGATATGGGAAGCGCTGGTAAGGCCAGCCCGCCGGCTCCCTCCCGGCAGTGTTGTAGAGTTAGATAGTAAGGGCTTGGACCATACTGTTAGGGCTGAAATTTTGGGTGTGACTACTGGTAGCGGCCGGACGGTAAAGTTTTCTGATGAGGCAGAGCTAGTCAGGTTAGGTGAGATTCCCCTGCCACCTTATATCAACGAGCCGCTACAAGATACCGAGCGCTACCAGACGGTCTATTCTAAAAACCCCGGCAGTGTAGCCGCTCCGACTGCTGGCTTACACTTTACACCCGAGCTTTTGCAAAAAATTACTGATCGGGGCGCGGAATGCCTATTTATCACTTTACATGTGGGGCTGGATACCTTCCAGCCGGTGAGGGAAGATAATCCGCAAGAGCATCATATCCATTCAGAGTATGCGATACTAAGTCCTGAAGTAGCCTCAAGGCTATCTTTAGCTCGAAAAGAGGGGAGGCGTATTATTGCCACTGGCACCACGGCATGCCGGGTCCTTGAGCATGCCGGTCTATCGGGTGATATGGAGATTAAGCCATTTTCTAACTGGGTAAATCTCTTTATCCTACCGGGTCATAATTTTCATGTGGTAAGTGCCTTAATCACCAACTTTCACCTTCCGCGCTCGACGACCCTTATGCTGGTCTCGGCTTTTGCCGGTAAAGAGTTACTCCAGCATGCCTACCAGGTGGCTAAAGATGAGGGTTACCGCTTTTATAGTTTTGGCGATGCCATGCTGATTTTGTGATTTTTTAAAGTGACTCTTGGCCTTTTCAGTTTCAGCGGCTGCTAGTTTGGGAAAATGGCTTTTATAAATCTACCAGTTTTTCTTTAGCTTATCGAGTTTGGCTATGGCGCCCGTTAAGTTGCTGGCCTCATGCCACATACTCTTCCAGGGATCGGTTTTCTTTGATAGCCGTCTAAAGATATTTTTCATGTTGTAGCTTTGTGAATTTATCTTTTTGCCTGTTAGTTCATCCCAGTCAAGTGGTGTAGCTATTGGAGCACCCGCTTTTGCCCTTACAGCATAGGGTGCTACAGCGGTCTGGCCGTAACTGTTGCGCAGGGTGTCTATAAATACGCGGTTACCACGTCTATCTTTGCGCTGTTCGTTTGTTATCTCTTCGGGGTAGCGGCTGGCAAGTATATCTGCTGCGTCCTGGGCAAATGCCCTTACTTCATCAAAAGTGGTGCTTCTATCTAACGGAATAACGATATGAAGTCCGCGTGAACCGGTGGTCTTTACGAATGGTTTAAGGTCTAATTCATCCAATAATTTTCTTAAGTAAAGTGCTGCCTGCCTAACAGGTAAGAAATCATCACCAGCAGGGTCGAGGTCAAAAATCAGCATGTCAGGATAATCTATTTTATCTTCGCGGCTAAGCCACACATGGGGCGTGATGCATGCCAGGTTGGCCATATAGATAATCGTGGCAGTATTATCGCAGATAAGATGGGTTACCTGGCCGCCCTCTTTGGGGAGTGTTAGACGTTTGATCCAATCTGGAAAATACTCTCCTACCTCCTGCTGGTAAAAGCCTTCCTCATCTATTCCATCAGGGAAGCGGTGCATGGTAACCGGCCTTCCCTTCATGTAGGGGAGCATTACCCGGGAAACTCCTTGGTAGTATTCAATGAGATCTCCTTTGGTAATTCCGTCCTGTGGGAATAGGACCTTGTCTTTATTGGTTATCTCAATATCGTGCCCATCAACTGTTATTACATCGGTCATGTTATTTGTCCTGGTTTTTAGCCTCTCATATTTTAGTGTTTTTATATTAACCTAGCCGGTGGTTCTGAGGCTCTGACCTCAAGCTCAAGAGGTGTAGGAAGTATATAATAAATATTCTAACAATGGGAGTGTGGGGTGCTTTACACCGGATGATAGGTTGCACATGCAGGGATGGCTGTACTTTACATAATATAGCAGGGAGATACTGATCCCTATGGAGAGGCGTGTAACTATAATCTATAGTGAACCGGTTACTTCGCGCTATGATGAGGTTGGGGAAGCTGAGGCCGAAAAAAGCATTCTTGATGCTGTCACGGCCGTGTGCCAGGCACTTGATGCTTGTGGTTTAAAGGTTGGCTTACTGCCTTTAGCCCCGCCCTGGGAGAAAGCTGTCCAAACTTTGGGTCACCTTGATAGTGATGTGGTATTTAACCTCTTTGAGGGATTTCCGGGAGAGCCCGAGACAGAAGCCCTGTTGCCGGAATATCTTGAGGGTATTGGCCTACCCTTTACTGGTTGCCCGGCTAAAGCCTTAAAGCTGTGCCTTGATAAGGCCAAGACCAAAGCTATCCTTAAGGCTTCGGGTATCCCTACCCCAGACTATCAGATTATAAGTCCTCAAGCTTTGCATTCATTTGAGCTTGGGTACCCTTGTATTGTTAAACCACCAGCCGAAGATGCCAGCCACGGTATAACCGAGACAAGTGTAGTAAACGACTTTAAGTCTCTTGAAAGGGAAGTTGTGCGGATAAGCGCTATCTATGGTAGGGCGCTGGTGGAGAAGTTTCTCGGGGGGCGTGAGTTTAATGTTACGGTGCTGGATGAAGATGGGGGTTTAGTTTTACCTGTCTCAGAAATAGGCTATAGCTTACCACCTTATTTGCCCAAGATACTTACCTTTGCCGCCAAATGGGACAAGGAAACTGAATATTACAAGGGCACCGGGGTCATCTGCCCGGCCAAGCTTACCCCGGAAGAGGAAAAAGAAATTCATATCCTGTCGGTTTCGGCCTTTAAGCTCTTGGGTCTTAGAGGCTATGGCCGCGTCGACCTTCGTATGGATGGTGAAGGGCGCATACATGTTCTTGAGGTAAATCCTAATCCTGATATCTCTCCCGATGCCGGGGTTGCCCGGCAGGTGAAGGCTTACGGTATTAGTTATAATGAGTTTATTGAAAAGCTTGTGCGTCTAGCATTAGAGAAGGGATGACAGTGAAAATCCGACCCATGGTAGCAGCTGATAAACCAGCCGTTATGGAAATGTTACACCATACGCCGGAGTTTAACTCTCGCGATAGGGAAGTAGCCGAAGAGGTTATCGATAGCTATCTTAAAGACCCTTCCGGGTCGGGCTATTATCTTTTAGTAGCCGAGGATGGCTCTTGTGTGGCAGGCTACGTCTCCTACGGTCCAACGCCGCTGACTGAAAGTACGTGGGACATTTACTGGCTGGCAGTTAGTTCCAAAGACCAGAGGCGTGGTATTGGCACGGCTCTTATATTAGCCGCCGAAAAGGCCATAAAGGAAGGTGGGGGAAATCTGGTTATAATAGAGACATCTTCAACTCCAGCCTATGAGAAGGCGCGGCAGTTTTACCTTGGACGGGGCTATGAGATTATTGCCCGCATTCCTGATTTTTATTCCCCGGGGGATGATAAAGTCATCTTTTACAAAAAGTTTGACCGGGCCTAATTATTATCTCTATTATGAATTGATCAGAATGCCTTAAGGCATTCTTCTTTCTAAGCTAAGTCTTATAAGTCCTCAAACACACTTGGCGCCTGGGCCTTCATGATCTCCTTTATCTTTAAGGCTACCGTGCGCATTTCGGGCAATGCCCGGGGGCTTGTTCTTAACTTTATGATATGTCTTATTTCTCTAAAGTTCCAGGTGCATATTATCTGAGTAACACAGGCATTGGGCAGGGCGTAGCGGGCTATTTCGGGCTTAACACCGCTGTCAAGTAGCGCCTGGTAGCTTGCCCAGGACGCCCTCATTGCTTCATTAAAGATGTCAAGTGCCCCGGGGTGCTCGAGAATCTCGGGGGGTGTGATAAACTGAGGCTCGGTCTCCTTAACATAACGCTGGCTACGCTGGGAATAACTGCCCAGGCGGTGCCTGACCAGCTCATGAGTAAGTGCTCGTGATGCCCTGATGTAAAAGGTAGCCGAGGCATGCTCTATTAGGCTTTCGTGCCCTTCCTTGATCCTGGCCTGAAGCCACCCCTTCTTTGTTCCCAATTTATCTTCACTGGCATAGCAGAGCCTGCCGGCCTTTTCTATAAGCTCTTCACTATTGGGTGTAATGGCTAGAAGTCTAACTTCTATTTCACTATCCAATTTGATCTACCTCCTATAGTTTTACTTAATTATAAAGGCCTCGCTTCTCATTTTGTTTGATGATGGCATAATATTCTCGGTCCACGTCTATTCCCTTTTCTCTTAACACCCTCTCGGTCATCTCCACGGCGTGGTAGAGGTCCAGAAACTGATTAAGCCACATCTTGGGGTCTTGGGGTGAGGATTCAAAAGCACCGGCAAACTCATGATATTCCTCGGATATCTTATTAAATTGATAGTTTAAGTCAAATTTGCCTTTTACGCGAGGAAATTTGAATATTGCTTTCACCCGGCCGAAGTGTTGCTGGAAGATATACTTATCCACATACCAAAAGACGCAACCTAGCAGAAGCTGGTTTAGGAGAAAAGCAGGTATGGTATGGACACCCAGCACATCGGAGAAAAGGAATTGGACTAAAGCGCCGGCAATTCCTGATAGTAATACCCAGCGACCGAAGACATAGATAAACCATTCCCTGGAAAACATTTATCCTCCTTATAAAAATTTGCCTTTTAGGCAAACGACTTATACTTCGATTAGCTTCCTTGAGACCCGTTATATGGTAGTACTTGAGTATTATAATCCCTGGCGTCAGGCTTTGCTGTGGGCGTTGATATCTCAGGCTTCTTGCAAAATAGATATGATTGAGCTATCTAGTTGACCCGTAAGTTATCTATTACTTGTTAAGTGTATTGGAGTAATTTTGCCGAGACTAGTGACAAAGTGTCAGCTAGCATGGGGTATTGACATGAGACACCAAATATATTAATGTTTATGCTGCCACAACGTATAAGAGGAGGTGACAGATGAAAATCAAAAGGGCGGGCGTATTGGCTTTCCTGGGTATGCTGATGTTGGGGGCTACTTTGATAATAGGGTGTGCTGGTGGAGGAGGAACAGAAACCCCTGCGACGAGTCATTTTGAAACAGGAGGTATTAGTTTTGATTATCCTAGCACCTGGAGGGTTCTACAATCAGATGATCCTATGCGTGTTGCTTATCTCAGCGAGGTAAGTACGAATACAACTTTGCAGGTTATAAAGGAAGCCCCGCCTGGTTTCACTCTGAAAACTTACCATGATAATATGGTAATAGCCATGATGGTAGGCGATCCAATATCCGGGAGATCTGTTAATGTGGGCGGCTTGAGTGGCTATGAAACAGTTTTTAACGCAAAAATAAACAATATTGACTACCGTTTGAGGCTTATCTCCGTGGAGAAAGATGGCATCTTTTATGATATTGTTTGTGCTACATCTCCGGCATACTTTGATGAAGTGAACGAGGACTTTAATACGGTAGTTAACAGTTTCGAAGTCCAGTAGCTTGGCTAAAAGTAGCGCGAGGTTTGTATGATTATTGCATAGCGCTTCTTAGAGGTAGCTGTTGCTTAATGTATCCTCTGCTTGCTGTCAAGACTCTTTAGAAATGTCCTCTGCTCCCTTGTCAGGAGTCTCAGGATGATAAAATAATGATGGGGCCCCGGCAGTAATTGGCCCAGTTCCTAATGGCAGTTATTGCGTTGCGGCTTACTTAACCCTGCTTCAGTCTATACTAGAGAGGCCAGTTTTTTGCCGAGTACCTCTGCCTGCTCAAGAATTTGAGGATACTCCTTTATCCTTCCTTTGTGAAAGATACCCAACACCGGTAATTCATCTATTACTTCATACCTGAATTGCTACCTTTCCGAGGACTTCCACCAACGCCTAGTATCTTTTTCATTGTCCGCTTTTCCTTAATACGGCAAGTCAATGTTTGTTGCCGGCAACCAGATTTCGATTGTGTCTAATTCTAGCAGGATAATTAAGTCTATGGAAAAGGCAGTAACTTGATTTTAGGAATTTCATCAATGCTAGCTGGCGTGGGTTCGGTTGAGAGTAAGCATGGCCAGTCTAACTTCCTTTCCAGGGGGAATGTGACATTTTTCGTATTTCACGAAGCGGTTGTCATTCTAGACGAGTGAATACGCCAGCTTGACACAATTCTGTATTTGCACTTTACTACTTCTAAACAGTGGATTTTCGCTGGAGGTGGCACATGGAAACCAATAAGAGGAAGCGCCTTACCATAGACCTGGACCCTCCCGTACAACGCCGGCTGAAGGTGATAGCAGCTCTGAAGGGAATCAGCATGCGCCGGTACTGTCTTGGGGCCATAGAGAAGGAGCTGGCCGCAGATGAGTCAGAAGAGGCTAAAGCACTGCCCTTCGGCGAGGAAGCTCTTAATCGCCTAGCTTATCTTCAGGCCGAGGTATTTGGAGGGCGGCAAGTCCCTGGAGATTCAGCTGATCTGATTCGTGAAGCTAGAGCGGCAAGGGCGCAGGATTAATGACCGGCTCCGTCGTAATAGACGCTAGCCTAGCCGTAAAGTGGCTGGTAAATGAAGTTCATACCGACAAAGCTTTCGCCCTTGCTCGTTCCTGGACAAAAGCTGGCATCCAACCTGCGGCTCCTTACCTCATGCTGATCGAGGTAGCCAATGTTCTCTACCGGCGAGCGCTACGCGGAGATTTCTCAGTAGTGGCAGCCACGACCCTGCTGGATGGCTTACTTAATTCCGGAATAGAGTTTAGGGAACCTCGTGGTCTTCACCGCAGAGCCATTGAGGTTGCAGCCCAACTGCACCAGGAAGCGGCTTACGATGCTCACTACTTGTCGCTGGCAGACACTTTGGGGTGCGAGCTGTGGACAGCTGATGAGCGGTTTTATCGCACAGCCTGCCCCAGCTTCAAGTTTGTGAAGTGGCTGGGAGAAATTGAGCCAGGGAGGTAGCCATGCCTGATGTTGTAATAGAAAATCCAGTCTTGAATTCTCCCTTTGAAGAGCCTACTCGCCATTTCAAATTCTCTAATGAAGGCGTCACCGATGAGACAGTGTGCGAGAGGCGCATTAGTTCTTACTTCCTTGCACTTTCCTGAAGCCCCTTACCATGGCCTCCTGACTGCGTCCTAGCACGGCCACTCGCTCGCTCCAACCAGTAGATATTGCTACTGGTGGGTATGTTCACCAGCCGTATCAGGCTCTTGCGATGTAACCCGGTTGCTGCTGTCATCTTTGCTAGTAAGCAGCCCCAGTCTGCTTTATTGGCCCTGCCATACCTCGGTGCTACTCTCTTCAGGTACCTCCGCCGTTCATTTATGCTCATTTTTTGTCCCCTCGGCATGGTCCTCCTTGGTAGCATTCTAGATGATTCAAGTCGAGGTGTTGCCTACCATGAACACAAAGTGATACAAACTATGAAACCGGGTGGGCCAATGTTGGTGGTAAAACCCCTTTTAGGGGGTCAAAGTTTCTGATGTTTTACAGTCCTCCTCTCCCCATACCTCCCCCAGCTGGTAGTTTTCAAGCCCCAGTAAGATTGTGATACCATTATTTTGGCCCCTGGCCATGGTGGTAAGACCTCCTTTCCCTTAATTTTCTGCTCTGGTGTCCTTACCACTATAAATTTTTCAAGAGACTTTTTCCACACATTCTATAATAGAGCCGCCTCGCTAAATACCTCGCAAGCTATTTTCGCTCTTCTGTTGTGGATGACCCTTTACTCTATCTTGACTAAGCATAAACCTCGAGTTGTCAAGGGATTCTTCCGTAGGGACGATGAATCAGCCCGAAGGTAGCCCTGTTATTGATGTTTTATGCTATAATAGTCAGTAATAGGCTGACAATCATGGCAAAAAAAGTAAGAACCCTCGGTGATGCAGGAAGCAACCTGTTGACGGAACTAAGCCGTCAAGGGAAGCGCCTTTTTACCTTCGATGACGCTGCTGGAATCTATGGTGACAGTAATGGCGGGTTACGTGAACTGCTATCCACGCTGGTAAAACGGCGATGGCTTCAACGCTTAGAGAAAGGCAAGTATCTCATATTACCATTCGAAGCTGGACGAGAGGGCGAGTGGACTGAACATGAATTCATCATCGCTTCCTATCTCATTGAGCCTTATTATATCGGGTTCCGCAGTGCCCTCAACTACTACGGCTACACAGAGCAGGTCAGCCGGACAGTTTTCATAGCATCAACCCGGCGTAAACTAAAGTCCGCTCTGGAGATTTCTGGGGTAACCTATCGCTTTATCTATATGTCTGACCGTAAGTTCTTTGGAACCACCGAAGTGGCACTGGATGGGTATCGCATAAATATATCGGAGCGTGAGAAGACAATTGTGGACTGTCTTGACCGCCTGGAGTATTGTGGCGGCGTGGTCGAGGTAGCCAAGGCGCTCTGGTATGGCCGTGATGATTTCGATTTTGTCAAAATGGCTGAGTATGCCCGTAAGAACGGAAACAGAGCAGTAAGCCAGCGACTCGGTTATCTCGTGGAAGCGCTCGGCTCTGGCACAGACGAGGCCATTGCTATTCTACGCCAGAGCCGGAGCAATAGCTATGCCCCACTTGATACTCTGGCAGACCGTAAAGGACGGTATGTCGAACGGTGGAAGGTCTTGGTGAATGTTCGAGAAAGTGAGCTGCTACAATGGAAGGGGCGATGATGCTCTCCAGGGCCGAGTTGCAGAGGTTAGCTAATCGTGAGAAGGTCGCTCTAGGCACATTGGAAAAGGATTATGTGCTCACTGAGGTGCTTAAAGCGCTGTCGCAGGTATCAAGACTCAATGAAGTGCTCGTTTTCAAGGGAGGCACTGCCCTGCGTAAAGTCTACTTCCCGAGCTGGCGCTACTCAGAGGACCTGGACTTCACTGCCAAATATGATATGCCAAAGGAAGAGCTAAGGCAGGCTCTCGAGGCGTGGTATCGTCAGGTGGAGCAGACATCCCAGATACGGCTTGCCGCCAGAATGCTTCATAAACCAGATGGCTATGCCCGTGTCCGAATTCAATTTCTCGGTCCCTTAGCCTACCCTGGCATGATTTATATGGACTTAAGCTTTGATGAGCTGCTATGCCTCGAACCTGAATATCGAGAGGTATTGACCAGCCCTTTCCCTGATGAGCTACGAAAAGTGTTGGTATATCCGTTAGAAGAGTTACTTGCTGAGAAGCTGCGGAGCTTGCTGGAACGAGGAAAATCCAGAGATTACTATGATGTGTGGAGGCTGCTAAAGGAACACCCCTCTAGCCTAAACCTTGAGCTTTTGGGCATGGTATTGGTCAAGAAGGTCGCTCATAAAGGGCTTCGCCTGCGCACTGTGGGCGACTTCCTTCCCAGCGATTCTAAAGAGCTGAAGCGCTACTGGGAAAAGGATTTGCAGCAGCAGGTTAACTTACTAGCGCCTCTTGACGAGGTATTGAAGGAGTTGCAAGATATGCTTGATAGACTTATAGCTCCTCACATAATCTTGGGCGAGTAAGGGGGTTAATATGATGGCAAGTACAGAGAATATTCAGCGGATTTTCTCAGCACCAGAAGTAAAACACGGCATATCCCTGGACTGCACCCTAGCACTGCTACTCGCTCGCTCCAACCAGTAGCAATATCTACTGGTGGGTATGTTCATCAGCCGTATCAGGCTCTTGCGATGTAACCCGGTTGCTGCTGTCATCTTTGCTAGTAAGCAGCCCCGCTCTGCTTTATTGGCCCTGCCATACCTCGGCGCTACCCTCTTCAGGTACTTCCGCCGTTCATCTATGCTCATCTTTTCACCCCCTTGGCATGGTCCTCCTCGGTAACATTCTAGTTAAGTGAATAGGCAGGTTGGTCACTTGTTCTCAGCGATGTTATAATCTTCTGGCCATGCCGGAGAAGAAGTTTGTTGCCGTTATTGGGGCCTCCGAGGCCTCGGCTGAGGAGTTGAAGGCGGCTTATGAAGTTGGCCGGCAGTTGGCCAGAAGAGGTGCTGTCCTTATCTGTGGTGGTCTGGGTGGTGTTATGGAGGCGGCCTGTCGGGGAGCAAAAGAAGAGGGCGGGCTTACTGTTGGCATCCTACCCGGTGGTGATAGAAGGCAGGCCAACCCTTATGTTGAGATACCTATAGCTACCGGCATAGGCTATGCCCGCAACGCCGCTGTCCCTAGGTCAGCCCAGGTGGTCATTGCCATCGGCGGGAGCTACGGCACACTTTCGGAGATTGCCTTCGCCCTTCAAAACGGCCTACCTGTCATCGGGATAGACACCTGGAATCTTTCTCGCAAGGGGCGTCCGGACAACTCTATCATACCGGTAAATACTCCACAGGAGGCAGTGGAGAAGGCATTTAACTTTATTGAGGGCTGATGAGCAGCATAACCAAAGTTAGCGCCCGTGAGATATTAGATTCAAGAGGTAATCCGACGCTTGAAGTTGAGCTTGAGCTCTCTGATGGCGTGGCCGGTATAGCCTCGGTGCCATCAGGGGCCAGTCGAGGCAGGCATGAGGCTCTTGAATTAAGAGACAGCGATCCGCAGAGGTTCCATGGCCGGGGTGTCCTTAAGGCAGTGGAGAACGTTAGTGGCCCTATAGCGAAGTCAATTATCGGAATGGAGTTGGATAGCCAAGAGGGAATTGACCAGACTCTTATTGCACTTGACGGTACCGAAGATAAGAGTAGGCTGGGTGCCAATGCTATTTTGGGGGTTTCTCTTGCTTTCTCACGGGCAATGGCCAAAAGTAAAGGACTTCCTCTTTATGTCTATCTTGGTAATCAAGAAGAGTATCTCTTGCCGGTGCCAATGCTTAATATTTTAAATGGCGGCAAGCATGCCTCAAACTCCACCGATTTTCAGGAGTTTATGATTGTCCCGGCCGGAGCAGGTAGCTTGGCGGGGGCTATAAGGATGGCCGCTGAGATTTATCAGAGCCTAAGATCTATACTTAAACGTCGTGGTGAGAGTACTAATGTGGGGGATGAGGGCGGTTTTGCCCCCGCTGGCTATGATACGGCTATGGCTATTGAAGTGATTCTTCAGGCTATAGATGAATCAGGCTACAAGCCAGGTGAGGATTGTTTTATTGCTATTGATGCCGCCGCTAGTGAATTTTATACTGCCGGCGTTTATAGTCTTTCCCGCGAGGGTAAGAAACTTTCAAGCGAAGAGCTGGCTGGGTACTATGCTGAGCTTACTCGGAAGTATCCCATTATAAGCCTTGAAGATGGGCTAGCTGAGGATGATTGGGATGGATGGCAAATACTTAACCAGAAGTTGGGGGAGAGGATAAGGCTTGTTGGTGATGACTTATATGTTACCAATGTAAAACGAATAGAAAAAGGCATCAAGCTTGGCGCTTCCAATGCTGTTCTTATAAAACCCAATCAGATAGGTACTCTGACCGAAACGATAGCTGCCGTTAACCTGGCTAAGAAGGCCGGTTGGCGAGCCATTTTAAGCCATCGTTCTGGAGAGACTGAGGATACTATTTTAGCTGACCTAGCAGTTGGGCTTAGTACAGGCATTATCAAGGCTGGTGCTCCCTGCCGGAGCGAAAGAACGGCCAAATACAATAGACTTCTTAAAATAGAGTGTGAGCTTGGCGAGAAGGCAAAATTCCCGGCAAGAGAGGCCTTCTAAAAATGCTAAAGCCCAAGAGCTGGGAGTGCTACAAGCTGGAGGGCCTTTCCGAGTTTCTTAAACTTCATATCCGGCCTCAAGAGGAGTCTTTTCTTCTAGTTCCTTTTCTTGCGAAGTCACCTTCCTGCCCGGGTGTTAATTGTGATGTGGAGAGTCTTTCTCGGCGAGTAGTTAAGGCCAACGCTTCACGATTTATTTTCGTAGCTAGGGATGACGCTGAGCTTGAAGAAATAAGCCGGGAGACTTCAGGAACAGCGGTGGAAATAGTTAGGGGCAATATAACTGATCAAAAAACGCTTCGGGCTATCTTTGATCCTTTGCCGCGTTCAAGTTCCGGGCTTGCCCTGATTAACCCCAAAGGCTATAAGAAGCTGCGCTGGTCAATTATGAGAAAACTATCTTGCTATGGTAGCAATTGGGAAGGCTATAAAATGGAATTAGTTATCTTTTTGCCGGTGGATATGGCCCTTTTAAGAAATCTGACCCGTGAAGACTGTCAGAGTTCTCTGGATAGATTTTTTGGCCGGCTAGAGTGGCGTGAAATAAGGGAAAAAAGAGCCGGAGGGCTTGACTTTGAAAAAACAAGAGACGCTTTAGTTAATTTTTATCTTGATAACTTGAAGTTGCTTGGCTATCACTTTGTTGAAACTTATCGTCCTCTTGCTCGGGCTCCTTATCAAGTATTTTGGGCCAGTGATAGGCATAATGAACTACGTAATATTCAAGCTGCCTGGGGGAAGCCGAGATATTTGCCGTGTGAGCTTTTTTATGGATAGAATCGGTATTACTACTACTGTTCCATTGGAAGTACTACTGGCCGGAGGATATCAGCCGGTAGATTTAAACAATATCTTTATTAACTCTCCCGATCCGGAAAGGCTTGTTCGGATAGCTGAAAGAGAAGGTTTTCCCTTAAATACCTGCACCTGGATTAAAGGTATCTATGGGGTTTTGAGAGAGATGGGGCCAAAGAAGGTCCTTTGTGTTACCACAGGCGATTGCTCTAATACCATTATGCTGATGGAAGTTTTGAAACTTCGCCAGTTCGATGTTACTGCTTTTGCCTACCCCGGAGAGCCCGATAAGGTTGAGATGGAGAGACGATTAGAAAAAATGGCCTGTGAATTTGGGACTGATCTTCAGGCGGCTGGTGAGGTAAGAGAAAGATTAGCACCTGTCCGTAAACTTGCCCTTGAGGTTGATAGACTTACTTGGCAGGATAATGTGGTAAGCGGTCGGGAAAACCACTTTTGGCTTGTCTCAACTTCTGATTTTAATCAGGATTTAGAGAAGTACCAAAGTGAGATAACTGAATTTATTAGCCTCTGTCATAGCCGGGAACCTTATCCTCAAGATATGTTAAGACTTGGTTTTATCGGGGTGCCGCCTCTCTTCCCCCAGGAGTTCTACAGCTATCTTGAGAGTCTGGGAGGCAGAGTTGTCTTTAACGAGATACAGCGCCAGTTTGCCATGCCTGAACCTGGTAGCTCTTTGGCCGAGCAGTATACCAATTACACTTATCCTTATTCCATTTATGATCGGCTATCGGATATCAAAGGTGAAATTAAGAGACGGCGGCTTGACGGCATAATTCATTATGTCCAGGCATTCTGCCACCGTGGTATCGGTGATATTATTTTCCGTAGCAGTCTGGATTTACCCCTTCTTACTATTGAGGGCGGGAGTGATTTTTACTTAAGCGAGCATCTTAAGACCAGACTGGAGGCCTTTCTGGATATGGTGAGGTGGTCAAAAAGGGCACTATTATTTAAATAACAGGAGGTTAAAGATGGCAAGAGTTGGTATCAATGGTTTTGGGCGTATTGGTCGATTGACCCTGAGGGCTATCAAAGAGCGTTATCCCGATGAGCTAAAAGTGGTAGCCATAAATGACCTGGGTGATGTCGCCCTTAACGCCCACCTCTTTAAACGGGATAGTACCTATGGCAGTTATCCTGGAGAAGTATTTACCAGCGATGGATATCTGATGATTGATGGCAATGTAATCAGGGACTTTTCGGAGAAAGACCCGGCTCGCATCCCGTGGGGTGAGTGTGGTGTTGATATCGTTATTGAATCGACCGGCCACTTCACCGATGCCGAGAAGGCCAGGGCTCATCTTGAGAGTGGGGCTAAAAAGGTGTTGATCAGCGCGCCGGCTAAGGGGGAGGATATAACCATTGTTTTGGGTGTAAATGAGGATAAGTATCAGCCCGAAAATCACCATATTATCTCTAATGCCTCCTGCACTACTAACTGCGCCGCTCCATTAGTCAAGGTCCTCCATCAGAGATTTGGCGTTAAAAAGGGGTTGATGAGCACCATACATGCCTATACTAACGACCAGAGGTTACTGGATACCTATCATACTGATATCAGGCGGGCCAGGTCAGCAGCCCAGAATATCATTCCTACAGCTACCGGGGCTGCCAAATCGGTAACTGTGGTTATCCCGGAGCTAAAAGGTAGGCTTCATGGGATGGCCTTCAGGGTTCCAGTGGCGGCTGGCTCAGTAGTTGATCTGGTAGCCGAGCTTGAACGAGAGGTTACTGCCGAAGATATTAACCTGGCCTTCAAGGAAGTTGCTGAAGGTGAAATGAAAGGTATTATAGAATATAGTACCGAGCCTCTGGTTAGCAGTGACGTTATCAAAAACTCGTCAAGTGCGATATTTGATGCCCTTAGCACTATGGTGATTGCCGGCGATCTTATCAAAGTCATTGCCTGGTATGATAACGAATGGGGTTATAGCTGCCGCTTGGCTGATCTGGCTAACTATATTGCTTCAAGAGGTATTTGACTTTGCTTAGAAGCCAAAGTATGCTCTGTTTAATATGAAGCTGGTAGTTGTTGGTCTGGGGCAGTGTGGTGGCCGTATAGCCGACCAGTTCGCCTGGCTTAATATGAAGGCCAGGGGTGAGCGGCGTTTTGATCTTATATCAAGTATTATCGCCGTTAATACCGATATGGCCGATCTGAGCGGACTCAAGCACATCAAGCCTGACAAGAAGCACCGAATTCTTATAGGAGCTCAGAAGAGCGGAGGGCATGGCGTCGGGAAGATAAATGAGCTTGGTGCCCAGGTAGCTCGGGAGGATGCTGATGTTGTGCTTGAGGCTATGACGGCCAGCCAGCAGTTTCCTGAGGCCGACGCCTTTTTGCTCATAGCCGGAGCTGCTGGAGGTACCGGCTCGGGTTCAATCCCGGTGTTAACTCAGGTACTAAAGGAACGTTTTCCCCAGAAGCCAGTCTATGATCTAATTGTTCTTCCGTTTCGGAGTGAAGAGCTGACGGAAAAAAGGGTGGTCTACAATGTGGCTACCTGTCTTAAATCGGCCTACCTTGTTGCTGATGCGGTACTTCTGGTTGATAATCAAAATTATTACCGGGGGAACTCACCGATCAATAGGGCTTTGTTTGACATAAACAAAGCAGTGGTCGAGCCTTTTTATAATCTTTTATCGGCGGGTGAGGAAAAGATCAGCGATTTTGTGGGTGGCAAGACGCTTGATGCCGGCGATATTATACAGACACTTTCCGGCTGGGCAGTTTTGGGACATGGCCAGGCTGAGGTTCCCAGGCATTGCTTTTTTAAGAGACGTGACTTCAGGACTGAGGCTATCGAAAATCATCCTGGTATGCTGGCCCTAGAGCGGTCGGTGAGTGGGTTATCCCTCAGGTGTAACCCCGAGGATGCCAAAAAGGGGCTCTATCTTATATCGGCTCCGGCCGCCGAGATGAGCATGGAACTTTTCAAAGAAGTTGGAGCCAGGCTTAGGAGCCTGGCTCCCGATGCCATAATCCGTAGCGGCGATTATCCCCGCCAGAAAGGTGCCGTTGAGGTCACTATCATACTGGCTGAGCTTTTGAGGCTTGATAAGCTCACCGACTATTTTAAGCGGGCTATTGAGTTTATCTATACTACGCAACGAGGGCAAGAAAATATTGACCAAAAGCACCGGGAATTTGGTGATCTTTTCGGAGAGATCCCCTCGCTCATCTAGGCCCTTACTTTGTTTCTCCCAGGAAAATCTTCCAGGACTGAGTTATAACCTGGTTACGCAGCTGCCAGGTCTGGGTAGTAGCCTCGGCCTTTGATTGTTGGGCTTTAGTCAGTTTGGCTTCAAATGCCTCTTCAGCTGCTTGCTTTGCCTTCTGGAAAGCAGCCTCAGCCTGGCGTATTTCATCGGCTCTGGCCTTTACTGCTTCGTTTACGGCCTGCCGATAAAGTGCCTCGACCTTCTCCTCAGCTTTTTTGTAGTCTAAGTCAGCCTTCTCCTGGCTACTCTTGTAAGCCCGAGCCACTTCCTTCTGGGCTTCCAGGTAGGCCATATAGGCTTTCTCAACCTGGCTAATGAAATCGGGCGGGGCAAATGTTTTTTCCTGAGGGGTTTCCTTGGCGGTTTCCCTTACTTCCTTCTCTTTTTCAACCATGTGATATGGCCTCCTTTATTTAATCCTGTTCCTTATCGGTTTTATCTTTATCGGGAGTATACATCTGGGAAAGAAGTTTTAATCTTTCTTCTCTTCTTTTTCTCAATTCATCGGATGGGTTTATTTTAACATCTTCTGTGACTTCTTCCAACTCCTTCTCCTTTTTTTCTTGAGGCTTTTGCATATTGTCAAATGATTCAAGATAGGCCTTGACTGAAGTTGAGTCAAAACCCAAATTGTTTTTTATTTCCTGAAAGGCCCTTATGCTGATTTCGCTAGCAAGCAGGGCTGAGCGGTTGGCCTTCTCGGCAGCTTCTTGTGAGGAGGCAAGAGAGTCCTCAAGCGCCTTTCTTATCATTTTAGTCAGCCTTGCTACGGTTTCCTCAGTGGCTCTGGTATTGGCCTCAAACGCTCCTCTTGCCTCCTCGACCATTTTTTGGGCTGAGGTAATAGCTTCTTGGGATGCCTTTTTTGATTCTTCTACCATAGTCTGGCATTCAATTAGGACCTCATTAAAAGAATCCTTTACCGATTGTATCAGGGTACTGGATTCCTCCTTGGCCTTTTGAGTGACATCCTCAGCTTTAGTGATAGCTTCTTTGAATGTTTGTTCAGCCACCTCTAAATGCTCGTGTGCCTCAGCAGCCATTTGCTCTGATTTGTTAACAGTCTCTTGCGAAGTTTGCCACGCTTCTTCGGCCATAGCTTTCGTCTCTTTGGCCAGGTCTTCAAGTCGGGATATGGCTTCCTTAGATTGAGACAGTGATACCTCGGATTTATCTCGTGTCTCTTTAGCTACATTCTCAGCGCGGGCTACAATCTGCTCTATGGAGTGGATGAAATTATCTATTTCCTGAGCTGTCTTTTCTACACGCCCGGCAGCCTCCTGTGCCTTTCGCAAGGCATCGCTAGCCATTTTTTTAGAGGTTTGGCTTACCTCATCGGTGCGCCTTGTAGCTTCCTTGCTTATCCTAAGGGAGGACTCGGCTACTTCTCTAGCTTCCTTAGCTTCTTTTTCGGCCCGTGATAAGCCTTCCTGGGCTAATGTCAAAGATTGTTCAGCGCTAGTTCTGGCCTCTCGAGCTATGTCTTCGGTTCGTGCGATACTTTGTTGAAAAGCCACGGCAGCATCTTGTGCTGATTTGGCTGAGAGCTTAATTGCCTTTTCGGCTTCTTCTATGGCTGCTTTGGCTTGAGAAGTTATACTTTCAGCCATATCTATGGCCTGCTGGGCTACTCTGGATGCCTCTTCAGAAGCTTGCATGGCCTCTTTGCTTATTTTTTCTGCCCGGGCAATAGCCTCGCGCGATTGCCTGGCTGAGATTTCGGCCATCTCTCTGGCCCGCTTACCCAGCGCCTCAGCTCGGGCGACAATCTCTTCGAGGGCGGTGCCACCGCCTTCAAGGCCACTAAAACTTTCTGTTGCCAACTTGAGCTCATTTTAAAACAAGAGGTTATCTCTTTCAATCGGACCTTTAATTGACAGTTCATGACCTTAACCTCTACAATCAGCAAAAACAATGGTGGAGGCAGAAAGTGAAGCTGATAGTTATTGGCCTAGGGCAATGTGGCGGGCGCGTAGCTGACGAGTTTGCGCGGCTAAACCAGCGAGCAGTTATGGAGCACAAGGTGTTTATTATGCCCGGTGTATTTGCAGTTAATACTGATGCTACAGATCTCTCCGGCCTCAGTGTTATAAAGCCGGACTATCAGCATCGTATTCTCATAGGGGGGAGGCGAACCGGCGGTCATGGTGTTGGTAAAGTGAATGAACTGGGTGCTGAGATTGCTCGGGAGGATGCTGATAAAATTATCGATGCCTTAAGGTCAACGAAAAACTTTTATGAGAGCGATGCCTTTCTGATTGTTGCTGGCGCCGCTGGTGGTACTGGCTCAGGTTCGGTGGCCGTTGTTTCGAATATTATTAAGGAACGCTATCCTGATAAGCCAGCCTATGCTCTTCTTATATTGCCTTTTGAGCATGAAGAGAGAACAGAAGAGCGCACTGTTTATAATGCTGCTGTATGCCTTAAGTCCACCTATAGTGTTGCTGATGCAGTATTTCTAGTGGATAACCAGCGGTATATTAAGAAAGATGCTTCTTTGAGGCTGAACCTTTCCAAAATAAACAAACTTATTGTTGAGCCATTTTATGACCTACTCTGCGCTGGTGAGGAAAAAGAGGCCAAGTATGTGGGCGCCAAAACACTGGATGCCGGTGATATTATTCAATCGCTTTCAGGTTGGACGGCTATTGGTTGTGGCTATGCCTCAGTAAAAAGGAAAGGCTTTCTATTCTCCCGTAGCAGTGATTTTAGAGACCGTGATAGGGAAGTCCATTCCGGTCTTAAGGCTGTGGACGAGGCTTTAAGTGAGCTTTCCATAGAGTGTGACCCCAGGGATGCAGGAAGGGCGCTTTTTCTTACTGCTGCTCCGGCTAAAGAAATGAGTACGGGACTGATCAAGGAGATAGGCGACTGGGTAAGAAATCTGGCGCCCAATGCCGTTATTCGCAATGGAGATTATCCTCGGAAAGGTGGAAACCTCTCGGTGAGCCTTATTTTCTCTGAACTGAGTGATGTTGGGCGTATTAGGGAATACTATCGATCTACGGCTAACATGGCAACAGTGTTAAAGCAGAGAGGTCAGGAAACAAGAGATAAACTCAGGGAGATTGAGGAGTTGGGGCGCGATATCCCATCGCTTATTTAGTTAGAGGATAGTACCCGATAATTTTTTATTGTGGGCAAATTAGACGTCGAGAGGGCACTATAGTTAGGATGACTTTAGCTCTTAAAGGCATCCTAGCTAACAAGAGTTCTGAGCCGCACATTACAAAAGGAAAGGGAAGAGTTGGCCAAAAAGCAGGAAACTAAACCGGCCAAAAAGCAGGAAACTAAACCGACAAAAGGACAGCTCAGCCGGGCTAAGAGGGAAAAGAGGAGGCAGAAACTACTCCAAATTGTAGGTTTGGCAGTAGCAATTGTGGCGGTGATTCTTATTGGGGTCGGTGTTTATCATCAGTGGTATCTTGGCAGCTATAAACCTCTTCATGAGACGGCCATTGAAGTTAACGGCAAGAAATTTTCTGTGTCTTATTATCTGGATGCACTGGATTATTACATGGCTGGCCAAAATCAATATGTTAGCTATTTTATTGACCCAGTAGCTGAGCAGATTATCCAAAATGAACTCATCAGCCAGGAGGCAGCTGAACTTGGATTCAATGTGAGCGAGGATGAGGTGCGTAAGGTAATCAAAGAACAGGGCCTGGACGATAACCAAGCAATAAGAGACATTGTGGTTACGCAGCTAATTGTGGACAAAATGCGCCAGGAACACTTTGGCCCTCAGGTACCTGCTTCTGCCGAGCAAAGAGAAGTTAAAGCCATCTTTCTTGAAAGCGAAAGTCAGGCCCAGGTGATCAAGGAAAGACTGGAGGCTGGAGAAGAGTTCTCCAGTTTAGTCGAGAAATTTTCTCTCGATCCAACAACCAAGGAGGATGACGGCGATCTTGGTTGGCATCCCCGTGGTATCCTGGCCCAAAAGATGGGCACGAGCCTTAATATAGATGATATCGTTTTTAGCCTTGAGCCTGATTCAATAAGTGACCCTATAAAGGATCCTGATAAGACTAAAGCTCTGGGCTACTGGCTAATTAAAGTTATTGAAAGAAGTGAAGACTCGCTTAAGTCTCATGTGTATGCGATGTTGCTTTCGAGCGAGGAGGAAGCCCTAAAAATAACAGGGGAGCTTGAGGGTGGCGTTGACTTTCTTGAGTTGGCCAATACATATTCCCAGTGGCAAGGTGAAAACGAAACTAAAGGCGATCTCGGCTGGATAAGCCAAGGCGATATGAGTCCCGCTTTTGAAAGCTATGCTTTAAGTCAGGAGGCCGAGCTGGGCGCTGTTAGTCAGCCGATAAAGGATGAAGACGTCACCACTAAGGGTGGCTACTGGCTTATAAAGGCCTCGGCGAGCCAGGAGAAGGAGATCAGCGAGGAAGATAGAGGCACCCTTATTGATAATCTGTTTAGTGATTGGCTTGAAGAGGTAAGGTCGGGCTCGGAGAACACCGTTCAGAATTACCTGGATAGTGAAAAGAAGAACTTTATAATCCAGCGAGTCCTGGGGTAGGCAAGTTATGACCAAAGAGATAGGTGTTGGCCTTATTGGATTTGGAGTTATTGGCAGTCAGGTTGCTAGGCTTCTTACCAGCGAGAAAGATAGATTCCAGGACCAGACAGGTGTTCCCATTACTCTAAAAAGGGTCAAGGTGGTCAAAGCTGACCTGGAGCGGCCTTTAGTTGGAATAATAGGACCGTCCCTATTTACTACTGATGAAGATGATTTCTTTGCCACACCAGGCATTGATATTGTGTTTGAGGCTATAGGGGGCGAGGAACCAGCATTTTCTTACCTTAAGAGAGCCATTGCTAGTGGTAAACAGGCGGTCACTTCTAACAAAGAGGTGATTGCCAAACATGGTATGGAACTAACGGTGATGGCCAAGGAACACAATACCTCGCTTCGCTATGAGGCTAGTGTTGGTGGCGGTATCCCTATTATTACTCCTCTAAAGCGTGATCTGGTGGCCAATAAGATAAGAGGTATCTATTGCATTATTAATGGCACAACAAACTATATCCTTACGCGCATGTCTAAGGAGGATATGGACTTTGCCTCAACCCTCAAGAGTGCCCAGGAGCTGGGCTATGCTGAGCCAAATCCGGTCAATGATATTGAAGGTATTGATGCTGCTTTTAAAATTGCTATTCTGGCCACCCTAGCTTTCCGGAAGAGGGTAAGACCTGAAGAGGTTTATCGTGAGGGCATTTCTAGGTTACGCAGCCAGGACTTTCGCTATGCCAGAGAGCTTGGTTTTACTATCAAGCTTCTGGCTATGACTAAAGATGATAATGGGGCTATTGAGACAAGAGTCCACCCGGTTCTCTTGCCACAAGAGCATCCCCTGGCCAAGGTTGATGGTGTCTTAAATGCCATCATGGTTGATGGGGACCTTACGGGGCAGGTAGTATTTGTCGGTCAGGGAGCTGGGCCATTACCTACCAGCAGTGCTGTGGTGGCTGACGTCATTGCTGCTGCCAGAGAGGTTATATCAGGTCAGGCAGAGCAACTTCCTTTGCTATCGGGAGATGCTACTATCAAACCCATGGACGATGTATTAACTCGGTATTACATCCGCATGAGTGCCGCTGATCAGCCGGGCGTCTTAGCCCAAATAGCTCGCGTGTTGGGTATGCATCAGATAAGCATCGCGTCGGTTATTCAAAAAGAGTCTGATAGTAAGTCCCAGACAGCCGAGATTGTTATTATGACTCATCAGGCCCTGGAGAGGAATATGAGGATGGCCATTGAGGAAATAAACGAGCTTGAGATAACCCAGGAAGTGAGCAATTTTATAAGAGTTGAAGCATGAAAAAAGGTGTTTTGGCAAAATATGGTGATTATCTGCCGATAACTGAGAAGACACCCCGTATCTCTTTAGGTGAGGGCGAGACGCCGCTGGTGAGGGGTTATAACTTGGAGAGGGAAATTGGTTGCGGTGAGCTTTATCTTAAGTTTGAAGGCTCTAACCCTACCGGGTCCTTTAAGGACCGTGGTATGGTGGTAGCTATAGCCAAGGCTATGGAGGCGGGGAGTAGTATGGTTATCTGTGCCTCCACAGGCAATACCAGTGCCTCGGCGGCGGCCTATGCCGCCAAGGCTGGACTTAAGGCTATTATATTAATACCGCAGGGTATGATTGCTCTGGGGAAATTGGCCCAGGCCATTATCTATGGGGCCAGGATTATTGCAGTTAAAGGTAACTTTGATCAGGCGCTTATGGTTGCCAGAGACTTAGCCGCCCGCTACCCGGTAACATTGGTCAATTCCTTAAACCCAAATCGTATAGAGGGCCAGAAGACGGCTGCCTTTGAAATTGTTGACGTGCTTGGTGATGCCCCTGACCGTCTTTTTATTCCGGTGGGCAATGCCGGTAATATCACTGCCTACTGGAAGGGATTTAAGGAGTACTTTGCTCTGGGTAAAAGCAGGCAAACACCCAAAATGATGGGTTTTCAGGCTGAAGGGGCGGCACCAATCGTCCGCGGGCACCCTATAGAAAAGCCAGAGACGGTAGCCACTGCTATTCGCATCGGTAATCCGGCGAGCTGGGAAAAAGCAGTTAAAGCCAGAGACGAATCGGGTGGACTCATAGATATGGTAAGTGACGATGAGATACTTCAGGCCTACAAACTTATGGCCTCCAGGGAGGGTATTTTTGGTGAGCCGGCCTCAGCTGCTTCGTTAGCCGGCCTTATTAAGCTAAAAAGAGAGGGCTATGACTTCTCGGCGGAGAGGATAGTTCTGGTGGTCACCGGTTCGGGTCTTAAAGACCCTGATGTTGCCTTAAAAGCCGGAGGGGCCAGTATTTCTGAATTTCCTCCCGATCCTGAGGTTATAGCCGGGGCCTTAGGCTTGAAGGAGACGAGATGAAGATAAGTGAAGAAGTCCAAAGATTTGGTTATCACTACCCACAAATAGCCGCGGTGATCACTGCTAGAGCGAATGGTCGGGCCAACGCTATGACTGCTGCCTGGCAAACACCGGTCTCATCGAGACCTCCTCTTTATGGTGTGGCCATATCGCCCAAAAGATTTACCTATAGCCTCATCCTTAAGAGCGGAGAGTTTGCGGTAAACTTTCTACCCTGGGAAAAAGCGGAGCTTGTTGCCGCTGTAGGTGGCAGCAAGGGCGAGAAGATAGACAAGTTTAAGTCCTTTGGCATTGAAGAAGAGGAGTCTATAAAGACAGGAGCGCCGATACTAAAGTGTGCCTATGGTGCCTATGAGTGCCGCCTGGTTAGCGACCAGGCCTATGGTGACCACCGCTTTATAATTGGCGAAGTCCTGGCCGTCCATTATCTTGAGGATGCCTTTTCTGACGAAGGTATTATCAATCTTGATAAGGTAAGGCCGGTATTATATGTCGGCCTTGATAGCTATGTCGATATCAATACTCCTAAAGTTGTTGCCATCGAACGCCTAAAAGCGATCAGGTATCTTGAGGAGGAACATGATTGATCAAGACAGGATAAGAGAGCTTTTTACTGAGATTATCAAAGCCATAGGTGAAGACCCTCAGAGAGAGGGTCTTAAGGGTACGCCCCAGCGAGTTGCCGAGATGTACGAGGAATTATTCTCCGGTATGGGACAGGATCCGAAAGAAGTGCTGGGTGTGGAATATGAGCTTGGGCACCGCGAGCTAGTTATTCTTAAAGACATTCCTTTTTACTCCATGTGTGAGCATCACTTGTTGCCTTTTTTCGGTGTTGTTCATGTAGGTTATATACCCAATAAAGAGGGCAAGGTTGTTGGTATAAGCAAGCTGGCCCGGGTTGTCGAGATTGTTGCCCGCAGACCTCAAGTGCAGGAAAGGATGGCCACTCAGATTGCCGATGCTATCTACGAAGGTCTCCAGCCGGAAGGAGTAGCAGTGGTTATTGAAGCCGAGCACCTTTGTATGATCATGCGGGGTATTAAAAAACCGGGTTCAAGCGTGGTTACCTCAGCCTTAAGAGGAATATTCCGAAGGCGAGCAGACAGCCGGGCTGAGTTTTTGTCTCTTATAGCCAAGAGTTGATTATTCGCCGACTAATTGGACAGTTATATATCTTTGGCGGGGATGGTTGTCAAAGTCAATAAGGGCTATTTGCTGCCAGATACCAAGTTTGAGCTTGCTATCAACTAAAGGTATGGCAAGTGATGGACCTATCAACAATGCTCTGAGATGGGCATAGCCATTATCATCGTTCCATCTTAGATTGTGTTTATAGGTTTCATTTTTAGGGGCGAGTCTTTGAAGTAGCACTTTTAAGTCTTCAATGAGCCCCGGTTCATACTCCATGGTGGTGATGGCGCATGTTGAGCCGCTGACAAAAACTAAAGCAAAGCCATTTTTTATTTTGGAAAGAGTTAGTTTTTCTTCGACTAGTGGCATGATATCAATAATATCGTCATCACCTTTGGTCTTTACCTCAAAGCTAAAACTTTCTACCATGGTCAAATTTTAGATAGCCATTGACTCCAGGTCAACATTTTCTAGCTGGAAGACTGGCCCATCATGGCAGACTAATTTCATGCCATCTTTGGTCTTAATAGCACAGCCATAACAAACACCCAGCCCACAACCCATCCTTGCCTCTAAAGAGACCTGGATGGGTATGGTGGAGGCGGCGGTTACTTTTTTTAGTCCTCGTAACATGGCTAAAGGGCCGCAGGCAAAGATCTGCTCGGCCCAGCCCAGGTACGGTGGGGCGAGGTCTGTCACTAGACTCTTCTGGCCGAAACTGCCGTCATCAGTGACAAATTCAATATCCAATCCATCGGGGAGAAAAGATGGTGGGAGGAGACAATCTTTATCATGAGCACCATAGAGGAGCTTTACCCTGTGAACACTAGTGGAGATTTTCTCAGCCAAGAATGATATTGAGGCTATACCCAGCCCCCCAGCTATCAAGAGCATATTACATTCGCCTTCGGGAATCTCAAAGCTGTTGCCCAGCGGCCCCAGAATATTTATCTCCTCTCCTTCTTTACGTTTTGAGAGCCACGCGGTACCCTGGCCTACAACGCGGTAGACTATGGCATATTTATCATCCTCGGATGAATAAATGCTAAATGGCCTCCGAAGAAGATTTTCGCCGCATTTGACCATAAAAAACTGCCCCGGTAGCACTGCAAAGGCAGGTGATATCTTTAACCACATTATATAGGTGCCGGGTATAACTTCCCTGTTTGATACAACCCGGCCTGTTCTTTCAGTGCTTATCAGNNTCCCTGGCGATATTCCTTTATTGTCATGGTGTGGTAGTCTCTCACGGGGTTATTTAGCACATCAATAATGGCCCCCAGCGTATCCAGCGAGGTGTAGCAAGGGATTCGTCTTTCCACGGCTGCCCGGCGTATTTCAAAGCCATCGCTTAGGGGAACGCGGTTGCCGGTAACCGTATTGACCACACCATCTACCTTACCTTCTTTAATAATGTCTACGACATTGGGATGCCCTTCGTGTAGCTTTTTAGTGATCATCTTTACATCCATGCCAGCTTGCTCTATTAGAGCTGACGTGCCTTCAGTAGCATAAAAGTTATAGTCCAGATCATTAAGTTTTTTGATTAAAGGTAAAGCCTCGGCCTTATCCCGGTCAGCAATGCTTAAAAGAATCGATCCCCCGGCTGGCATTACCAGCCCGGCAGCCAGTAAGGCTTTGTAAAGAGCTAACTCAAACTTAAAGTCAACACCCATGACCTCGCCAGTTGACTTCATCTCTGGTCCTAAGTAGGTATCAACACCGCTGAGTTTGGACATGGAGAAGACTGGCGCTTTGACGGCGATTAATTTTCCTGGTTGTAATAATCCGGTCTCATAGCCTAATTCCTCAAGACTTCGGCCGAGCATGACTCTGGTTGCCAGTTTGGCTAGTGGTACACCAGTTACTTTGGAAATAAATGGCACGGTGCGGCTTGCTCGTGGGTTTACTTCAATAACATAGACAGTAGACTTGGAATTGTTCCTGACCACGGCAAATTGAATGTTCATCAATCCTTTAACGCCTAGCTCAAGTCCGAGGCGGATAGAGTAGTTTACTATGGTATTTATTTCCTCTTCAGTCAGGTTTTTGGGAGGGTAAACAGCTATCGAATCCCCGCTGTGAACGCCGGCCCTTTCGATATGTTCCATTATACCCGGTATAAAGACGCGCGAGCCGTCAGCTACGGCATCTATCTCGACTTCCTTGCCCTGGAGAAATTTATCGATAAGGACTGGCCGTCCAGTATTAAGATCAAGGGCATATTTCATATAACGGGTAAGCTCGGCCGGATTATGTACAATTTCCATGGCACGGCCACCCAGTACATAGCTGGGTCTTACCAGTACCGGATATCCTAATAAGTCAGCGATTTTGATTGCCTCTTCTACAGTGGTCGTAGTAGCGCCTGGGGCCTGCTGCATGCCGAGGCGATTTATGAAGGCTTCAAATCGGCGCCTATCCTCGGCAAGGTCAATAGTATCTATGCTTGAACCGGAGATGGGTATACCGCTATTGTAAAGTGGGCCGGCAACATTTATGGCTGTCTGACCGCCAAACTGGACTATAGCTGGCGGAAGTTCTACGCCGTCCTCTGATTCATTCTCGGCAATATCTTGCAAACTTTCTTTATCCAGGGCCTCAAAATAGAGACGGTCGCTAGTATCAAAATCAGTGGAGACAGTCTCGGGGTTAGAGTTGACCATAATGCTTTGACAGCCTTCTTCTCTTAGTGCCCAGGCCGAATGGACGCTGCAGTAATCAAACTCTATCCCCTGGCCTATTCTTATTGGCCCACTGCCAATGACCATCGCTTTTTTATCATCCAGAGGTGGGGCCTCATTCTCTCCCCTGTCATAGGTGCTGTAAAAATAAGGCGTCTGGGCTTCAAATTCACCGGCACAAGTGTCAACCATCTTATAGACTGGCGTGATTTGCCATAACTTTCTTAAGTTTCTAACCTGGTCCGGTAACTTATCGGCCAGCGTACCAATCTCCTCATCCGAAAAGCCCATCTGCTTAGCCTCGAGGAGAAGCGATGCCGTCAGAGGCTCACTGAGGAGGCGCTTTTCCATAGCTACAATGTTTTTCATTTTTTCTATAAACCAGACATCTATACCTGTTCTGGTTGAGATATCCTGGGGAGCGACACCTCGTCTTAAGGCCGTCATAATAATCCAGAGTCTTAAGTCAGTTGGCTCCAAGGGGTAGTCTTCTACCTTATCGCCAAATTTCCAGTTGGGGTCTTCCCACAAAAGTGTTCTATTGCCGAATTCAAGAGAGCGCACAGCCTTTTGAAAAGCAGCCTCAAAGGTCCGCCCTATGGCCATGGCCTCACCGGTTGATTTCATCTGAACACCCAGCCGCCTTTCTCCGGAGGCAAACTTGTCAAATGGCCAGCGTGGTATTTTAACAACTACATAGTCGAGGGCTGGTTCGAAGGAGGCCATCGTCTTTCCGGTGATCTTATTGGGTATCTCGTCTAACCTCTTACCAATGGCTATCTTGGAAGCCACCCTGGCGATGGGATAGCCGGTAGCCTTGCTGGCCAGGGCCGAACTGCGGCTGACCCGGGGATTAACTTCAATGACATAATAGTTCTCACTTTGGGGGTCAAGGGCAAACTGAATATTACAGCCACCTTCTATTCCTAATTGGCGGATAATTTTAAGGCTAGCGGAGCGGAGCATCTGGTATTCTTTGTTAGTAAGTGTCTGGGTTGGGGCTATGACAATACTATCTCCAGTGTGTACTCCCATGGGGTCAATATTTTCCATATTACAAATGGTGACACAGTTATCGGCGGCATCCCTCATTACTTCATATTCGATCTCCTTCCAGCCAGCCACTGACTTTTCTATAAGCACTTCATGGATGGGGCTGGCGGCGAGGCCATTCAAGACTGCTAACCTTAGGCTCTCTAGGTCACTGGCCGTACCACCTCCACTGCCGCCTAGAGTAAAAGAAGGGCGAATGATTACCGGGAAACCAATTTCAAAAGCTGCCTTTAGGGCATCGTCGAACGATGTAACCGTAAAACTGGGCGGTGCGGGTTCGCCAATACTAGCTAGGAGCTCTTTGAATAGTTCTCTGCTCTCGGCCTTTCTAATAGTTTCGATAGGTGTGCCCAGGCTGCGTACACCGTAGTAATCCAAGATGCCCTTATCAGCCAGCTCTACGGCTAAATTTAGGCCGGTCTGACCGCCTAGTGTTGGCAGGAGCCCGTCGGGCCTCTCTTTTTCGATGATTTTGGCAACTGATTCAACCGTCAATGGCTCAATATAGACGGCATCGGCTATATCCTCATCGGTCATAATAGTTGCCGGATTGGAGTTGACCAGGACTGAAGTTACGCCTTCCTCTCGCATTGCCCGGCAGGCCTGAGTACCGGCATAATCAAACTCGGCCGCCTGCCCGATGACAATTGGCCCTGAGCCGATGATTAATACTTTGGAGGGCTTAGACATTTTTTAGCATCTCCATAAATTCCTGAAATATATAGGTGCTATCGAGTGGTCCGGGAGAGGCCTCAGCGTGGTACTGAATACATAGTATGGGATAATCACGATGTGACAATCCTTCAACAGTGCCGTCATTAACATTTACGTGGCTTACTTCAAGCCCTCCCTTAAGGCTATCAGAATCAACGGCGTAGCCGTGGTTCTGGGCGGTGATATAGACTTTTCGGGTCTTAAGATCAATCACCGGGTGATTAGCCCCCCGGTGTCCAAACTTAAGTTTGAATGTCTGAGCCCCCAGGGCTCGGGCAACTAGCTGGTGCCCGAGGCAGATGCCAAGAATGGGCTTTTGGCCGATAAGTCTTCTTATTGTGTCTAAAAGATAGTCAAGGTTCTCCGGGTTACTCGGACCCGGCGAAAGGACGATGCCGTCTGGATTTAAAGCAAGTATATCTGAGGCATCGGTAGTGCTGGGTACAACAATTACCTTGCATCTAAACTGTCGCAAGAGGCGCAGGATATTGCGCTTAACGCCTAAATCAAGAACTACTATTAAAGGCCTACTTCCACCACCATCCAGAGAGTAGATATGGTTGGTAGTTACTTCCCTGACAAAATCTGTAGAGTCATAAGGCGGTACTCTTCCTAGCTCGTTTAATGCCTGTGACGGCGTTAAACTGGTGGTGATCATCCCCATCATGACCCCATAGTTTCTCAATTTGCGGGTGATTTCTCGAGTATCAAGGCCGCTTATGCCTGGAGTATCATATTCTTTAAGAAACTCATCGAGATTTTTGTTGGCCAGATAGTGGCTTGGGCTAGGGCAATTTTCGCGAACCACCAGACCTCTGGCCCAGATTTTGTCTGATTCAAAATCATCGGCGTTTATGCCGTAGTTGCCGATAAGTGGGAAAGTAGTCACCAGTATTTGGCCGGCCAGTGAAGGGTCGGTCAGCATTTCCTGGTAACCAGCCATGCTGGTGGAGAAAACAACCTCACCATAGACTGTTTTATCGGCCCCAAAGAGGTCACCTTCATATATGGAGCCGTCTTCTAGGACTAAAATGGCTCTCTTAGGCATGTTCTATCCTCATTGATTCATCTAGATAGGCAAATTCATCCCCGAATATAGTGGCCATAACCTTGCCTTTAAGCATCTGGCCTATAAGAGGGGTGTTCTTCCCCTTGGAGATAAGGCTGTTTTTGCTGACCAGCCATTCTTTTTCAGGGTCAAATAAAGTAACTTCTGCCGGTGAACCAGTTTTAAGCGTGCCAAGGTTGAGTTTACCGATAATCCTGGCTGGTTTTTCAGTCAGCATATCTATTAGCTGGTAAAGGCTTATATAGCCATCCCGTACAAGACCCAAAAGCAAGGGCAGGGCTGTTTCAAAGCCACTTATACCGAAGGGCGCCTTATCAAACTCGACCATTTTCTCAGCATCGGTGTGAGGAGAATGGTCAGTGGCGATAACGTCTATAGTGCCGTCAGCAACTCCTTGTATTAGGGCCTGGCGGTCCTCTTCTCGTCTTAAGGGAGGCTTTACCTTGGCCAGAGTGTCATAACCAAGAAGTGATTCCTCGGTCATGGTCAGATGATGAGGAGTAGCTTCAGCGGTTACCTTGATACCCTTTTCTTTGGCCTTTCTTATGATATTGACGGAGGTAGCGGTAGACACATGGGCAATGTGGACCCTTGAGCCGGTTGCTTGGGCTAATAATATATCGCGGGCCACAATAATATCCTCGGCTTCCGTGGGGATTCCCTTTAGCCCAAGCCTGGTAGCTACAATTCCCTCGTTTACCTGGCCATCTGCGGCAAGGGCAGGTTCTTCACAGTGCTCGATTAGGATTAGATTGAAAGCAAGACTGTAGCACATTGCCTGATACATAACTGAGGCATCGGCTACCGAGGAGCCGTCATCACTTAGAGCAACCACGCCGGCCTGGGAAAGTTCTCCCATATCGACTATTTCCTTTCCCTTTCTGCCCCTGGTTATGCAGCCAACCGGAAGGACTCTGATAACCCCTTCTTTTTCGGCTAATGTCATTAGCAGTGTTATAGTGGAGAGGTTATCCAGAGGCGGCTCGGTGTTGGGCATCGCCAGCACGGTGGTGAACCCTCCTTTGGCGGCTGACCTGGTACCGCTTGAAATATCTTCCTTTTCCTCAAAGCCGGGCGTCCTTAAGTGTGAGTGAAGGTCAATAAACCCTGGGCTTACTATCAGACCTTCGGCATCGATAATACCAGCACCAGGAACGTCCAAATTTTGGGCAAGCTTTATAATTCTCCCTTCGGAGATGAGCAGGTCAGCTCTCTGGTCTAATTCTTGCGAGGGGTCAATAATATGCCCGCCTTTTATAAGCAGCTCTCCAATCATTTGTGCCACCCCTGGCTAAGTAAGTATAAAAGGGCCATGCGCACGGCTACGCCGTTGGTTACCTGCTCCTTGATGAGGGAGTTCGGGCCGTAGACACAGGCTGAAGCTAGCTCAATATCTTCATTTACGGGACCCGGATGAAGAAGCACGACGTCCTTCTTAGCTAGTTTGAGCCTTTCGTCATTTATCTGATAAAGGTTAGTATATTCCCTGATACTCGGCAGGTCGCCATAAGCTTGCCTTTCTCGTTGGAGCCTGAGCGTCATTACCACGTCGGCACCCTCCAGGGCAGAATAGATATCAGGCTTAAGGCTAACCTCTGGGAAAAGACTGCCTGTGTTGCCCAGGTTTGCCGGCAGCAGGGTATAGGGGCAGCATAAAGTTACCTTAGCTCCCATGGTGGTAAGACCCCAGATATTGGACCGGGCGACGCGGCTGTGTTTGATATCACCAACGATGGTGACCTTGAGGCCTTCAAGGCTGCCCTTGTGTCTCCAGATGGTGTAGAGGTCAAGGAGGGCCTGGGTCGGGTGGGCATGCCAGCCGTCGCCGGCATTTATAATATTGAGGGAAGTATTTTGGGCGGCCAAGTAAGGTGCCCCCGAGCTTGCGTGGCGGAGAATAAGGATGTCAACACCCAGAGCCTCCAGGGTATGGGCGGTGTCGATAAGGGATTCTCCCTTGGCTACACTCGTGGTCTGGGGCTGGAGGCTTAAGACCTCGGCACTTAGCATCTTGGCGGCCAGGTCGAAGGATACCTTTGTTCGGGTGCTCGGCTCATAGAAGAGCGTGGCTACCACTTTACCGCGAAGGGCAGGTGTCTTTTTGACCGGTCGGCCCATCACTTCTCTCATCGCCTCGGCTACTGAAAAGACGCCTGTTATCTCTTCAGCTGAGAAGTCGTCAAGATCGAGTATGTGCCTTCGCTTGCCGGCCACTTATCCTTCTTTCATTGTCTCTTGAGAGGAAGTGATGAGAATTTCGTCTATCCCATCGACCTCACTTAAATGAACCACAATGTCTTCGTGTTTGGAGCTGGGTATGTTCTTGCCGACATAGTCTGGTCTGATGGGTAACTCACGATGGCCGCGGTCAACAAGAACGGCAAGCTGTATCGAGGCTGGGCGGCCCAAGTCTATGAGGGCATCTATAGCCGCTCGGGCGCTTCTTCCGGTGAAGATAACATCATCCACCAGGATGATGATTTCATTGTCTATGTTGAAAGGTATATTTGTGGCTCTTACTAAAGGTCCTGGCCCTTGATGCGCCAGATCATCACGGTAAAGACTGAAGTCAAGGATGCCCAGCGGCACATCTAGACCTTCAAATTGTTTGATGCTTGAGGCAAGTCTCTGGGCTAATGGTACGCCCCTGGTCCTCATGCCGATGAAGGCAAGGTCCTTGGAAGAGTGGTTGCGTTCCAGTATTTCGTGTGAAATGCGGGCAATGATGCGCCTGATATCCTCGGCGCCGGCGATGACCTTCGGGGTCATAAGGACACCTCTTGCCTTTGCCGACAAGAGGTGTAAATCTGCTTATTCACTTCTCTCCTTTCCAGCCTCGCTGGACTGGCTTAAAGGCTAGCTTATTTTAGCATTTTTGACCGGTGGTTTGTCAACAGAAGTTTTGGGGTTGGTGATTACCGGGGCAATATCAAGTTATGATGCTTGAAGGCTTTCTTATGACTGGGTTAGAATTAGCCATTCAAGGAGTGGGTATGAGATTTGAAAAATGCCAGGGCTTTTACGATATGACACCCGAAGATATGGGGAAATTCCGTTACATTGAGTCGGTCTTCCGTGAGCAGTGCCTGGGGCATGGCTATCAGGAAATAAGAACGCCTTCACTAGAATACCTCCACCTTTTTACTGCTGCCGGCACTCTTACACCGGACAGGCTTAATAAGGTCTACTCTTTTCTTGATTGGAACGGCTGGAGTGGGGAGCGGGTTGTCCTAAGACCTGATGGGACCATTCCGGCAGTTCGTTTTTATATTGAGCACCAGGAGCCACTGTCTCGCTTTTTCTATATTGAGAGTGTCTTTAGTTATGACGAGACAGGCAAGAAAAAAAGAGAGAACTGGCAGGGGGGTGTGGAGCTCATCGGCTCAAATTCGGCACTTTCTGATTTTGAGATTGTATATCTGGCCCAAAAGGTCCTGACGGAGCTGGGGCTTAAAAAGGCTGAGATAAAGTTATCTCATGCCGGTCTATTAAGGAGCCTTTTACGCTGTTCGGCATTTGAGGAAGCCGAGCAGATAGAAATCTTTGATCGGGTGCTTGATGGTGATAGCTCGGCTCTTCTGGAGCTTCGGTCGGATAAGCTGGTAGGTGAGGTTTTGGGGCTTCTTCTTGAGGCCAGCTCAGCCGGTTTTCTAAAAAACATAAGGGCTATCCTGCCGCCTAACATGGCGGAAGTGGGAAAGGAATTAGATAACCTGATCTCTTTAGTCGGGCTACTTGAAGAGTCGGGTATCACCTTTCAATTTGACCTGACCTCGGCCAGGGGTTTTGAATACTACAGCGGTTTTACCTTTCGGCTTTTCTGGGACGAAAAGGCCATCGGGGGTGGTGGGCGTTATGATATTTTAATACCCCTCCTGGGCGGACCGCCTAAGCCAGCCGCTGGTTTTGCCCTTTACTTTGACCCTTTAATGGAAGCTGTAAAAGAAGGGAGTGCCAAGAAAGAATGGGTGCTACTGGGATTTAAACCAGAAAAGTTAACGGAGGCCATGGAGGTTATGGAGGGCCTCAGGAGTAGGGGCTACGTTGTCAGGCTTGATATTTCAGGTGAAGGGGCGGGGGACTTTGAGTTTAAGATTTTTCTTTCTGGAAAAGGCATTATTCTAACCGATGTACGGGAAAAAGCTAGTCATATTTTCTCTACTTCACAAGAGTTATTGGACTACATGCGAGGGCGAAGTTGCTCCGCGTAGCTCTGCCTAAGGGCTTTTTTTTATCCCCCACCACTGAGCTCTTGGAGAGGGCTGGTTGGGGTCTTGAAGGGTATGAGGAAGGGGCCAGATTCTATCGCATCAGATCGAAGGTCTATCCTGATCTGGCCATTAAGATGCTTCAGGAGAAGGACATCCCGATACAGGTCTCAATTGGTAATTATGACCTGGGGATATGTGGTTTAGATTGGGCCCAGGAGCTTTTGTCCCGCTATCCAGCAAGCAACCTGGTAAAGTTGAAGGACCTGGGTTACGGGGATAATTCCCTCTATGCGGCAACGGCACCGGGTGTTGATCTTGATAGCCTTGAAAGGGTCCGGGCGGCCAGTGAGTATCCCAACATAACTCAGTCTTGGCTAGCCCAAAGGAGAATGTGGCATTTTGCTATCTATCCGCTATGGGGTGCGGCAGCAGTCTATCCTCCAGAGAATGCTGATGTGGTTATTATCTCTTCTTCGTCAGCTAAGACCTTAGCTGAGCAGGGGTTAGAGGTTATAGAAAAGCTCTTTCCTGCTCATGCTACTTTGGTGGCCAATCGTGAGAGCTTAAGGACCAAAGATATGTCTGGACTTGTTGCTTCAATCATCAATAATCTCTTGCCAGATGAAGGGGAGCCTTGTGGTGAAATTTTGTATCCTCCCGGGGTGAAGCCGGTACGGCAAAAAGGGGTGCGCTTAGCACTTCCTGATGGCCATCAGCAGGCCCATGTCTCCCGCATCTTAGAGCAGGCAGGTATCACGATTGAAGGTTATCCATCTATCGGCAACCGTCGCCCCGCCATAGGTCTTGACGGCTTTTCAGTTAAGGTCATCCGGCCTCAGGACATGCCGCTTCAGGTAGCCAACGGTCAATTTGACCTGGCGATAACTGGCCGGGACTGGCTTTATGACCACCTGTACCAGTTTCCCTCAAGCGGGGTAGTCGAGCTTCTTGATCTGAAGTACGGCCGGGTTAAGATTGTGGCAGCGGTATCTCAAGATGTGCCGGTTGATGATGCTAGAGGTCTTTTCCGCTTCTATATGGATGCTCTCTGGCCGGTAAGGGTGGCCTCGGAATACACCAATATTGCTGACTACTATGCCCGGACCCATCACCTTGGCAACTACCGCATCGTGCCGACCTGGGGAGCAACCGAGGCTTTTCCTCCGGAGGATGCTGAGATCTTAATTGAGAACACGGAGACCGGCAAAACACTTCTGCGCAATAATCTAAAAATTGTAGATGTTTTAGTTGAATCAACTGCCTGTCTTATATCCAGTGAGCAGTCCTTAAGTAGCAAAGGAGTCACAATCGAGGGCTTTGTCCAGCTTTTAAAGGGGGCGCTATGAAAGTAATTGAAGGATTTGAAAATGCGAAGCCCTATTTTACCCGCACGGCAAAGCCGCTTTCTTACACCCTAGCAGACACCCTTAAGGCGAGCCTTCAGGAAAACTTCGGCCTTAGCGACCCTGAGGCGGTGGTGAAGAAGATATTCGATGATGTAGCCTGCAAAGGGGACGAAGCTGTTCTTGGCTATACCAGGCTTCTTGACCGCGTTGAGCTTACCTCTCTTGAAGTATCCCTTAAGGAAAGAAAAGAGGCACCAGGAAAGCTTGAACCGGATGTTCTGGAGGCCCTTAATTTAGCCAGTCAGAGGGTCTTCTCCTATCACGAAAAAGAAAAGGCCTCTTTTCCTGGTCATTCGGGTCTTCTGGTAAGGCCTCTGGAGAGGGTGGGTGTTTATGCCCCCGGTGGGAGGGCGAGCTACCCTTCAACTGTTCTTATGACAGCTATACCGGCTAAAGTGGCCGGGGTGAGTGAAATAATACTGGCTACTCCCCCCGGCCGTGACGGCCATGTGCCGCCGGTTATGCTGGCGGCTGCTGAGCTCGCCGGGGTTGATCGTGTCTTTTCTATTGGTGGGGCTCAGGCTATTGCCGCTATGGCCCTGGGGACATCTTTAGTACCTAAAGTGGATAAAATCTGTGGCCCGGGTAATATCTTTGTTATGCTGGCCAAGAAATTAGCCTATGGTCTGGTAGATATTGATGGGCTTGAGGGTCCAAGTGAAGTTATTGTGATTGCCGATGATGAGGCCCGGGCTGATTATTGCGCCTGGGAACTTCTGGCTCAATCAGAACACGACCCGATGGCCTCATCTATTCTGATAACTACTTCCAAGGCTAAGGCCTACGCGGTGCTTGAGGAGATAGATAAGGCGCTCGTAACCCTTAAAAGGCGAGAAATAATAAAAGAGTCCCTGGATAAAAATAGTTTAATAGCTATAGTAGAAAGTCTTGGTCGGGCATTTGAGCTGGCTAATCTCTATGCCCCGGAGCACCTCTGCCTTTTGATAAAAAATCCAAAAGACTACTTAGAGCGAGTAAAAAATGCCGGAGCCGTTTTTATTGGCGAGATGGCGACGGTGGTCTTTGGGGATTATGTTGCCGGGCCAAGCCATGCTCTGCCTACTGGAGGAACAGCCCGCTTTTCTTCGCCTCTTAATGTCAGCGATTTTATAAAATTTACCAGTGTGGTAGAGGTTAACAAAGATGACCTTGGTCATTTAGCTGAGGCTGCTCGGGTCATAGCTACTGCTGAAGGACTTGAGGCCCACTCAAGGGCCATAACTTTGCGGAGTGAATATGGGGCTTGAAGAGTTTATAAGACCTGAGGCTGCTAATTTTTCGGGCTATAAGGCCTGTAAGTCACTCGATTTACCCGAGGTTAAGGCTGCTAAGCGGGTTATAAAGTTAGATGCCAATGAAAATCCCTATGGCCCATCACCCCGGGTACCTCAAGCCTTGGGCAATTATCAGGGCTTTCAGTTTTATCCTGACGCTGAACAGACAGAGATTAAGAGCTATCTTGAGTACTATACCGGTATTCCAGGTGAGCATATTGTCGCTGGTGCTGGCAGTGACCAGCTTATAGAATACCTGTTCAGGCTTTTTGTTAATTCGGGTGATGAGGTCATCAACTTTAGTCCAACATTCGGCATGTATCGCTTTTATGCTGAGCTTTATGGGGCAAAGGTGGTTGACATACCTCGCGGAGCTGATTTTAGCATTGATATTGATAGGGTAAAAAGGGTAATTAGTCCCCGAACCAAACTTATATTTTTGGCTAATCCTAATAACCCAACGGGCACGTTAGCGGAGTGGGATACTATCAAGAGCCTTCTTAAAACAGGCCTGCCGATAGTAGTTGATGAGGCCTATTTTGAGTTCTCAGGTGAGACAGTAGCCCCGCTGGTGTTGGATTACCCCAACTTATTTGTTCTGCGCACCTTCAGCAAGTGGGCTGGTTTAGCTGGGCTAAGAATAGGGTATGGTCTTTTTCCCACTGGTGTAGCTAACTATCTTATGCATATTAAGGATCCCTATGCTGTAAACAGCGCTGCTTTGCTGGCAGTCAAAGAATCGCTTAACGATTTAGAATATCTTAGGGCTTCAGTAGAGAAAATAATAAAAGAGCGGGAGCGCCTTTTTACCCAGTTAAAAGGGCTTAATTGGATTGTGCCTATTCCTTCAAGGGCCAATTTTATTCTTTGCCGCGTAATGAATGGTGACGGTGAGGCTGTTTATAAGGGACTTGAATCTCGGGGTATACTGGTGCGATACTTCGATCAACCTGGCCTTAGTGATTGCATCCGGATAAGCGTTGGCCGGCCGGAGGATGATGATATACTAATGGACGCACTTAAAGATATAGGAGGGGGAAATGAGGGCCTCAAGCCTTAGCCGTGAGACTTCGGAGACGACGATAAGCCTGGAACTTAACCTTGATGGTTCCGGTGAGTATGATATTCTCACTGGAGTCAGGATTTTGGACCACTTTCTTTCACAGTTAGCCAGACATGGCCTATTTGACATAAAGTTGGCAGCTACCGGCGATGAGATACACCATCTTGTTGAGGACGTGGCTATTGTTTTAGGGAGGGCCTTTAATCAGGCTCTGGGTGATAAGCACGGCATCAGGCGCTTTGGCAGCGCTATTATTCCCATGGACGACGCCTTAGCTCTGGTGGCGGTGGATATTGGTGGACGTAGCTATGCTGTAATTGACCTTGGCCTTTTGGGCAATGACCTTCCCGGGCTGCCTGGTGAACTGGTGCGTCACTTCTTAAGCACATTTGCTAATGAAGCCCGTATTAATCTTCACGCCCGCACTTTCTATGGCTTGAGCGACCATCACAAAGTAGAGGCCTTATTTAAAGCGTTGGGACAAGCCCTCAGAATGGCTGTAGAAATTACCGATGAGGCGGGTGACCTGCCTAGTACTAAGGGTTTAATAGATAGCTAGCTTATAAGTCTTTGGCTAACGAGTTGGTACCTTCGGGCTAGTTCCTTAATGACCTCCGGGGGCAGTGGTGGTGCCGGGGGCTCTTTGTTCCAACCAGATTTCTCCAGCCAGTCTCTCACCGGTTGCTTGTCAAAGCTATCCTGGGGCCGGCCAACTTGGTAGGAACTTAAGTCCCAGAAGCGGCTTGAATCGGGGGTCAGTAGCTCATCAATAAGGATGCACTCGTCATCAATTATGCCGAACTCGAATTTGGTATCGGCGATGATAAAGCCGCGGTCCATGCAGAACTCGTGGGCAAACTGGTAGAGCTCTAAGCTTTTCTCCTCGATATATTTAGCCAGCTTTTGTCCTAGTATCTCCTCAACGTCGCTTATCTTAAGGGGTTGGTCATGGCCAAATTCGGCCTTGGTAGTGGGGGTGAGGATGGGGGTGGGCAGCCGTTCGCTGTTTTTAAGCCCCGGTGGTACAGAGTAGCCAAAGATTGAACCAGTCTTTTGATATTCTGACCGGGCAGAACCGGCCAGATATCCCCGGACAACGAATTCAATGGGTATTTTTTCAGCCTTTCGGGTTATCATAGAGCGTCCGAGAAGATATTCGGCACGGGTGCCTTCAGGAAGATATTTCTTTAAATCATCCGGGCTATCCAGAGTAGCTACAAGGTGGTTGGGTATGATTTTATTGGTCTTCTTAAACCAGAAGCCGGAGAGTTGGTTTAATACATGGCCTTTACCGGGGATGCCATCAGGTAATACGGCATCAAAGGCCGAGATACGGTCGGTGGCCACGATGAGCAGATAGTCGCCAACTTCGTAGATATCTCTCACCTTGCCCCTGGCCAGTAAGGTCAGCGGTAGGTTGGTGCTTAAGATAATATCACTCATTATCCCAGAAGCCCCAGCCTTTTAAAGATGGTGTTGACATACCTTAGGTAGTAGTTATAGTCAAAAAGGTCCTTTAGCTCATTCTCGCTTAGAAGATTGGCTACTTCTTCATCTCCCTTGAGTAATTGGTAGAAGTCAGCGCTTTTTTCCCAGACTTCCATGGCCTTTTCCTGAACCAGCCGGTAGGCTTTCTCCCTGGGTAGGCCCTTATCTATTAAGACCAGCATCACGCGCTGGGAAAAGATAAGCCCTCCAGTGAGCTCAAGGTTTTTTCTCATCCTATCGGGATAAACCCTTAGCCCTTTCATAATGGAGGTAAAAAGAGTAAGGGTATAGTCTAGAACAAGGCAGCCATCGGGGAAGGTGACCCTTTCAGTGGAAGAGTGGCTGATATCTCTTTCATGCCACAGGGCGATGTTCTCCATAGAAGTCAGAGCATAGCCCCTAACTAATCTAGCCAGCCCTGATATGCGCTCGCATAGTTCCGGGTTTCGTTTGTGGGGCATGGCCGATGAGCCAGTTTGACCAGCCGAGAAAGGCTCCTCAAGCTCTCTTACTTCGGTCTTCTGGAGCGCTCTTATCTCGGTGGCAAACTTTTCTAGAGAACTAGCAATAATTGCTAGCGTAGTCATGAACTGGGCGTGGCGATCGCGCTGGACAATTTGGTTTGAGATAGGCGCCGGATGAAGGCCAAGCCTGTCGCAGGCAATTATCTCCACCTCTGGAGGCACTGTGGCATAGGTGCCTACCGCCCCGGAGATTTTGCCGACCGAGATATTATCAAGGGCGTAATTAAGCCTTTCTTTATTTCGCTTCATCTCTTCTTGCCAGAGAGCAAACTTGAGACCCAGCGTTATTGGCTCAGCATGCACCCCGTGTGTCCGGCCGGCCATTAAGGTGTCTTTATACTCCACTGCCTTTTGCTGCAGAATATCGATAAGATTGTCTATATCTTTGTCTAGAATTCTTCCGGCCTCGATTATCTGGAGCGCTAAGGCGGTATCCATAACATCGGATGATGTTAGTCCTAAGTGTAAGTATCGTCCTTCTTCTCCAATCTCTTCATTGAGTGCTCCTAAGAAGGCAGTCATATCATGATGGGTTACCTTTAATATTTCATTGATCCTCTCGGGGTTTGGTTTGGCGTTTCTTATTTTGGGTAGGGCTTCTTCGGGGACTCTGCCCAGCTTTGCCCAGGCTTCGACAACGGCTACTTCAACCGCAAGCCATTTGTTAAACTTGTTTTCATCAGACCAGACTTTCTTCATTTCGGGGCGTGAGTAACGCTCTATCATTTTTTAACCTTTCCTTAGGCTCTCGCGGTATTCCTTATAAGCCTTTTTTATCTCTTCATGCTTGATGCCCAGTATCTCGGCAGCCAGAAAAGCGGCGTTTTTAGCCCCTCCAATAGTGACCACAGCTACCGGTATTCCTGAGGGCATCTGCACACTGGCTAAAAGTGAGTCTAGTCCTTTTAAGTCACTGGTTGGCAAAGGGACGCCGATGACCGGCAGAGTTGTCCAGCTGGCGATCACACCGGGTAAATGGGCGCCGTAGCCAGCAAGAGCTATGATAACTTCAAATCCCTTTGCCTCGGCCTGGGTGGCAAATTCTCTTACCTTTTCAGGTTGGCGGTGGGCTGAGGCAACGAGCACCTCGTAGCTAATTCCTAGCTTACTCAGTGTGTCCAGAGTATCCTGGGCCATTTCGGTATCAGATTTACTGCCCATAACAACTGCTACTAAGGCCATATCTATCCCTCCACCAAAGCAATATCGCGGCGGTAGAAGACTCCCTCAAATTTTATTCTAGCGGCGTTGGCGTAGACTTTCCCTCTAGCTTCCTTGAGATTTTTTCCTTTGGCTACCAGTGTTATCACCCGGCCACCATTTGTTACTATTGCTCCTTTGTCTATCTTTGTGCCACCGTGGAAGACTAAGACATCTTTATCTATTTCATCAAGCCCGTAAATAGGAAAACCTATCTTATAGTTGTCGGGATAACCGGCTGAGGCTAGGACAACCCCCACCGATGCCTCCCCGGTCCATTCTATTTTTGAAGTGGAAAGCTGGCCCTGGGTGGTGGCAAGCATGATCTCAACAAGATCTGTTTTTAATAATGGCAAGATTACCTGGGTTTCGGGATCACCAAACCGGGCGTTAAACTCAAGTACCTCAGGTCCTTCATCGGTTATCATAAGCCCGGCGTAGATAACCCCCTTAAAAGGCCTTCCCTCTTGGTGCATGGAATTTAGCAGCGGGGCGATAACGCTCTGGTCTAATAGTTTGCCTAAATCATTAGTGTAAAAGTAAGGTGGGCTATAACTACCCATGCCGCCGGTATTGGGGCCCTTATCACCATCAAAGGCTTTCTTATAATCACAGGCCGGTATAAGGGGCGAGAAATAGGTGCCGTCACTAAAGGCGAAGTAGCTCATCTCTTTTCCCTTAAGATACTTTTCAATAATAACTTTTTCTCCAGCCTGGCCGAACTTTTTATGTAGCATCATGTCTTCAAGCCCCTGAAGTGCCTCGGGTATAGTTTGGGCTATGATGACGCCCTTGCCGGCCGCCAGTCCGTCGGCCTTGATGACACAGGGCAGACTTCTGCCAAGCACGTAGCTTCTTGCCTCTTCGTAATTGCTGAAGATGGCCCCTTTGGCCTGAGGGATATGAGCCCTCGTCATTAGCTCTTTGGCAAATACCTTGCTCGTCTCTATCATCGCCGCATTTTTGGTTGGACCAAAAATGTTCAGGCCATGCTCAATAAAGCGGTCAACGATACCATCAGCCAGCGGTCCCTCGGGGCCAACGACGGTGAGGTCTATCCTGTTTTCCCGGGCGAATTTAATAAGAGATTCTAAGTCACTCTGGTTAAGCGGTATATTTTCTCCTAAGGCAGCAGTGCCGGCGTTTCCGGGGGCGATAAAGACCTCATCTACTTTGGGGTTTTGGGCTATCTTCCAGGCAATGGCATGTTCCCTGGCCCCGCCGCCCACGACTAGTATCTTCATCTACTCCCACTCAATGGTGGCTGGAGGTTTGGAGGTAATATCATAAACGACGCGGTTAACTTCGGGCACTTCGTTGACGATGCGGTTTGAGATATCGGTCAGGACGGCGTAAGGCAATTTTGACCAATCGGCGGTCATGGCATCGGTGCTGGTCACGGCTCTTATAGCTACCACATAGCCATAAGTTCGATAGTCGCCAGTTATGCCGATGCTTCGGCTATTGGTCAAGACAGCAAAACTCTGCCATAGTTCTTTGTAAAGGCCAGCCTTTTTGATTTCGTCCATAACAATCCAATCGCAGGCCCGAAGTATCTCTAATTTTTCTCTCGTCACTTCACCCAGAATGCGTATAGCCAGTCCTGGTCCGGGAAATGGTTGGCGCCAGATAATATCTTCGGGTAGACCCAGTTCTCTACCCACCTCTCGTACTTCATCCTTGAAAAGGTAGCGCAAGGGTTCGATAAGCTTGAGATTCATTTTGGCTGGCAGACCGCCGACGTTGTGATGGCTTTTAATTCTTGCCGAGACGCTGGTCTGGACCCCGGTACTTTCAATAACATCAGGGTAAAGTGTTCCCTGCACCAGAAAATCAACTTTGCCTATTCGGTTAGCCTCTTCTTCAAAGATATGGATAAACTCCTCGCCGATGATTTTGCGCTTTTGCTCGGGGTCGCTAACACCCTGCAGGGCATTTAAAAATCTATCTGAAGCATCAATATAGACAACATTCATGCCCAATTTATTTCTCAGGGTGTTTAATGTTCTTTCAGGCTCCTCTTTTCTTAATAGGCCATTGTTGACAAAAACCGCCGTTAGTTGATCTCCAATGGCCTGGTGCACCAGTGTGGCGGCCACTGTAGAGTCAATGCCGCCTGAGATAGCACATATAACCCGTCCCTCTCCTATTTCCTCTTTTAAGCGTGAGACGCTCTCTTTGACAAAGTTGCCCATGACCCATTCCCCGGGGCAGCCGCAGATATTGCGGGCAAAATTCTTAAGGATAGTTGGGCCATAGATGGTGTGGCTGACTTCGGGGTGGAACTGAATGCCGAATATATTTTTGTCATTTCCCATAGCGGCTATTGGGGAGTTATCAGTGTAGGCCAGCGCCTTAAAACCTGGCGGAAGCTCGCTTAACCTATCGGCATGGCTCATCCAGACGAGTGAAGTGTCGGTAACTCCGGCAAAAAGAGGCGAGTCGGGTTGGCTTAAATGGAGCATGGCTAAGCCATACTCTCTTTTATTAGTTGGTGTTACCCGACCGCCTAGTTGGTGAGCTATGGCCTGCATCCCATAACAGATGCCCAGAATGGGTAGACCTGATTCGTAGGTATAAAGCGGCGGTAGTGGTGCATCTTTGTCATAGACACTGGCGGGACCACCAGAAAGGATAAAGCCTTTCGGTTTTAAGTTAGAAATTTTCTCCCACGGTGTGTTAAAAGCTACGACCTCGCAGTAGACCTGACATTCTCTTATGC
>DFYH01000009.1 GCA_002382615.1 Dehalococcoidia bacterium UBA4087
TAATCTCATCCACTTCAATTGGTGCCGGAATCACCACAGTATCACCAACTTTTGTCCCCCATCTGCCAGCCATTTTTGGAGTGATCTGCTCCACTTTCGGTAAATCTTTACTATCCGCCAATTTTTCTTGCCAAGTTTTGCGTTTTTTAGCCATATTTTTTACCTCCAAGTTTTAACTTTTTTCTTTTAACTATCTCCCCAAATGCGGGGGCGGAATTTTATATACGTCTCGCGGATATAAAAGAAGTTGCCGAAGGCAATTTGGGCACAGGTGCATAGCACCTTAGCCTTTTATCCGCTGTTAAGTGACTGAACGAAGCGAGGCAAGGCAAACGAAGTTTGCCGCAGAGTTCCGCCCACTCGTTCAAGATCATCTTATAGTTCCCCCATATGATATTCCTTTTTGATTTTTCTGATATACTCAATATCCACTTCTGCTTGGATAAAGCCTTCTTCTTCGACGCATTGTAAAACCTTTGTCTCATTTGGCATTTTCATTCCTTTCCTTATTGTGAAAACAGGCTCAATAATAGCAGCGTTACCGACAAAGTCCATTCCTACATACTTCCCAATAAAAGAAGACATCACAATATAGCATTGATTTTCTAATGCTCTTGTCTTTGCCAGCTCAAACATCATATCGTCTATTGCCATCGTTGAGAAAAATATTATTTCTGCATCTTTTAATCTTTGAGTATAATTTGGATAAAGAATGTCCGAACCTCTGACCAATCCTATTTTTATGCCATCAACCTCAAAAACCTTGATGTCAGCTCCGCACTTGAACCAAGGTCTTTCTTTCCAGTAAAAATGTTGCTTATCTTGAATTGCAACTACTTCACCATCTCTATTGAAAACGTGCATTGAAGAAAATCCCTTTTCTCTTGTTTTCGGAAAACGTCTAAAGTTAGCATTTATTGGTGCAACAACATTACAAGTGAAAGTCTTTGCCAATTCAGTGAGCAGAGGATAAGGGTCTATGTTCTTAGATTCATTTAATGAGAATTCTCCACCTATTAAGGCAAAATCACAGGCATTAGCTTGTCTAAGGTAGTCCTTTGCTTTTTCCACATTCTTTTTGAAGTTGCCTGTTCTTTCAAATTGCAGGACGCAGACTTTAACCTTCATATCCATAGTACTTCTTCCCTTGTTAATAATATTTCCTTTTCCCCAAGCGAGGGGGCGGAATTTCGTATAACTTCGTTATATGCGAACTCTAGATTCATTTAACCTGTATTGCTGTTGGCTACGCTTGGCTTAGCTACGAAGCTATAGGGCGGCCAGGGGCCGGTAAAACGGACAGAGAAACCCTCCATATTATCTATTTTCTCCAGCTCCTCACCCAAACTGTCGACCTTCCCTTTAGCCACCAAGCAGGAGAGATTAAGCAGTATCACCTTGCCCTTTTCCAGCCCTTTAGCGAAGTGTCGAAGGCACGAAGCCAGATACGCTCTGCTAGGCGAAGTGTCAATCACTTTCTTCTTTGCCCTTGTATCTTGAATATAACTCTATAAACTCCTCTAAGCTTATTTCCAGGTCTTCCCTGATTATTTTACCCAGAAGTCCTTTGGGTATATCCCTTTTTCCATGTACAGGAACGGTGGTTACCCTTCCGTCTTCGGCCTTCAACCTTATATGGGAACCTTTCGTCCTAATAACCCTGAAACCTATGGATTCTAAAAACGTTACAAGTTCTCTGCCACTTATTACAGGCAGTTTAGGCATTCGGAGATACTTCCAGTTCTCTAAATCCTACGAATTTATTAAGCTCTTCGACCTTTGTCTCCTCAAGGCACATCTCTATGACTTCTCTTATATTCTCCAACGCCTCTTCTATCGTTTTGCCGTAGGAATGACAACCCCTGAACAGGGGGCAACTTACTATGTAATACCCATCCTCGTCCACCTCAATGATTATTGGTAAATGTAATTTTTCCATTTTGAATACCCCCAATTGTGTATTATTTATCTCTATATTAAAGACATTTCGTCTAACTTCGTTATGTGCGAACTCCGGGTTTATTTAACCTGTATCGCTATTGGCTACGGTTGGCTTGGCCACGAAGGAATTCAACCCGGCTAAATCCTATACCATCTTGTCGCTTCGATCAATATTATGTGCTAGCGAAGGCAAGGGTTAGCCTATTATCAGCGAGATAAATCGACAATATGTCGTCATAGCGTTAATATTTAGATGGCGGTGGAGGTATGACCAGAAAAGCCAGGCTCGGTCTTTATCTTGAAGATGAGGAAACTAAAAAACAGATCAAAATTGCTGCTGCCAGGAGGGGCATCAGCGCTACGGCTTACTGTGCCGAAGCTATTCGGGAGCGTTTACAGAAAGACGGTGAGATGACTGACAGAGTAAGTAAGGATAGGTTGGCTTTGCTGTCTCGAATGGACAACCTCAGGCAGGAGATTGGTCACGTCGGCACGACTACGGCTGATCTTGTTGCAGAAGGCCGGCGGAGATAGATGTAGTGCCGGAGTTAGAACTTGCCGTCGTTGACGCCTCGGTAGTCCTGAAGTGGCAGTTTGATGATGGGAGTCTATTTCTCAGGCTATAGCCTTAAGAGACGATTATTATGCCTGAGGGGCTATCAACTTGATAGCCCCTCAGCTTTTAATGTACGAAGTGGTGAATGGTATAGCCACGGCTTCAAGACGAAAACACCTTACTCCCGAGATAGCCTTTCAGGCAGTGGAGAATCTGGTAGCGCTACGGATTGACTTGAGAGAAGTAGAGCCACTCCTGCTTCTAGAGGTATCACTCCGGTACAACCTGGTGGCTTATGATGCCGCCTACCTGGCTTTAGCCGAGAGTGAGAGATGTGGCTTGTGGACCGGTGATAGAGCCTTCTATCAAGCAGTAAAGGACAAATCAAAGCATGTGAGGTGGATTGGAGATTATGCTGGCAAAGGGATAAGGTGAAGCATCTCTAACTAATTTGCCACGGCGGGGGCGACAATCGCAAACGATGAAAATAATGGAGATGATTGCTTTTTTGACAGCCAGGGAATTTGCTTGTATAATTTGAGGTAAATTTAATAAGCAAAGGCGAAGAACGGGAGTAGTAAGCTCCGCTTGAGGCCACAGAGAGCCGGGGAAGGTGAGATCCCGGTGTTCGAGGCGGAGGTGAATGGGCCCGGGAGCTTCAGGCCGAAAGGTAAAACGAGTAGGCCCCGACGGAAAGGACACCGTTATCAAAGTCCAGGGTATCGCTCAAAAAGCCGTACCCGGAAGAGATGGCAGCCGTTAAAGGCTTGCCAAGTAGGGTGGCACCGCGAAGAAGCCTCTCGCCCCTATAGCGAGAGGCTTCTTAATTTTGGAGCAAACGATGTATCACCCTACAATTGGAGAAGTAAAAAATCTAGCCCGGGAAGGTAACCTGATACCCATCTGGAAAGAGGTGCCGGCCGACCTTGAGACGCCGACCTCGGCCTTCTTAAAGATAAGCAAGAGCCAGTACTGTTTTCTTTTAGAGAGTATCGAGGGAGGCGAGAGGCTCGCCCGCTACAGCTTTATCGGCTCAGGTCCCTATAAGGTAGTTACCTTCAATAAAGATGATGCCGGCGACCCATTGGAGGCAATTGCTCACGAACTAAAGAGGTATCGCCCGGTCAATATCCCTGGTCTACCCCGCTTCTCAGGCGGTGCCGTCGGCTATCTCTCCTACGAGGTGGCCCGAAGGTTTGAGAGCATACCGGCCCCTGATGAAGACCCGCTAGGATTACCGGAGGCGGTGTTTCTTTTTACCGACACCTTGCTCATCTTTGACCACGCCAGTCAAAGAATCATAGTGCTGAGCCACGTCCACCTTGATGGCAACATAGAGGCAGCCTACAGGGAAGCCACCGAAAGAATAGAAAGGCTGGTAGAAAAGCTCAGCCAGCCGCTTTACAAAGAGAGCCGCCCCCTTCAACAAAAAATCTCAACGCCGGCTTCCAACTTCTCGCGCCGGGAGTTTGAAGCGGGTGTCATTAGTGCCAGGGAACTCATCGCATCGGGAGAGGCCATCCAGGTTGTTATCTCGCAGCGGCTCTCCCAACCGACCGTGGCCAGACCATTTGACATCTATCGGGCGCTTCGCCGTATCAACCCTTCGCCCTACATGTTTTACCTCAAGCTAAAGGACTTCTATCTCATCGGGGCCTCCCCGGAGGTGCTGGTAAGGGTAGAAGGAGGAACGGTGATGACGCGGCCGCTGGCCGGCACAAGGCCACGGGGCAAAACACCCGAAGAAGATAAAAAGCTAGAAGAGGATCTTGTGGGCAATGAAAAGGAAAGGGCTGAACACATCATGCTGGTTGACCTGGGCAGAAACGACATCGGCCGGGTGAGCCGTCCTGGCACCGTCCAGGTGAGTGAGCTGATGAACGTTGAGCGCTACTCACACGTGATGCACATGGTGACCCATATCCAGGGGAAATTGCGCCNNGGTGCCCCCAAGATAAGGGCGATGCAGCTTATCGCCGAGATAGAAAAGGAAAGAAGAGGTCCTTACGCCGGGGCGGTGGGTTATTTCTCCTTCTCGGGAAATATGGACATGGCCATCGCCATAAGGACGATTGTCATGAACCAGAGGGTTGCGTATGCCCAGGCAGGCTGTGGTGTTGTCTATGACAGCCAGCCCGGAAGCGAATACCAGGAGACGCTGAACAAGGCAAAGGCGCTTCTTGAGGCCATAAAACAGGCGGAGGAAAGTTATGTTACTGCTTGTTGATAATTACGATAGCTTTACCTACAACCTCTTTCAATGCTTAAGCGAGATAGGCGAGGAAGTGCTTGTTGTCCGCAACAACGAGACCAGCCTTGAGGAAATAGAAAAACTCGGCCCGCAGAGGATCGTTATCTCTCCCGGCCCTTCCACACCGCTTAATGCAGGCCTCTCTAACGCCATCATCGGCCACTTCGGCCCCCGGGTACCACTCCTAGGTGTCTGCCTGGGGCACCAGTGCATCGCTCATAGCTACGGGGCAAGTGTGGTCAGGGCCAGGGAGGTAATGCACGGCAAATCCTCCCTTATCTATCACCGCGGCTCGGGGCTCTTCCGGGGGCTACCCAATCCCTTTTCGGCCATCCGCTATCACTCTCTGGAGACAAGAGACCTGCCAGAATGTCTTGAGGTCACCGCCTGGACGGCCGATGGCGTGGTTATGGGCCTTAGGCATCGCGATTATCCTATCTGGGGAGTCCAGTTTCACCCCGAGTCATTCATGACCGAAAAAGGAAAGGAGTTACTCAATAATTTTCTCTTAGTAGGAGGAAAAGATGATTAAAGAAGCTATTAAAAATCTGGTTTCTGGGCGCTCCTTAGACACCGAGGAGGCAGCGGCAGTTATGGACGAAATCATGGAGGGTAAGGCCACCCCCTCACAGCTGGGCGCCTTCTTAGTCGCCCTCAAAATAAAGGGTGAGACGCCCGACGAGATCGCCGGTTTTGCCCGGACCATGCAGAGCAAGGCCACTCATGTGCTTACTCCTGAGGAAACGGTGGATATCGTTGGCACCGGTGGAGACGAGGCAGGTACTTTTAATATCTCCACCACCTCCGCCTTTGTGGCCGCCGGCGCCGGCCTTAAGATAGCCAAGCACGGCAACCGGGCAGCCAGCAGCCGCTGCGGCAGCGCCGATGTTCTTGAGGCCTTAGGCGTCAGGATAAAACTCTCACCGGCTGAAGTATCTGTCTGCATAGAGAAGGTCGGCATAGGTTTCATGTTCGCCCAGGCCTTTCACTCGGCCATGAAGCACGCCGCACCGACGCGGCAGGAGATCGGCATACCGACCACCTTCAACATCCTGGGGCCTTTGACCAACCCGGCAAGGCCAAGGGCCATTCTGCTAGGGGTTTCCGAAGAAAAGCTGGTTGAGAAGATGGCAATTGTCCTTAAGAACCTGGGCTGTCCAAGCGGCATGATCGTTCACGGCGAGGATGGTTTAGATGAGATCACGGTAAGCGGAAGGACACTTGCTGCTGTCCTTAAGAACGGCGATATTAAGACATACTCCATCACCCCTGAAGAATTTGGTCTTAAGAGGGCCAGTATCGAGGACTTAAGGGGCGGCACCGCCGAAGAAAATGCCGCTATTACGATCAGTATTCTAAGCGGTGCTCAAGGACCTAAAAAAGACATCGTCCTTTTAAACAGCGCCGCTGCCCTCACCGTCGGTGGCAAAGTAGATACTATCGAGGAGGGGCTTATCCTGGCCCGAGACTCCATCGATAGCGGCCGGGCGCTGGAAAAATTAAAGGCCCTCATCAGCTTGAGCCGGAGTTTTGGCCATGATGCTTGAGAAGATTCTGAAAGACTCCTGGGAAGACCTTGAAATTAGAAAAAGGAACCTTCCCTTGGAGGAATTAGAAAAGCTGGCGCTCGGGCGAAGAGATATCAAGAGCCTGGAAGGGGCCTTAAGAGAGCACCCCTGGGCGGTCATAGCCGAGGTAAAGAGGGCCTCACCCTCTAAAGGGCTGTTGGTTTCCGATTGGGATGCCGCCAGTCTGGCCCAAAGATATGCCGCTTTGGGCGCCTCGGCCATTTCGGTAGTCACCGATAAAAGAAACTTCCTGGGAAGTCTTGAAGATTTAAAGAATATCGCCCTAGCTCTGGGTGATGGGGGACCACCGATCCTGCGCAAGGACTTTATCTTTGACCGCTACCAGGTCTGTGAGGCGCTGGCCTACGGGGCCGATGCTGTGCTTCTGATCGTGGCGGTACTGGGGGAAAGGTTGGGTGAGTTCATAAGGTTAAGCGAGGATCTGGGTCTTAGTTGCCTGGTGGAGGTACATAAGCGAAAGGAGCTTGAACTTGCCTTAAGAACGGGAGCTGCTATTATCGGCATCAACAACCGTAACTTAGAGACGTTCGAGGTTGACCTCGGGACGACCTTCCGGCTTTTCCCCCTTATACCTGATGACATTCTGGTAATAAGTGAGAGTGCCATTCGGGGAAGAGAGGACGCAAGGGCCCTTAAAAGGCTGGGCCTAAGGGGAGTGCTGGTTGGGGAAGCACTCCTTAAGTCTGATAACCTGGAGGCCAAAATGAGGGAACTTTATGACCAAGATTAAAATCTGCGGCCTAACCGATGAAGAAACAGCCCTCAGCGCCAGTCGGGCCGGGGCCGACTTCTTAGGTTTTGTCTTTGCCCCGAGCCGGCGCCGGCTAACACCGGAGAAAGCATCAGCCATCACTAGAGTGATGCGCCAGTTAGAAAAGCGCCCTCTTCTGGTGGGTGTCTTCGCCGATGCACAATATGACGAGGTAAACAGCATCTCAAGGAGCTGCTGCCTCGACCTGGTCCAGTTATGCGGCCGGGAAGATAACACTTTTATTAGCCGGATAGAATTACCGGTGATAAAGGTGATTCATATAGGCCCTAAGACCACCTCTGATGAGGTACAACATGAGATAAGGGTTATGGACAAAGCAAACATCTATCTTTTAGATAGCGCTATGCTAGGCGGCAGTGGACAGCTCTTCAATTGGGAAGTGGCTAGAGAAGTATGCCGGCAACGAAGGGTGATAATAGCCGGCGGGCTTGACAGCGAAAATGTAGGCCAATTGATCAGGGAAATAAGGCCCTGGGGAGTAGACGTCTCCTCGGGAGTAGAAACCGACGGACGAAAGGACCCGGAAAAAATAAAGAAGTTTATTGGCGCCGTTGGTGCGGCGGATAAGGAGGTGAACCTTGTTACCCGATGAAAAAGGATATTTTGGCAAGTTCGGCGGCCAGTTTGTCCCCGAGACATTAACGGCCGTCCTTGAGGAGTTAGAAGAAGCCTACCTGGAGGCCAAGGGCGACCCTGCATTCTGGGCCGAGTTTAGCGAGCTCTCCTGGGAATACTCCGGTAGGCCGACCCCGCTCTACTTTGCCTCATCACTCTCCAGCTACTGCGGCGGGGCCCGGATTTTTCTTAAAAGGGAGGACCTGGCCCACACCGGGGCCCATAAGATTAATAACGCCTTAGGCCAGGCACTCTTGGCCAGGCGGATGGGTAAGAAGCGCATCATCGCCGAGACCGGGGCCGGCCAGCACGGCGTAGCCGCGGCGGCTGTGGCCGCCAAATTCAACCTTGAGTGCGTCGTCTATATGGGCGAAGAAGACATAAGGCGCCAGTCGTTGAACGTCTTTCGCATGAAGTTGATGGGGGCCGAGGTTAGATCGGTAGAAAGCGGCAGCCGCACACTTAAAGATGCCATTAACGAAGCATTAAGAGACTGGATAACCAACGCTAAAGACACCCACTATCTTATGGGCTCGGTGGTTGGTCCTCACCCCTACCCCATGATGGTCAGGGACTTCCAGTCGGTCATTGGTAAAGAGGCTAGAAGTCAGATCATGGAAAGGACAGGCAGACTCCCCGATTACGTTGTCGCCTGTGTCGGCGGCGGCAGTAACGCCATAGGAATCTTCTATCCTTTCCTTGAAGATAAAGAGGTGAGTCTTATCGGTGTTGAGGCTGCCGGGAGAGGACTTAAGACAGGAGAGCATGCTGCTTCTCTTGCTGAGGGCAAGATCGGTGTACTCCACGGATCAAAGTCCTACGTCCTTCAAGATGATAACGGGCAGATAAGGGCCACCCACAGCATCTCGGCTGGCCTTGATTACCCCGGCGTTGGTCCTGAGCATAGCTACCTTAAGGACAGGGGCCGGGTCATCTATACCGCCGCTACCGATGACGAAGCCCTTCAAGGTTTCCTTACCTTGTCACGCCGGGAGGGCATCATACCCGCCCTTGAGCCGGCCCACGCTATAGCTTACGCCATAGGCCTTGCCCGAACACTGGACAAGGAAAAAACCATCATCGTTAACTTATCGGGTAGAGGTGATAAGGATATCGAAATCGTAAGGGACGCTCTGGAGGAGAGAAGATGAGCCAGATATCCCGGGTCTTTAAGCCCGGCCGCAAGGCGCTTATTGCCTATCTTACTGTTGGCTATCCCTCTTTGGAGGCCACGCTCAAAGCTGTACCCCTAATAGCCGAGGCTGGCTGCGACATGGTTGAGCTGGGTATCCCCTTCTCCGACCCCATGGCCGACGGGGTAACCATCCAGAGGGCCAGCTTTACAGCCTTAAAAAACGGCGTAACACCGGCGCTCTGTCTTGAGATAGCAGGGCAGATCCATAAGAAGATAGACACTCCACTTCTTTTTATGACCTACTTTAACATCATCTATAGCTACGGCCCGGAGGAGTTCTGCCAGAAGGCCAGCCGGGCGGGTGTTAGCGGCCTTATTATCCCTGACCTGCCGCCTGAAGAAGGCACGGGGCTTGAGGGGCCAGCTAGAGAAGCCGGGATAGATATTATCTATTTTCTGGCTCCAACGAGTACCGACGAGCGCATCAGACTAGTAGGAGAAAAGTCTTCGGGGTTTATCTACCTTACCTCGGTCAGCGGCGTCACCGGCGCCCGAGAAAGGCTCCCCCAAGAGTTACCACGGTTTATTAAAAAAGTAAAGGATATAACCAGTAAGCCGGTATGCGTCGGTTTTGGCATCTCAAGCCCAAAACAAGCAGCCGAAGTAGCCCGCTCGGCCGACGGCGTCATCATCGGGAGCCGCCTTTTAGAGATATTAAGCAGCGAGGGCTACCCGGCCCTTGAGGAATTTGTAAAAAAGACGCGAGAAGCTATCGATAATATTTAGCGGCGTCTTAACACCATTACCAGGGTTACCGCCAGAGCCATAAGACCGACCCCGAGGAAGGCCACCAGGTACAAAAGCCAGGGCGGAGGGTCGAGATGAACTTCCATGGGAGGTGGTGCTGCGGTAACGGTCGCCACCGAGGTCACCGTAGTTGTAACCTCTTGTGGTGCATCAACTGTAATAGTTGCTACTGAAGTCACCGTACCCGGGGGCTCTGCCGTCGCGTTGGCGGTAATGGTCACCACTGAAGTCACCGTAGGTTGAGGGCCAACCGGCGCATTAGTGGTAATAGTTACCACAGTTGTAGGCTCTGCTGATACATCAGTGGTAAAGATACCCACACTCCAGGTACTATTACTATCCGGGCTTATGGCCCTTACCTTCCAGTAGTATGTCTTTTCCTCTTCCAGAGCAATATCTGACCGCCAGGCATTTACCAGTAGGGCGTCTTCCCCGGTAAGGCTAATCACCGGCTCGCTAAAATCGCTGTTCGGGGAGACAACAAGCTCATAGCCTGAGGCGCCACGAACCGCCTGCCACTGGAAAAGTGGCCTTAAAGGAACCTCCTGAGCACCAGGTAGTGGGCTCTCAAGTGTAATCGAGAATACTTCACCGCCGATTATAGTAGTAAACGAGCACCATTCTGACCAGAGGCTGGCAAGAGGGCTAATTACCCTGACCCGCCAGCTATAGGTTACACCCGGCTTAAGATCAGCTATGGTAACTGATGTTACAGTAGTCTCCCCGCCATCTACTATTTCCCCGGATTCATCCCTAAGTTGCCATTCATATCCTGAGGCCCCTTTGAGGGAAAGCCAGTTAAGCGTTATGTCGCTTACGGTCTCATCCGGCAAGAAAATACCTATCCCCGGGGCGCCGTCTTGCGGTTCATCGGGCTCCACGGGAAACTTTAGGGTATCTCGAAAGTTGTACAGCCTGCCTCCAGAACTATCACCCACCCAGAGCTCATCCCCCCACGGCCAGAGGCCGTCTAGAGGCCCTTCCCCGTATAATCCGCTGGAGAACTCCTCAAAGCTGGCTCCCGACGGATGGTCAGGTGAAAGTGAGCGCCAGATACGGCCTGGCCCATCACCAACACTTGAGTCTAAGGCATAAAGGACACCGTCCGATGATATGACCACCTCGTTGATGATGCTTCCGGTGGGGAGATCACCCAGCTTTTGCCAGGCCCCATCACCTATCTTTAAGCGGAAGAGGCCTTCGCCATTTGCGGCATAGACCATCTGGTTTAAAGCAAAATCGGGGTCTAAGATAAGACTTATATTGTAAGAGGGTGACGGCAGAAGAGGTAGTTCTGTAAACAAGTGCCCGGCATTCCTTGATATATAGACACCATTATTAGCACCCACCAGCATGGTATGGTCATCCTCATAAGCCGGTGAAATGGCAATCGAGCTAATCTGTGTAGCGCCATCAACCACAGTCCCGGTAAAAGACCGCCCGGCGTTATCCGAGTAAAAAAGCCTTGAGTCGTAGCCAGCCAGAAAAAGTTCGCTATCACTTAACACCTTAAGACAAAGCACTTCTAAGGGCGAGCTATAACAGGAGAAACTCTCCCCGCCGTCATCACTCCGCCAGAGGGCCGGCCCGTCACCATCCCAGCCACTAACAAACAGCACACCGCTTTCAGCGTAAAAAGGAGATAGCTCAACACAACCAAAACTAGAAGCCCCGGCTACTCCACCGCTAAAGACCCGCTCCCAGGATAAAAGCCCGTCTCGGCTGCGCCACAGGCTGGTCTGGTCACCACCAAAAGTTAAAAGAAAAGCCGTCCCATCCTGCTCATAATAGGGGGAGATGGCCAGATCAAGTATAGTGGTAATCTCAGTATCAATAAGGCTTAGCTGATTCCAGGTCCGGCCGCCGTCACAGCTTAAAGAAAAGCCGCTCCCCTTGCCGCTTGTCGCCGCATAAGCAAGAGAGCCGCCGGGGTCAAGGGCCAACTTAACCATCTCCCCGCCCGGCTTCTTAAGAGACTTCTCCCAGACAAGGCCTCCCGGGGTAAGCTCCCCGGTATAGACCTCACCTTCCATGGTACCAGCCAGGATACGCTCACCCACCACCAGGCTGGTAATATCCACGCCGCTTAACCCCCAGGCTGAACCTATGTTAAGGTCTATGACCTCGCAGCCTTCAGACCAATAGTTAACAGCATATAGGTCACCATTACCTTCGCCGCTATCAAGGGCTACTAAAAAGCCGCCGTTTCCTAAAATCTCCGGCGCAAAGACAATCTCTGCCCCCCAAGTGGCCACCCCGCTTATTAAGGCCTCCTTACGCCACAAGCCTTCCCAGACCATAAGATAGGTGCCGGCCCCATCGCTGGCCACGGCCAAAAGCCTTTGGTCTGAGGAAAATTCGGCCGAAAACCTGGCCGAGTAGACATTAAACCCTTCAAGGTGAGTATCCTGCCAGGTGCTAAAGAGCTCACCCGAATTTAAAAGATAAACGCCGCCCGTCTCCACCTCACCATCGCCTTTAGCACTCACCAGAAGGATATCTCCATCCTGCTGAGACAAGATATCAAGCGAGGTTGCCTTAACCCTATCCGGCAGTGGGGCTAAAGGATAAAAGGAAAGCCCGTCACCCGACCGAAAGACACTATTTGGGGTTAGAAGATAAATTGCCTTGGGGGTAAAGGCAAAAGATATAACCTCTTCCGGGGAATTCCCGACCCTTGACCAGTTGCGGCCGTCAGAAGACCTAAGAAGCCCAAGGCCGCCACTAACTGAGGCATAGACCGTTCCCTGGGGTGAGGTGGCTAGAGTGGTGATATCATAACCGGGCGCAAGGGCGTAGCCTCCCCGGCCGGGTAGGTTTACTTCATGCCAGCCAAAAGCTTCCTCAGCCTTGGCCTGGGGTGGGATAATAACCAAGCTTGCTACTAGAGCTATAACTGCTATGCTAGCAAGCAGCTTGGCCTTTATGTTATCCCTTTCATGAAAACTCCGCTAACTCTACTCCGGTAGAATGACAAAATCAAACACGTCTATTATACTGGCGATGGGCCAATGGCCAAAAAACACAGTTTTTTCTCAAAAATAAAAACTGGCCTTGCCCTTTTGGAACAAAGGCAGTGGCCCATTTTAACCTTTTTCTGCCTCGTTAATATACTCATCTTCCTGTTTGTTTTCCCAAGTGGTGGACCAGATGTGGAAGGCTATTACGAGTACGCCAGTCTTACCCGAGAAGGACAGTTGCCCTACCGCGATTTTAGCTTGGAATATCCTCCTGGTGCGTTCATGGTCTTTTTCCTGCCACGCCTTTTTACAAGTAGCCTAGAGGCTTATGGCCAGGCCTTCGCAATTGAAATGCTGGTCTTTAACCTCATAGGCCTGCTGGGAGCTATGAAATTAGGGCAACAGCTGGGGCAGAAATGCTGGAAAACAGGTCTTCTTTACACACTGGCCGTGCTGGCGATAGGAGATCTCGTGGTACAGCGCTACGATCTGGCGCCGGCGGCCCTGACCTTACTGGCAATTCTCTTCTTCTGCCAGAAACACTACAATATCGCCTGGGCATTTTTGGCCATCGGTACCATGACCAAGCTATACCCGGCAGCCCTAGCTCCTTTGTTTTTTGTTTACCAGCTAAAACACTACCGCTGGCAACAACTTATCATTCCTATAGTAATCTTTCTTCTTGTTATTCTAGATATGGCCAGGCCATTTATCTTCATCGATATAGGTGGCTTCATAGAGGCCTTTACCGTACAGGGAAGCCGTGACCTGCAGGTAGAAAGCGTCTATGCATCGTTACTGCTATTAGGACAAATGCTGGGCATCGGCACCGCTCAAGTATATCAGGGGCGGTATTCAGTGGATGTAGAAGCACCCCTCTCTCAGCCCCTAGCCCAATATTCATTTGCGGTCACGGCGGTATGTCTACTTATAACCTATGCACTTTTTTGGCGGCGCCAAAAAAACACATCTGGGAATAATGTTTCGCTCATGGTTAACACTTCACTGCTGGTAACCACTATTCTTCTTATAACTTCAAAGGTCTTCTCCGCACAGTTTATCATCTGGCTCCTGCCACTAATAGCACTGGTAGATAGCCGTCAGATCATCTGGACTCTCTTTATTATTACCGCTGGCCTTACCTATTACATCTATCCGATGCACTACGGCGAGCTGATGGACATGCAATCCAGGCTTGTAATTATACTTTTTATACGTAATTTACTAATGATAGCTATAGCTATCCTAACGGCGCGGAAAATTTGGAGTAGACCACCCAGCATAAAATTGGCCCCATCCATTGATGACCGGACTAGCCTGTTAGCATGATAAGCTGGCTAACCCTCTATTTTGTTATTATCGTAAATGAGCAATGTCGAGATGCCTTGCCTGAAATACGCCATTTTAATACGGCGGCAGGCAGGCACTGGCCTTTAACCCTTTACCGGTCATTATTCCCTGCCATCGGGTGATCATGCCTGAAGCTTGAGGCTAAGCCTCCTCCACCCTTATTCTACCCTCACTGACAAGCTCAATAAGGCCTCTTTCTAGCTCGGGGCAGATCTCGACCTTTATACCCGGCAGACCAAGCTCAAATATCTTTGTGCCGTTGTTGACCATGAGTAAAACCTCATCGTCGCCGGGAAATTCACCTAAAAGTTCAATCACCCGATGAAGTAGGGCCACGTCTTCAGCTTCCTGCCTTGTCTGGTCTAAAGTAATCACCAGACGCCGGCGGGATTTTGGCGTAGTGGGACCTGGCTTGTTATCATCAACCTCAATCTTAGGAGGTTCTTCGGCTCCAAAAAGGCTAGCCTCAACAGCTATGATCTGCATACCATCTTCCTTTCCCCTAACCTTACCCCTGACCTTAAGGGTATTGCCCTCCTTCCAGAGATCCTTGGTCTCGCCGTAAAGTCGTGGAAAGACCATTACTTCAACGCTCCCCTCGAGGTCTTCCATCTGGGCACTTATAAACTCCTCGCGCCGCTTGGTAAGAAGGTTCTGAAGCGAGGAGACCATGCCTACCACAGTCACTGTCTCACCTTCCATTTCAGCATCTATTTGCCCGCAGGATACGGCATCATCGGTTCCAGTTTTAACCACAGAGTTTTGCCCGCCGGAGAAGGCAACCCCCATAAGCTCCTTCTCCCAACCCAGCTTCTCCCGGGGGCTAACTTCTATCTCTTTTAGCTCTAAAGTGGGTGTTGGGGCCGGCACAACATCACCCCAGAGGTCAAACATCACCACCTGGCCACTCTGCTTCAGCTTCTGAAAACGCTGAGCCAAAGAAATTATGGTGCCTAAATTACTAAGAAGGGCCCCTCTCTCACCTAAAGAGTCAAAGGCACCGGCCTTAATTAAGCTCTCAAGCACCTTGCGACTAACGCCGCCAAGATCACTACGCCGGCAAAAGTCTTCTACTGAGCTATATTCACCATTAGTCTTTCTCTCTCTGATAATTGGTTCGACCGCTCCACCGCCAACATTCTTAATAGCGGTAAGACCAAAGCGGATGGCTAGTGTGCCATCGAGAGTCTTCTCAATGGAGAAGTTAAGTTCACTTTTATTTATGTCCGGAGGTAGTACTTTAACTCCCAGGCGGCGGCACTCGCCTATGGCCGAGGCAATCTTGGCGGTCTGGCCGTTATAAGCTTGAAGGAGTGCTGCCATGTACTGGACGGGGTAATGAGCTTTAAGGTAGGCCGTCTCATAGGCCAACAGGGCATAGCTGGTAGCATGAGCCTTGTTGAAGGCATAGCCAGCAAATGGTTCAATGAGAGAGTAAACGTCTTCAGCTAGCTTGTCTGAAAAACCACGCTTAGCAGCCCCGGCGATAAAATTGCGCTTCTCACGCTGCATCACCTCGGGAATTTTCTTGCCCATGGCCTTACGGAAGATGTCAGCCTGTCCCAGCGAGTAGCCAGCAAACTCCCTTACGATGAGGAGCACCTGGTCCTGATAGACGATAACGCCATAGGTCTCCTCAAGTATGTTGGATAATATAGGGTGAGGGTAGCTTACTTTTTCCAGGCCATGCTTGGCACGAATAAAGCGCGGGATCTGTTCCATAGGGCCGGGCCGGTAAAGGGCAACCATAGCGGCGATATCACCAAAATTGCTCGGCTTAAGCTCCCTGATAAACCTCCTCATACCACTGCCTTCAAGCTGAAAGACACCCACCGTATCACCTCGGGAGAGAAGCTGGTAAGTTAAAACGTCATCAAGCGGCAGATGGTCTATATCTACATCCTCTCCGGTACTTTCTTTAATCATCTCGCGGGCCAACCTGATGATAGTTAAGTTGATTAGCCCCAGAAAATCCATCTTAAGAAGGCCTACCCGGGCAACATCTTCCATAGGCAATTGGGTCATAACTATACCCATATCACTGTCATGAACCGGACGCTGTAAAGGCATATATTTCGTAAGAGGTTCTTTGGAGATAACAACACCGGCAGCATGAGTGCTGGCATGGCGGGCTAATCCTTCCACTTTTTTAGATGAATCAATCAGCTTTCTTATCTCAAAGTCTTTGCCATAGAGATCTTTAAGTTCAGGACTTTCCTGGAGAGCGCGCTCAAGGGTCATTCCCGGATTAAAAGGCACAAGTCGGGCCACCCGGTCAACATCGCCGTACCTCATGCCAAGAGCACGACCAACATCTCTAACTGCCGCTCGGGCACCCAGCGTACCAAAGGTGATGATTTGAGCCACATGATCTGAGCCATATCTTTGGACAACATATGAGAGGACTTCATCTCGCCTGCCATCTTCAAAATCAAGGTCAATATCGGGCATTTCCTTACGCTCAATGTTCAAGAAACGCTCAAAAACAAGGCGGTACTTCAAAGGATCTACCCTGGTGATACCAAGGCAGTAAAGAACGATACTGGCAGCCGCGCTGCCCCTGACCCCAAAGAGGATGCCCTTCTTCTTAGCAAAGCTGGTGATATCCCAAACTACCAGAAAGTAATTAGCAAAATTGGTTTTATCGATAACCGAAAGCTCATACTCCAACCTCTCGGTTATCTCCGAGGTTACTTCGGGGTAGACCCTTTTTAAGCCTTCATAACACAGTTCTCTCAGGAATTGAATAGGGGTAGTACTGGAGGGGATTTCTATTTCAGGCAGATAAAATTTGCCGAATTGTAGTTCAAGGTTGCACTCTTGGGCGATCTTTTCGGTGTTTTCGATGGCCTCGGGGATATCTTTAAAAAGCTCAGCCATCTCATCAGGGTCTTTAAGAAAGTAAGAGTCATCTTCCATGCGCATTCTCTTGGCGTCGTTTACAGTACTACCAGTGCCAATGCAGAGAAGAATGTCATGGGTGGGGGCATCCTCACGATTTAGATAGTGAACATCACCCGTGGCAACAAGAGGGATATTAAGCTCCCGGGAAAAAGACACCAGGATGGGGTTAACTTTATCAAGCTCAGGTACGGCGTGGCGCTGTAGCTCAAGATAATAGTCCTTGAAGGTCTCTTTGTACCATAAAGCAGCCTTTTTTGCCTCCTCCAGGCGGTCATCTTTTATGAGACTGGCTATCTCTCCGGCCAGACAAGCTGAAAGTGCCACCAGCCCCTTGCTGTGCTTTTTCAAAAGCTCTTTATCTACTCTGGGCTTGTAATAGAAGCCTTCAAGATGGGCGGCAGTTACCAGCTCAATTAAGTTCTGGTAACCCTCAGCATTTTTAGCCAGAAGGACGATGTGATAGGGACTCTTCTCTAAAGTGGTATGCTCAAACCGGCTGCCATGGGCAACATAAAGCTCACAGCCTATGATCGGTTTTATCCCCGCTTCACGACAGGCCCCATAGAACTTAATAGCGCCGTGCATCGCCCCATGGTCAGTTATGGCCAGGGAGTCCAGGCCAAACCTCTTCGCAGCAGCTACCAGCTCAGGAATACGGCACATGCCGTCTAGCAGGCTAAACTCTGTATGGACATGAAGGTGGCTAAACATCCATGGAGATTATAGCATGGCCCAAGATATGCCCTGGCAATACCTAGAAGGGAATATAGTAAGCCACGCCCCAGGCGCCCGGACCTATGTGGGTCCCCGAGACCACTGATATATGGGTATGATAAAGCTCGTCAACGGGGAAATTTTCTCTGAGCGCCTGCTCGGCTAAATCGGCCTGAGACTTATTGCCTGCATCTTCGATAATTACCCGCAGACTCTTACCATGGAACCTGTCAAGATCTGAGGAGATCTTTTTGAGTATGAATTTGAGAGCATCTTCATGCGTCCTGGCACGGCCAATAGCACCAGTTTCACCGTCATTATCAAAACCAACCAGTGGCTTAATGGACAGAAGACTGCCCAGAAATTTAGCTGCTTTGCCTATCCGGCCACCCCTAGCCAGGTATTCCAGAGTATTGAGGCATATTACTTCATTAAATCTTCCTCTTTCTGCCTCAAGGTCATTCACAATCTCTGGCACGCTTTTCCCGCTGCGGGCAAGCCGGCTAGCCTCTAGAGCCATTAAGCCCTGCTGGGCGGTAGCCGATTTGGTATCAAATACGGTGATATCCGCCTCAGGAAATTTATCCTTAGCCTTCAGGGCAAGTTCGTAAGTCAGAGTATATTTGGATGAGATGGCCAGGTGCAAAATAGGTTCCGAAGAAGAGGAGAGAAGCCTTTGGTAGAGCGATATAATATCTTCAAGATTGGGATGAGAGGTAGTGGGAAGACCTTTGTCCTGAGCCAGCTCCTCATAGTACTTAAGCCTGTCAAAGTCGAGGTCTTCTTTAAAGGATTTGCCGTTTTTGATGACATAATAGGGCAGAACCTCGATACCGAACTTTTCAGCTAACTCCGGGCTAAAGCTACCAGTGCTATCCGAGGCAATTCTTACTGGCACGGAGACCTCCTTTCAGTCCTTACTTTCGGGTTTTGCTTCGCCCCCATTGTGAAGCCTGGTCCGTCCGCTCAACCATTCAGCCACCGCTTCTCTTAAGACCTCACCCAGACTTCTCCCCTCCATTCGGGCTACAGCTTCAAGTAAGCGCTTCATTCTGGGATCAAGTCTAAAGGCAATTGTTTCCACCCGCTATTCACCTCCTTTTATGATAATCGTGATAAGTTTACTATAGTAATACGGCGGGGTCAAGGGCATAATGATTTACCACCGAGGCCTCCCCCAACCAAGATGTCTATCTGAATCCGGCCAATCTTCCGACAAATATCTTAACCCGAGGTTAATCATTACTTAACTTAGCCTTAAACCAAGGATGATACGCTCTAAGCGTAGTGACCTTAAGCCAAAGGAGGTGATGCTATGACCAGGCTGTGATCCTACGATAAGGCATTCTAAAAATTTAGATTTAAGGAGGAAAGTTGAAGACAAAGTTAGCTATCAGATTAGCCAGTGTGGTTGGTGTCCTGGCCATAGTCTTGAGCTCAACTATGCTCCTGGCCGCTGATACCCCCACTCCCACCACTCAGAGCGAGGCCGGTGGCATCTGGCTCGTTGGTGACCACCACATGCATACCCGCTCAAGCGACGGTTCGCACTACGTGACCTACGATATAGAGCACTCAACCGATTACGGACTCGACTTTATCACCGTTACTAACCACGGCGGACAGGCCAACCAGCCTCTTATTGATGAGGAGTACGACATCATCGAGGCGCTGAGAAAACAGAACCCCGACCTCTTGATCTTCCACGGCTTTGAGTGGAACGTGCCTTCAGGAGAGCACGCCACATTTCTGGTAATCCCTTCAGCCTCAGAAAATGACCGGGCGCAGGTAAACGAGTTCATGAGTCTATATGATCAGAGCCTAAACCCTGAGGCCAATACCGAAGAGAAGGCGATCGAGGCCCTGGAGTATGCCGAACAGATGAATCCCCAGCCAATTATCATCATCAACCACCCCAGCCGCAAGGGTAAGTACTCTACCAGCGAGATAAGGGCCTACGCCGAAGCCGGGGACGTGGCCATCGGTTTTGAAGGAGCACCCGGCCACCAGGCCAACCCCGACCGCGGCAGCTACCCCGCCGAGGAACCCGGCAGCAGCCGCACCTACGGTGGCTACGATAAGATGACCGCCGAGGTCGGCGGCCTCTGGGACACCCTCCTAGATGAGGGGATAAGGTGGTTTATCACCGCCAACTCAGACTTCCACACCCACTTTACCGAGGGTGGTGATGACTTCTGGCCGGGACAATATACCAAGATGTATGTCTTTGCCAGCGAGAAGAGCTACCGTGCTATAGCCGAAGGCATCGCGGCGGGTAAGGTCTTTACGGTATCGGGCGACCTCATCGACAAACTCGACTTTACTGCCAGCAACGGCAACGCTCAGGCGATGATGGGGGAAACCCTCCTTGGCCGCAGCGGCGATGATGTTAAGGTGACCATCAGGGTACACGACCCCAACGGCCTGAACAACAACTACGACAACCCCGCGCTAAAGCAGGTGCAGCTCATCTCCAACGCCAGTGGCGATCCGGAGATCGTCAGGGTCTTTACCAGCGCTGACTGGCAAAGAGACGGCGAAGACCTGGTGATGACGCACACCTTTAACGACGTCGGTGGCGACTTCTACCTCAGGGTAAGGGGTTCTAATACCGAGGAACTAAATCCCTCTGAAGACCCCTACGGCGAGAGCGCCTGGAATGACCTCTGGTTTTACTCTAACCCCATCTTTATAGAGGTAGACTAAAACCAGACAAATTAACAGGATAAGCGGGGTTTTCCCCCGCTTATCCTGTCGGCACCCGTCCGGGCGGGAACTTCCTCCGGCGGGAAGATTGAAACTACTCCGGAGAATATATTCCCGCGCCACTACCCAACATATGCTGCTGTACCAGGCAAACGCAACCCGATATTAGTACGCGACTTGGCCGGCGCAAGGCCACCGTACTACGCCTACAGCAACGTAAAGGTGTTATTTGTTCTGGAGGCTAAAAACCTGTTAGGCACTATTATTGAGTGCTTTACGGCCAAACAGGTCATTGACATGCTTGACTTTTATGGTAAAATTAGGTTATTCCCCCTGTAGGGAGGAGGGGGACTTTAGTCGGAAATTACAAGAGGAACGGCCTGATGTTAAAGGCCAGTTTTATTTTTGATGATAATAAAGCTCCGAGGTCAAGCTCAAAGTTCATGTTACTACTCCTGGCCAGCAAGGCTAAGCTGGTAAGCGAACTCCTGGGTTCAGGTTAGAAAGGAGAAGGTTTGGAGTTTAGGTACGAAGATTTCACCTTTAAACCAGATCCTTCACTGGGTAGGGCACGCCGCATACTTATCAAACCCTGTGCCTATCAAGGTGAACCTTACCCGGTAAGTACTAGCCCCGATATCTTAAGAAAGATAATAGAAGGTATCCGTCAGGTCAGCGAAGCTGATATTGTTATCATCGACAGTACACCTGATGGCAGCCCTATCCGACCGGTATATAAGAAACTGGGCTACGATTTCTCCGGCGTACTTATGCTGGATGTAAGGGATGCTATCGTTATAGATGTGGAGAACCCTCTTCTTAAGCCGCTGGCAGTATCCAGCTTTATGGTACCCAATGTAATCATTTCCAGCGATTACCTGATCAGCGTAGCCCCCCTTAAGGTGGTAGATGGGCTGAGTAGTATGAGCCTGATGAACCTCCTGAGCCTTCTGCCGGGACCAAAATACGGTGACGGCTCCCAAGGTGGCTGGGAGTCTCTTTATGAACTCGATATAGTAAAGGTCATCGTTGACCTTTACTTTACTATCCCTTTTGATCTCGGTGTTGTTGAGGCTAAGCAAAAACTCATTACTTCCCGAGATGGCTCAATTATTGGCACTGAGGATATAGGCAAAGTTTTTATTGGTGAACCTTTCGAGGTCGACTTTGAAGTGTCTTCAAAATTTAACCTCGATGTCCCTTATCTCAACATTATAGAAGAAGCTCGGGGCGAACTGGATCCTTAGAACCTAACCTCAAACGATTGATAAACACCTTCAGGCTCTGTCCACTCGACGTTCATATCTTTTACAATTGCCCCTTGAGGGCCGACTTTAAGGCGGTTTAGAAATTCCAAAACAGCCTGCTTATCGCCCTCGGCTACAACCTCTACGCTGTGCCCATCGGGCAGGTTCCTTACATAACCAGAAAGCCCTAGGATATGAGCATATCTACAAGCGAAATCGCGAAAACCAACTCCCTGTACTCGCCCGGAGAGCCTTATCCTGGCTTGAACCTGGCGAGAAGGCGAAGCCATCTATTCAACTTCTTCCTGCTTTTTCTTTCTCTTACCGATGACTTCAACCTCGGGCTTTTCCAGTGGAATTATCTCGGCGGCCAGTTCTTTTTTGACATCTTTCTTTGGTTTTCTGCTTTCCCTATGACGATAGTCCTTTCCGCCCATAACTCCCTCCTCAAGTGAGTTTAACAAATAAGTTTCAGAGTTGTAAAGCCTGCTTGAGGCGTCTCGGGCGGCTGCCATCTCAGCTGCCTTTTTGCTTGTCCCCTCGCCTTGGCCAAGGACGTTCCCGTGTACTAAGACCTCAGCCTTAAAAACAGGTCTGTGCTCTGGGCCGCTTGAGGAAACTATGCGGTAAGTGGGCACCTCTTGCCATCTAGCAAGAGTAATCTCCTGAAGTCCTGACTTATAGTCACCTGAAATATCTGGATTGCCAATTTCCTTGCCGAACAGTCTTTTTATCATTCTTCTAGCACTGTCCAGACCACTATCAAGATATATGGAGGCGATAAGAGCTTCAAATCCTGCGGCAAGATTGCTGGCTTTTTCTCTTCCCCCTGAAGCCTCCTCTCCTTTCCCCAGGAGAAGATAATTACCCAGGTCAATCTCTCTGGCTATCCTGGCCAAGCTCTCGCCACGCACAAGTCTGGCCCTCAGGCTGGTAAGCTCACCTTCATTCGATTGGTGGAGATTCTTATACAACATCTCAGAGATAATAAAGCTAAGTATGGCATCACCCAAAAACTCGAGCCTCTCATTATCCTCTGCCCCAGCATTCTCGTTGGCAAAGGAACTATGGGTCAAAGCCTGCCTCAAAAGAGCAGGGTCCTTAAATTGTATATTTAGTTTTTTCTCCAAATCGGTGTAGTCCATGCTTCTATTCTAGGGGAAGTCTTGAGTGGTTGACAAATACTACATATTGTGGTAAAATCTCCATCTGATACTACAGGTATGATATGAAGTGTCCGTATTGCGGTAAGACAGATCTCAAGGTACTTGATTCGCGTGATACCGATGAAGGTATAAGACGGCGCCGTCAGTGCCTTGGCTGCGGACGCCGCTTCACCACTATCGAGAGGATTAGTCTCCGTGACCTTTATGTTGTTAAGAAAGATGGGCGGCGAGAGGAGTTTAACAAAGAGAAGCTTCGAGCTGGCATTATCAAGGCCTGCGAGAAGAGGCCTTTGCCGGTAGGGGCATTAGACAAACTGGTAGATGATATTGAAGCCTCTCTTTATCAGTTAGGCAAGAACGAGATACCAAGTTCTCTTGTCGGCGATAAGGTAATGGACGGTCTTAAGAAACTGGACCAAATCGCCTATATTCGCTTTGCCAGCGTTTATCGTCAGTTTGCTGACATTACCGACTTAAAGGAAGAGATCGAGGATCTCTCTTCTGGAGCATAGTCCAAAAGGAGGAATAAAGTTGGGGGGAAAGAGCATTCCATTAAGCCGTACTGCCATCGCCCGCACTATCTTCCTCCAGGCAGCAACCATGGGCATTTCGGATCGGCAAACAATTGAGGAGATGGTAGAGTATGTCATCTCCCATTTAGAAAAGCCGCCTGTACTTCCAGGCATGGAAGAATTAGTTACTTCTAAGCCTCCACCGCGCCTTTCAATAAGCGAGGCGGAGATAACTGCTCTTGTTAATGATTTTACATCCAGAAAAAAACTATTAAAGGAAGAAAAAAACCAGATGATCAGAACAAAAGTAAGCACAGATGGTTCTTTGAAACTTTCCGAGAACGCTATCCAGGTTCTGGGAAGGCGCTATCTTAAGAAAGATGAGCAGGGTAAGGTAATTGAGACACCAGAGGAAATGTTTCGACGTGTTGCCCGAACAATAGCCTCGGCCGAGCTTCACTATAATCCCCAGGCCGATATTGCTGCTGTAGAAGATACGTTCTATCAGCTAATGACCAACCTTGAATTTCTACCTAATTCGCCTACCTTAATGAATGCCGGGCGTGAGCTTGGCCAACTTTCCGCCTGTTTTGTACTGCCCATAGATGACTCCATGCCATCCATCTTTGAGGCAGTAAAAAATACCGCTCTTATTCATCAAAGCGGCGGAGGCACTGGTTTTTCCTTTTCAAGGCTAAGACCAGAGAAAGATCGAGTTGGTTCAACCGGGGGTGTTGCCAGTGGGCCGGTCTCGTTTATGCGTGTTTTTGATACTGCCACCGATGTTATTAAGCAGGGTGGCACCAGGCGGGGGGCTAACATGGCCATTCTTAATGTAGATCACCCCGATATTATGAAATTTATAACTGCTAAGGAAGAGCCGAATGTCCTAACTAACTTTAATCTTTCCGTGGCTGTAACTAAGGCCTTCATGGAGAAGGTAAAAGCTGATGCCGAATATGATCTCATAAACCCCAGAACAAAAACGGCAGCAGGCAGGCTAAGAGCTAAAGAGGTTTTCGAGAAGATTACTTATATGTCCTGGAAGATAGGGGATCCAGGGATGGTCTTTCTTGACCGAATAAATCAGGATAACCCTACCCCTCAATTAGGAATGATTGAAAGCACCAATCCCTGTGGTGAGCAACCTCTGCTACCTTACGAGTCCTGTAATCTGGGTTCAATAAACCTTTCCCGTATGTTGAAGGGGTCTACTGGCCATTTTGAAATAGACTACGACAAACTTGAAAGGGTTACTAGGATAGCGGTGAGGTTCTTGGATAATGTCATAGACGTTAACAGATTCCCCCTCCCTCAGATAGAAGAGATGACTAAAAAAACAAGAAAGATAGGGCTCGGCATTATGGGCTTCGCCGATATGCTCATCCTTCTTGGTATTCCTTACAATTCCGATGAGGCACTAAAGGTAGCCGGTGATGTTATGGAATTTATCAACCGGACGGCCCATAAGGCCTCGGAGGAACTTGCTAGCAAAAGAGGCGTCTTCCCGGCTTATGAAGGTAGTATATATGACCGCCCCGGTGGACCTAAAATGAGAAATGCTACTACCACTACCATTGCTCCCACCGGTACGCTTAGTCTGATCGCTGGCTGCTCCAGCGGTATTGAACCTCTCTTTGCCCTCTGCTACACCCGAAATATCCTCGATGGGGCAAAACTCCTCGAAGTTAATCCTTATTTTGAGGAAGCGGCCAGGGTGGGTGGATTCTATTCCTCTGAGCTGATGGAAAAAATTGCCGCAGGTGGGCGGCTAAGTGAAATTGAAGGTATCCCCGAGGATGTAAGAAAGGTCTTTGTTACGGCTCATGAGATAAGTCCAGAGTGGCATATTAAAATGCAGGCTGCCTTTCAGATACATGTTGATAACGCTGTCTCCAAGACGATCAACTTCCCACGAAATGTCACCCAGGACGATGTCGCTAAGGCTTTCATGCTTGCTTATGAGAATGGCCTTAAGGGAATCACGATCTACCGTGACGGTAGCCGGGAGGGTCAGGTTCTAACTGCTGGCAAACAGTCATCTAAGATTGAGGAGGTAAGCCGCACACCGCGTAAGAGAGCTAAGATGACATCAGGTTTTACCGAACGGGTGACAACCGGATGCGGCTACATATATGTTACCGTTAACTCTGACGAACATGGTGTCTGTGAGGTATTCTCCACTTTGGGCAAGGCTGGAGGATGCGCTTCTGCCCAACTTGAGGCAATTTCTCGCCTCATATCTTTATCGCTGCGTTCCGGCATCGGTATCTCCTCAATAGTTAAACAGCTACGGGGTATTAGATGCCCTTCCATTGCCTGGGAAGATGGCAAAGCGGTACTCTCTTGTGCCGACGCTATAGCTAACGTTTTGGAAAATCAGATAAAGGAGGATGAGGATACCGAAGGTAACTCCCCTCCGGCGAAGGTACCAGCAGAGGTGAGAACCGGTAATATTGCCGGTCAGTGTCCTGATTGCGGTCAGGTGCTCATCTATCAAGAGGGTTGTTTTGTCTGTCCCGGCTGTGGTTACACCAGGTGTTAGAGCCAGCGTGCCGAAAAGACCTATCAGGGAAATAAGAGCCAGAGAACAGGGCACCATTATCAAGGATTGGGGTGGGCGTTACCCTGTGGCTCTAGTTTACCCGAATACTTACCACCTGGGCATGTCCAACCTGGGACTCCAGGTACTCTACGGCCTTTTAAACCACTATGGTGATATCGTTGCCGAACGCGTTTTTCTGGATCTGCCAGAAAGTGTCGAATCGGAGAAGCCTCTTTTCTATTTCCCTCTTATTGCTTTTACCCTATCCTATGAGCTTGACTATCTTAATATCCCCGCCATTTTAAAAAATGGCGGGGTCACTCTCTTTGCCACTGAACGCGGAGATGATGAACCTATAGTTATTGCCGGCGGTGCCTCGGTTATGGCTAATCCAGCGCCAGTGGCCCCCTTTTTTGATGTTCTGTGCATTGGGGAGGCCGAAGTGATACTCCCTGAAGCCTTACCTATTCTGGTTAGTAGTTTAAATCGGGAGCAAAAATTAAAGGCTCTGGCCAACCTGCCAGGTATCTATGTGCCCCTTTATTGGTCAGGAGAACCGATAAAGCGCCAGTATTTAAGAGACCTGGAGATGTTCCCGGCTCATTCAGTAGTCCTAACACCGGACACTGAATTTGGCCGCCTGTACTTAATTGAGGTGGAGAGGGGTTGTTGTTTTGGGTGCCGCTTTTGCCTGGTAAGGCAGGCCTTTAGCCCGATGCGTTTCCACTCTATGGAAAGCCTGCTTGTCCAAGTAAAGGATGGGATTGGCTATCGTAGGCGCCTTGGCCTCATCGGCCCGGTAGTCAGTAACCATCCTCATATAGAAGATTTACTGACCTGCTTGCTTGAAATGGGTGCCGGCTTTTCATTGAGCTCGCTTAGGGCCAATTCGCTTACCGAAAATTTGATCAAACTTATCGCCCGTGGCGGCGCACGAAGCTTGGCAATAGCCCCTGAAGCTGGTAGTGAGAGACTCCGCCAGGTAATAAATAAAGGCATAACTGAAGATGATGTTCTCCGCTCCATCGATCTTGCCATCAGGGGGGATATGAGGCAAATAAAACTCTACTTTATGATTGGTCTACCTACCGAGAATGATGAAGATATCACAAGTCTTATTAACCTCAGCCTCAAAGGCCTCAGTCTTATAGGGAAGCAGGGGTCCCCTTGCCGCCTTACTCTAAATATTGCTCCTTTTATCCCCAAAGCGGGAACGCCTTTTCAATGGCTGGGTATGGCATCTCCTGAGACACTTGGGAGGAGACTCCAAATGATAAAAAAAGCCCTCTCCGGCCGTGGTATTCAGGTAAGAAGCGATAGCATACCGTGGAGCCGTGTTCAGGGTTTACTCTCTAAAGGTGATAGCAAATTGGCCTATGCCATAGCAGAGATGAGTAATGTGTCACTTTCTTCCTGGCAAGAAGCTGCTAACAAGACCGGGATAGATGAACAAGAAGTGCTTAAAGAGTGGACCACAGATAAGGAACTCCCCTGGAGGATGGTAACCCAGGATAACAACTTCCTGGTCTCCGAATTAAAGTGTGCTCTTGGTGAGTAACTCAGTAACAATGGCATTAACCTCGGCGCCGTCGGCTCTACCTTTGGTCTGAGCAATTACCTTTGACATAACTTTACCCTTGTCTTTAATGCCACAAGCGCCGGTCTCTTTAATAACCTTACTCGCCAGGGTAACTATTTCCTCTCGGCTAAGTGCCTCTGGCATATATTCGGTCAGGATGGCTAATTCGGCCTCCTCTATAGCAACCAGATCCGGCCTTTTCCCTTTGGTAAAAGCCTCGATACTTTCCTTATGCTGTTTTATCTCTTTGGCTATAACAGCATATATCTCACCATCATCAAGAGGGTGCTGCTTTTCTATTTCGGTATTGTTGATATCCGCAAGTAGCATCCTGATGACCAGGCACCTTGTCTTGTCTCCCTTCCTCAGAGCATCTCTGAGGTCAAAGGAGAGTTTTTCCTTAAGTGCCATACTTAGTACTGTCTTTTAAGCGCTTTGGTGGTTTCTTTTCTCTTGCCGATAGCTTTACGCTTATTGCGGCTGAGTGGCTTCTCATAGTGCTGCTGGCGGCGTGCTGCTGACATGATGCGCTCGAGCTGCACCTTCCGGTTAAAACGCCGCAACAGGCTATCCGAAGACTCGTTCTCTCCAGCTACTACATAACTCACCTGCTATTCGATTCTCCTCTCTATCAAATACGAAGGCCTTATTCTAAAATCAAACCCGCCTGCCTGTCAAATAGGCCAGAATGTTGGCTATTACCTATTACATATAGTATACTAATCTTAGTTAAAGGAGGTGAAGCCATGGAAGATGTAAAGGAGCTTGTAGGTACTACACTTGGCAAGATTAACGAGATGATCAGCACCAAGACGGTTATCGGTGAGCCAGTAACTGTTGGGGAAGCTAGCATCGTCCCGTTGGTCAGTGTTACCTTTGGTTTCGGTGTTGGAGGGTCCTCGGGTGCTCCCCTCGGACGTCAATCGGTCAACCTTGAAGGTGCTGGAAGCAGCGGTGGTGCAATAGTTAGGCCAGTAGCAGTACTTGTTATGGACAAGGATGGCATCCGGGTAGAGCCGATTCCTGGTAGCCTTGCCAGTGCCATCGAAAGGACAAGTGAGGTCCTACCTCGGACAGCAGAGAGGCTGGCAGAGGGGATCGAGAAAGTAGTGGAGGACTGGTGGCAACACCGGCATGAGAAGGACTAATCCTTGACGGCGTTGGTCGTCCTTGGAATAGTCATTGGGCTTTTGGCGTTAGGTCTCTGTATTCCACTGGAGGTATCTTTCTATGCCTCGGGATGCAACCTTAAAGGGAGATTTTCCTGGCTTTTTGGTCTTATTAGCCGGGATATCTCCTACTCCAGTAGGCAGGGCGGCACTCCCAGCCACCCTCACAACTTAAGTGGCCTTTTCAAGATTAAGGGGCTCCCGAGTGATGTCAAACGTTTGGTTAGCAGTATATTAAAGAGCAGTCAGGTCAGTGAGTGTGATGTCTATTTAAAATATGGCTTAGCTAACCCAGCAGCAACCGGAGTAAGCTACGCCTTACTTATGCCTATGGCTTGTGGTCTTAATGCTCTCCCGCACTGTCATATAGATGTTGAACCCTCATTTTTAGAACCGGCCTTCGAGACCGAGGCCTCGCTGAAGGTCCGCCTGCTACCCGTAAGAATTTTACCCCCCGCGCTCAGGTTCATCTTTTCGCCAGGCGGCATCCAATTGTTAAGATATTACTGGCACCACAGCCGGTGAGTTGGTTAGAAGTATCAAATGATAAACTTGTCTATAGATTGACTTGCCAAACCAGCATAAAATAAGTTATAATGTTTGCTCTTTAAAAGGTTAACTTTTAAAGACTAGAAAGGAAGGAAAATGGTAGCAAAGAAGGAGCCTTTTCTGACGGCTGGTGAGGTTGCCGAGCTCCTCAACGTCCATATAAACACGATCCGCCGCTGGAGCAATATGGGACTTCTAAAATCTTACCGCCTTGGCCCACGTGGTGACCGTCGTTTTAGAATGGAAGATGTAATGGCCTTTGTCACAAGTGGGGAAATGGTAACCGCCGGCGTCGGAGAAGACGAAGGCAACGATCATCGAGGCTAGGCCAGCTTTTTGCTTCAGTAAATGAGGCAAACCTCCGATAGTAAGACGACACCAAGATAGTTTACCAATACTGTTGGACGTGCTTGGTGTCGTCTTACTAAAGGCGAGCCGTATGTGCACAAAGTTTTAAGAGGATTGCCAGTATTTCTCTTAATCAGCCTTTTGTGAGAATTTAGCTTGTCTTAATAGATGAAATTTTTGGGTATATTGCCGCGTCGACTTAAGGAAGATTAGCTATTCGAATTAACCCTTTTGCTTTTTAAGCCATTCTCTTTTGTTTTCCAGCCGTGCCTCTTCGTCTGTCTGATGGTAACGCTTAATAAAGGTATCTCTAAACTGGCTGTAGCTGCCACCCATAATTGCTTGCCTTAAACCAGTTACGAGCTGGTTAATAAAGAAAAGATTATGGATGGTGGCCAGGCGGTAGGCCAGAAGGTCACGGCATTTGAACAGATGATTAAGATAAGCGGCACTGAAGTGCCGGCAGGTGTAGCAAGAGCAATCATCTGACACCGGTCGGTCGATTTCTTTAAAGCGGCTGGCGGTGATATCTATTCGGCCATCATTAGTAAAGAGAGCACCGTTTCTGGCTATGCGGGTTGGCAAAGCACTGTCAAAGATATCTACGCCGCTACCAGCAGCGATAACAATATCCTCCGGAGACCCTACGCCCATGAGGTAGCGGGGCTTTAACCATGGCAAGAGGCTACAAGATATATCTACTAACTCGTAGGTCATATCTTTTGATTCTCCCAAGCTTAAGCCACCGATGGCATAGCCATCATAATCAAGCGAAATCAGCGTTTCGGCTGCCTCACGTCGAAGTTCAGCGAAAAGGCCTCCCTGAACAATGGCATAAAGTGCTTGGTCACTCCTCTTATGGGCCACCCTACATCTCTTAGCCCAGTTATATGTTCTTTCAAGGGCTTCTTCTACCTTTTCACGAGGGGCATCTATTGGGGGGCATTGATCAAGAGCCATGGCGATATCAGAACCAAGTCTTTCCTGGTAAGCTATGGCAAGTTCGGGAGAGATGAAGTGCTCGCTCCCATCTATATGAGAACGAAATAGAATGCCTTCATCACTTAACTTTACCAGGGGTGAAAGGCTAAAGATCTGATAACCACCACTATCAGTCAGGATAGCACCATCCCAACCCATAAAGCGATGTAAGCCCCCTAACTTCTCAATGATGTCTATTCCCGGTCTTAAATAGAGATGATAGGTATTAGCCAGGATCATATCGTAGCCGAGCCCTCTTACATCTTCGGGAGTAAGGGTCTTTACTATGGCCGCACTACCGACGGGTAGAAAGACCGGAGTCCTGACTATGCCATGGCTGGTTAGTAGTTCGCCACACCTAGCCTTCGTGGCGGGATCGCTGGTCAAAAGGCGAAATTCAGGTCGCCTGCTCATCATAGAAGCAAATCTAAACACATAGCAATAAAGATAATGCCCAGATAGGGGAAGCTGGATAGCTTATAGAGCCTCCAAGCTTCAAGGGAGGCCCTGCTCCTCACCAGCTGGAGGCTGGAATAAATCATCAACAGTCCCATTATATTGGCCAAGATAAGGTAGATAGTACCAAGGTCGGCGGCAAAATATAGGGCTACCGAAGTAATGTAAAGTATGAGACTAAAGGCAAAGAGGATCTTTGTCGAATCTTTCACATCAACACCTATGGGGAAGAAAGAAATACCAGCCTTCAAATATTGATCTCGATAAGAGATCATAACACTCCAAACATGTAATGGAAGCCAAAAGGCAATCAGAAGACATAATAGTACAAGTTCCCAGCTAAATGAGGCGCTGATAGCAAACCAACCGATCAGGATCGGGGCAATGCTAGCCAGGGCACCTTGTGGGAAAACGCAAGTAAACCTCTTGCGGTAAACGGCCGAGGCAATAACACCTACGACACCGGCAATAAAAGCATAAGGATGAAGCCACCAGGCCAGAACAAGCCCGATTATAATAAGGATGGCCACCAAGGGCAGGATTTTTTCCGGGGGGTAAATGCGCTTTGAAGGTAAAGGCCGCCTTCTGGTGCGTTCCATTTTAGCATCAAGCTCACGGTCGAGATAGTTGGTCAATCCATTAACCCCAGCACTACCTAGAAGTATGCTGATCCCGGCAATGGTAATCCTCCCCCACTCGCCCCACCCTCCGGCAATGACGCTGCTTGAAATACCAAGGAAGGTTATGAGGAAAGTCTCCCTCGGTTTTAAGGCCTCAAAGTAGTTTCTTACACTCGTTATTATCCTACTAAAGTAGTCCACTTTGTGTCTCCGCATAACCCAGGTACTCTTCTAAGATAAAGGCTGCTGCTAAGCTATCATCCCTCATCTTCCGCCTCTCCTTTTTCTTCTTGGTGAGGAGCATAAGATCGCGCGCTTTCTGGGTCGTTAGCGATTCATCTACGTAATCAATGGGCAGCACGGTCTTCTGCGAAAGCTCCCTGGCAAACTTGAGAACGCCCTCGGCATGATGCGTGGGGAGACCAATGATAATCTTAGAAACCTTATGATCTTCAATAATCTGGGAGAGTTTTTCAAGAGTCTCCTCATCACTTTCTCTTTTAAGGACGGATAGAGGAAATACCAGAGTAGTTGCTGGATCATTCAAGGCCAGCCCTATATAATGCTCCCCGATGTCTATTCCCAGAAGAACTTCCCTATTCATCTATCTATCGGCTATAAACCTTCTTAAGGCCTCAAAGGCTTTATCAAGATTCTGTACATTCTTGCCACCACCTTGAGCCATTGTGGCTTTGCCGCCTCCGCTCCCGTCTATTATAGGAGCCGCAGCTTTGACCAACACATCGGCCCGTATACCTCTGCCCACCAGGTCAGAAGTCACCGCAGTAATTAAATTTACTCTTGAGCCGTTTAACATCCCTAACGCTACAACTCCGCTTCCTAGCTCATCTTTAAGCGCATCGGCCATTTCCCTGAGTCTTTCAACAGGCATTGTTGGGACTAGCGAAGCGACGAACTTGATATCGCCAATAGATTCTATCTTATCCCTAAGTGAACTGGTTTCTCTTTTTAACTCCTCTTTTTCCAGGGATTCAAGCCTACTCTTTAACCCCTCAAGTTCTCTTCTCATCTCTTGGGCACGATCTTCGATTCTTTCCAATGGTACTTCGAGGATAGCGGCGATGCTCTCCAGTCTTAGCCGGGCCTTTTTAACCTCCTGCTCGGCTGCTCTTCCCGTAACTGCCTCTATACGGCGGATTCCTGAACCAACACTGGTCTCAGAAGTTATAAGAAAAAGACTTATCTCCCCGGTCGCCTTCACATGGGTACCGCCGCATAGCTCCAGGCTTACCGGTGGGCTACCTATTCCGATCATTCTAACCATATTAGAGTATTTTTCCTGAAATAATGCGGTTGCCCCTTCTTTGATGGCCTCCTCGTAAGGAATTTCTTGAACTATCACCGGAAGGTTTTGGCGGATAAAGTTGTTAACCAGGTCTTCTACTTTCTCTATTTCCTCCTGGCTCAGGGGATCAAGATGAGCAAAATCGAACCTCAGCCTCTCGGGAGCTACTAGTGATCCCTGCTGATATACATGCTGGCCAATCACCTGACGAAGGGCCGCTTGAAGAAGATGGGTTGCTGTGTGATTGCGGGCAATATCTAATCTCCGTTCACGGTCAACCTCGGCTTTAACTTTTTCACCACGACGTATGATGCCCCGGATAACCTTGCCATGATGGGCAATAATCTGCGGCGTAAGATAGGCAGTATCTTCAACTAAGAACTCTCCATTTTCGCTGCTGATAACACCCTTATCACCCACCTGTCCCCCCATTTCAGCATAAAACGGCGTCTTTTCAAGGATAAGACTCAGCTCCTCGCCAGGGCCGGCTAAGTCAATTTCCTTGCCATTACTGAGGATACCGGTAACCCTGGTGCTAGTATCTAACTCTCCATAACCAACAAACTCTGTCTTGGGAAGATTTTCGACTGTACTGCTGGCTACTTCCTCAGATAGTACAAATTTATGATTAGCCCTGGCTCTTTCTCTTTGCTTTTTCAACTCATTTTCAAAACCATCAAGGTCAATCTCAAATCCTCGGCTTCGAGCTATTTCCTGGCTCATCTCCAGAGGAAAACCGTATGTATCGTAGAGGCGAAAGATATCCTTACCGGGGATGACCTTCCCCGTTGCCTCGGCCATGGTTTCATCCAACATCTCAAGGCCACTCTCAAGAGTCCGGCTGAAGCGCTCCTCCTCGATATCACATACCTTACTGATAAGCTCCGACCTTTCTTTGATCTCAGGGTAGACAGGACCCATTTTTTCAGTAACTCGCCGGCTCATGGTAGACAGAATTGGCCTTTCCATTCCAGCACGCTGACCAAACAGAATAGCGCGGCGGATGAGCCTCCTTAAAACATAGCCCCGGCCCTCGTTGGAAGGAAGTATTCCATCAGCTATGAGAAATGTTATGCCACGACTATGCTCGGCCGCTATCCTTAAGGCAACCTCGTCACCATCTTTTTGGACCAGTTTTCTAGCCTCTTCCATAAGGGGTACGAACAGGTCAGTCTCATAAACAGTCGTTTTGCCCTGAAGGATGGCGGCTGCTCTTTCCAGCCCCATACCCGTGTCGATATTGGGTTTGGCAAGTCGGCTGCGGTGACCGTTTTTATCTTGATTAAATTCAGTAAAGACGAGGTTCCATAACTCTACATAGCGCCCACACTCACAGCCCGGGGCACAGCTGGGCCTATGACAACCCTTATCCTCACCTAAATCGTAATGTATCTCACTGCAGGGGCCACAAGGGCCGAAGTCTCCAGCTGGCCCCCAAAAGTTAGACTCTTCGCCCATCCTCAATATTCTCTCAGGGCTTATGCCCAGACTTCGCCAGATAGCATAAGCCTCGTCATCATCATAAAAAATGGTTATCCAAAGTTTTTCTTCTGGCAGCTTAAAAACTGTGGTAACAAACTCCCAGGCCCAACTAATAGCCTCTTTCTTAAAGTAATCGCCTATACTGAAGTTACCCAGCATTTCAAAAAAAGTAAGGTGGGCGCCATCACCTACCGACTCAATATCGGTAGTGCGAAAACACTTCTGGCATGAGGCAAGCCTTGGGGCCGGGGGTTCTGCCTCGCCCAAAAAGTAAGGTTTAAACTGTACCATCCCGGCGCTGGTAAAAAGAAGCGTTGGATCACCATGCGGGATAAGAGGAGCGCTAGGAATGATCTTATGCCCACGGGTAGCAAAATAGTCCAGAAAAAGACTTCTTATATCTTCGCTCTTCATGAGTATACGATTTTAATTTAAGCCTCATAGACAAGTCAAAGAACCCGTGAGGTGAAGCCACACTCCCTTGACAGCAGCGCGAAGTAGTGCTAAATTATCATTAGCAATCTAATAAGGAGATTGCTAATGAAACCAAGAACAGCAGAAATACTTAAGAGCGTTGTCAGGCAGTATATCAGGACTGGTGAGCCGGTAGCTTCGGGGGTTATTGCACGCGAGCGCGATATGGGTATAAGCCCGGCTACTATCAGGAATGAGATGGCTCTTCTTGAGGAGGAAGGGTATATCACCCGACCGCATTATGCTTCGGGGAGCATACCGACTGATAAGGGCTACCGTTATTATGTTAATACTATAGAATTGCCCGAGCTGTCAGAAGAAGAAAAAAGACTGGCGGCCCATCTTTTCTATCAGGTAGAAAAGGATCTTGAGGAATGGCTGGGGTTAGCAGCAAGCTTGCTCTCGCAGATGAGCCAGAGCTTTGCCTTTGTCACTGTGCCGCTCGTCAAGGAGAATCGTTTTCAACGTGTTGATCTAATAAGTCTAAAGGAATATTTAGCCCTGCTCATACTCGTTTTACAAGGAGCAAATGCTGTCAGGGAGTTAATTACCCTGGAAGAGGTAGCTTCCCAGGATGCACTTGACAGGCTAGCCGGCCATCTAAATAGCTTTTACTACGGTCTTACACAACATGAGATTGCCTCTGCTAACTATGAACTTACCGCAGAGGAAAGAAAAGTTACTGATGTCATACTCAGAATCATGAAAAGTGAAGATGATAAACGTTATGAGTCATCCTACTATGATGGCTGGTTCTATCTTTTAAATCAGCCCGATCTCGAGAAGAGCACTCAGCTTGCCAACTTCATAAGACTGGCCGAGCAACGCCAACTTCTCGGAATGATATTGCCACCAGAAGATGAAGCCAAGGTTATTGTTTTAATCGGAGAAGAAAATAAGTCAGAGGCAGTGAAGGATTTTAGTGTGGTCACTGCCCGCTATGGCATGCCCTTGAAGGTGACCGGCTATCTGGGTGTTATTGGCCCGACAAGAATGCCTTACGAGCGGACAATCGCGGTAGCTGATTATCTAAGCAATATTATGGATGAACTAATGAGTGAAGTACACTAACTAGAGATTAAAATGTCTGAAGAAACAAAGGAAATAAAACAAGAAGAAATATCGGCCCTCCAGGAAGCGCTGGAGAAAGAGAAGGCCAGGGCGGAAGAGCATCTCGATGGCTGGAAGAGGGCTCAGGCAGATTTTATAAATTACCGCCGGCACGTAGAAGAGGAAAGGGATGACTTCGGCCGGCGGGCCAATGCTCGTTTGATTTTAAAGCTTCTCCCGATACTGGATGACCTACAGAGGGCAGTGGTCGCCATCCCGCCTAATCTTGAGAATGACGACTGGGCTAAAGGCATTAAGCTCATTGCCAAGAAATTCTGGAACGTCCTGGAAGGTGAGGGCTTAAAGCCAATCGAGGCTGAGGGTAAACCTTTTGATCCTAATCTTCATGAGGCCGTAATGTGTGACCACGGCGAGGATGGCATAGTTATAAAAGAGCTGGAAAAAGGCTATTGTCTTTTTGATAAAGTCTTAAGATATTCTAAAGTAATTGTAGGTAGTGGCCAGGAGGCCGCTAACCAATAGTTTTAAAGGAGGTTTAAAAATATGGGAAGAGCTGTAGGAATAGATCTAGGAACAACATTTAGTGAAATTGCTACTATGCAGGGGGGCGATCCGGTAGTCATACCCTCGGCTGAGGGTAGCCAGTTAATACCCTCAGTGGTCGCCGTCTCTAAGACCGGAGAACTTTTAGTTGGTTGGCCGGCTAAAAGGCAGGCTATAGTTAATCCTGAAAATACTATATTCAGTATTAAGAGATTCATGGGGCGAAAATGGGGCGAACCGGTAGGTAGAGAGCTACCGGTAGAAGAAGATGCCAAACGAAAACCATACAAAGTAACCCGCGGTCCTAATAATGAAGTTAGGGTAATGATGGGCACTAAGGAGTACAGCCCAGAGGAAATCTCGGCAATGATCCTTCAAAAATTAAAGAAGGATGCCGAGGCTTACCTCGGCGAGCCAGTAACTGATGCCGTTATAACCGTACCAGCTTACTTCAACGATGCCCAGCGCCAGGCAACCAAAAATGCCGGCACCATTGCCGGTTTTAATGTCCTCAGGATTATTAATGAACCAACAGCCGCCTCATTGGCCTATGGCTTAGACAAAAAGGGTGAGGAGACTATCGCCGTCTATGATCTTGGTGGTGGAACCTTCGATATCTCCATACTAGAGATAGGCGGAGGAACCTTCCAAGTCAAATCTACCGCCGGTGATACACATCTGGGAGGAGATGACTTTGACCAGAGGATTATAGACTGGGTCATCGATGAGTTTAAGAAGGAGAGCGGCATAGACTTAAGACAGGACAGGATGGCCCTTCAAAGGTTAAAGGATGCGGCTGAAAAGGCCAAGGTAGAGTTGTCAACGGTGCAGCAGACGGAGATCAACCTGCCATTTATTACTGCCGATGCTAACGGGCCTAAACATTTAAACATGATCTTAACCCGAGCCAAGCTAGAGCAACTGGTAATGGACCTGGTGGAAAAGACTTTTGAAGCCTGCCGGCAGGCCTCAGCCGATGCCAAACTTAGAGCTGATCAGATAGGCGACGTGATACTGGTTGGTGGTCAGACAAGGATGCCGCTTGTCCAGCAAAAGGTAAAGGAATTCTTCGGCAAGGAACCCAGCAAAGGCGTCAACCCTGATCTTGTAGTAGCTATGGGGGCTGCCATCCAGGCAGCCGTGCTTAAGGGTGAGGTCAAAGATGTGCTTCTTCTTGATGTGACGCCGCTGACCTTAAGCATTGAGACGCTGGGTGGTGTGGCTACTCCGATCATACCGCGCAACACTACTATACCTACTTCCAAAAGCCAGATATTTACTACCGCCGCTGATAACCAGACAAGCGTTGAAATTCATGTACTACAGGGCGATCGGCCCATGGCTGCCGATAACAGGACCCTGGGCAGATTTATACTTGATGGTATATTACCAGCACCCCGAGGCGTACCTCAGATTGAAGTGACCTTCGACATTGACGCTAACGGCATTCTGAATGTAAAAGCCCGCGATATGGGCACCGGCAAAGAGCAAAAGATAACTATTACCAGCTCGGGTGGCCTATCTAAGGAAGAGGTGGAGAGACTGCGCCGCGAGGCCGAAGCCCATGCGGCTGAAGATGCCCGGCGCCGTGAAGAGATAGAAACTAAGAATAATGCCGATAACCTGGCCTACCAGGCTGAAAAAATATTGCGTGAGCAAAAGGATAAGATCCCGGCAGATCTGGCCAAAGAGATCGAAGAAAAGGCGGCTGCCGTTAGATCAGCAATACAGGGAAGTGATATTAATGAGGTAAGACGCGCCATGCAGGAACTAAGCGCGACAATGCAAAAAGTTGGCTCCACTGTCTATAGCCAGCAGCCGGGACAGGGTCCTGAGGGATCTAAAGAATCCGGCAAAGAGGGTGGCGAAGGTGGCGAAACGATAGAAGGCGAGTTCCACGAGGTCTAGCTCCCAAGACGCCGAAAGTGGTATGATAAAAACTCGGAGATGCCTCCGAGTTTTTATCATTAAAAGAAGATGACCATAAAAAAAGACTACTATGAAACATTAGGCCTAAGCCGCGATGCGACGGCTGAGGAGATCAAGCAGGCGTACCGTAAACTGGCCTTTCAATATCATCCTGACCACAATCCAGACCCAGAAGCAGAGGCCAAATTCAAAGAAATAAATGAGGCCTATGAAGTCGTCTCTGATCCTGAAAAAAGGAGAAAGTACGATACATACGGCAATGCCGGCGAAGATGTGTTCAGCGGCTTTGAGGATATTGGCAGCATCTTTGAAAGCTTCTTTGGTGGTACCACCACCAGAAGAGGGCCTCAGAAAGGCCAAGACTTAGCTTATGAGATAGAGATCTCATTAGAAGAAGCCGCCCAGGGAGTTGAAAAGGAGATTGAGGTTGAACGCCTTGAGAAGTGCCAGCAATGCCAGGGAAGCGGTCTGGCGCCTGGCGCCAGCTATGAAACGTGTCCAACCTGCGGAGGCAAAGGTGAGGTGCGTCGTAGCCAGCAGACACTATTTGGCAGATTTACCAACATTACCAGCTGCCCTAAGTGCCAGGGTAAGGGTAAACTTATAACAAATCCCTGCCCCAACTGCCATGGTAGTGGCCGAGAAAGGAAACTATCCCGCATAGGAATAAGCATTCCCGCTGGTATCGAGGATGGTATGAGAATAAGATTTTCAGGCTCGGGGGATGCTGGAGGCAATAATGCCTCACCGGGAGACCTGTTCGTGCAGGTAAGAATAAAACCCCATCACTATTTTACCCGTGATGGAGACGATATATTGTATGACTTGAAGGTAAACTTTGCTCAGGCAGCGTTAGGCGATGAAATAACGGTACCCACTATCCAGGGTAAGCCAGAAAAAATAAAGATACCTGCTGGTACTGAATCTGGCTCTATTATCAAGCTTAAGGGTAAAGGGATGCCTCGCCTTGATTTAAATAGAAGAGGTGATCAAATGGTGAAGGTTACCATAACCGCACCCAAGAAATTATCCCGAGAAGAGAAGGAACTCTTAGAAAAACTGGCCAAGATATGGCAGAAGCCTAACGCCGGCTAAATAAAGAGGCCAGCTTCCAGCGCTTTCCCGAAAGCTCATTTTTGCCGTGAGCATTTATAAGGTTTCTTATTACTTTACCCGGGTCGGCACCTTCATAAAGGACACTGTAAAGGTTCTCAGTAGTTGGCATTTCCAGTTTCATGTCCTTGGCCATATCGCGCACAACCTTAAGAGTAGCTACTCCCTCGGCAACCCCATTCATTGAAGAGGTAGCCTCGTCAAGTGTTCGCCCTTTGGCAAGCTCAAAACCAAGGCGATGATTGCGGCTCAAAGGGCTAGCACAGGTAGCAATGAGGTCGCCCAGGCCAGCAAGGCCAGCTAGGGTTAGAGGGCTTGCCCCAAGACTTACCGCAAAGGCGGTCATCTCAGTAAGCCCGCGGGTTATGAAGGCAGCTTTGGCATTGTCTCCCAGGCCCAGACCGTCCACCATGCCGGCACCCAGGGCAATGATATTCTTTAAGGCGCCACCAAGCTCAACTCCAACAACATCAGTATTGGTATAAACGCAGAAACCGTCTCCCTGAATAATCTTCTGGGCTCTTTTAGCTACTGACTCATCAGCGGCGGCAATTACTGTAGCTGCCGGTAAGCCTCTTGCAATCTCTTGATAAAGATTTGGCCCGGAAAGAACGCAGATATTTCCTCTAAGCTCGGGGGCTATTTCCTGGCTTATCACCTCGGACATCCGAAGATCACTGCCAGCTTCGAGGCCTTTAGCGGCACTGATAATAAGCGTCTGAGACTCAAGATATCTTGAGACAAGCTTTATATTCTGCCTCACCCTTTGCGAAGGGACAACAATTAGGAGGGCATCTGCCCCCGAAAGTGCCTCTTCAAGATTACTGGTAACCCTGAGAGAGGTAGGAAAGACCAGCCCGGGGAACTGCCTCTTATCCGGCCCATTTTCCCTTAGTCTTAAGGCTTCCTCTTCCGTCCGGGCCCATAGCCTTACATCTATGTCTCTCTTGGCCAGTATGACAGCTAGAGTTATGCCCCAGCTGGTGGTGCCAACAATTGCAACTTTGGTCAATTTCCTAGTCAATTTTTAGGCCCTGGACTCTTTCTTTGCGGAAATAACAACTTTTTCATCTAGACGGCGCTCCTTTCCGTTGACAAGGCGTTTAATATTATCGCGATGACCAAAGGATATCAGAAGGGTGCCGCCCAGAGCAAAGATAAGATATTCCAGAGGGAAGTCAGAGACAATGGTCAACGGAATCATAATAGCCACCGTGCTGACCGCTCCGACTAAAGAAGCGAGTGACATAAAACCGCTGAGGCCAGCGCTGATAAGCAGTGCCTCGCCACCAAAAAGGCCTGCTACCGGTATAAGGGCAAACAAAGCACCGAAGAAAACAGCCACTCCTCGACCGCCTTTAAAATGTAGAAATATAGAGTAGGTATGGCCTAGCATTGCTGCTAGGCCGGCTATCATTTGGGCAAAAAGCAATCCCAATCCAATATTACTGCCAATCGTGATATAGTCCTGACCAATGATAAGGCCGGCAAATATAACCGAAAGGGCGCCTTTTAGGATATCCAGCAGGGCAGTGCTGATTGCTGCACCACGGCCAACCGTCCGTAAGACATTGGTTGCACCAGTGCGTCCGCTACCGTATTGAGTAACATCAACATTAGCCTTTTGTTTACTGATAATCACCCCAAAAGGTATAGAACCAATTAGATAGCCTAGGATAGCCACGGCTACAAACTTAAAAATAATCATGCTCTACTCCTGAAAATCATCTTAATAGGAATGCCATTAAAACCGAAGGCTTCACGAAGCCTGTTCTCAAGGTATCGCTCGTAAGAGAAATGCACTATCTCCGGATCATTGACAAAAAAGACAAAACTTGGAGGACTTACCTCAACCTGAGTGGCATAGAAAAATTTTAATTCTTTCCCTTTTGCGAAAGATGAACTATATCGGCCTCGGGCCTGCTCTAAAACTCTATTAAGCTCGGCAGTGGGCACCCTCTTCATCCTCTCTTCATAGACGGTAAGTGCCGTCGGTATAATCTTCTTAACTCCATAACCTGTCTTGGCCGAAGTAAAGATAATCGGCACCCCGGGGAAAAATTGAAACGACTTCCTAAGGTAGCCGCTAACATCTTTTTTCTCAGTCTGAGCAAGGTCCCACTTATTAACCACCAGTACTAGGCCCTTGCCTTTCTCCTTAACCTCACCAGCAATATGCTGGTCTTGTGCTGTGACCAGCTCCTGCCCATCAAGGACAAGAAGGCTAACGTCACTCTCCTCAATTGCCATAAGCGCACGAAGCGCACTCCACTTTTCTATTCCTCTTTCCACCCTACCACGTCTTCTTAATCCGGCAGTATCAAGAATTAGCACACTTCTCCCCTTAAAGTCAACCAGCGTGTCCAGGCTATCTCTAGTTGTTCCTGGTGTCTCATCAACAATAGCCCGCTCATATCCCAGAATGGTGTTTAACAGTGACGATTTACCAACATTCGGGCGCCCTATAATGGCCAGTTTGGGCACTTCAGCCGGTCTTGAATCATACTCCTCAGGAAGTAGAGGCAAAATCCTATCAAGCAATTCATCTATACCTCGGTCGTGGTAGGCACTTATCGGCACTGGTTCACCAAGGCCCAGCTTAAAAAACTCGGCTACATCCGCCAAGCAAGCACCACTTTCTGCCTTATTTGCCACTAGAACTACTGGCTTACCCGATTTTCTCAAGATTTCAGCGGCATCCTTATCCTGAGGCAAAAGCCCACTTCTTACATCAACCACAAAAAGCAGCACGCCAGCTTCTTCAACAGCTAACTTTGCCTGCTCGATAACTTTTTCTTCCAAAGAGCTATCGGCACCAGTTTCCAGGCCACCGGTATCTACAAGGACAAATCGCCTATCTTTGTATTCTACCCATTCATACAGACGGTCTCTAGTCGTTCCGGCAAAGTCCTCAACAATTGCCTTACGCCTACCCACCAGGCGATTAAAAAGGGTAGACTTTCCGACATTTTTACGGCCAATAATTGCTACCATACTCATCCCGCCAAATTATAACACAGGCCATCTTCAGGCAGGGCTTTGACTGCCTGGCGGCAATACTTGAGGCTTAGTCTTGTTATGAGAACGCCCTAACGAAAATCTTTTTCAGGGCATTAAAACATGGGGTTGAGGGGGTGATTAGGGGGTATAAGCTTTATCCGGAAGAGACGCTTTGCTCGTTTCCTTCTCATCAAGGATGCGCCAGAAAAGCATCCTGGTAAGCTTGGGGACATATTACAGGACGCCGGCACAGCTTGAGCGGCGCATGACGTCGTAGATTCACTTGACATAGATATTCAGACTTTGCGGCAAGGTAATCCATCGGTTATTATTACTTTTGACTGCCGCGGTCTCCCTCTTGGTGAGCCGGTGCTTCCTCCTCCAGAATCGCAAGAATTTCCTTCGCGGCATAGGCTTTATTGCGCTTGGCGCCAGTAATCTCAGTTAATATTCCCTGATCCACCAAAGCGTTTATTGCTTTCTGGGCACCCGGATACGTCACCTTGAGATGTTCCTGAGCGACTTTAGAGTTCAATACCGGCCTCATGAAGATTAGCTCAACAAGTTGTCTTGCCGTCGGCGGCAGGCGTTTCTCCAGACTGATTTGATAGTAACCACGGTGAAGGTCCAAGAGCCGGCGGGCTCTTCCTACAGCATCGTCCGATTGCTCAACAACTGCCTGCAAGAAAAACTCCAGCCACTCCCGCCAAACCCCCCGCTGGCTGACATCCAGAAGGTGCTGATAGTATTCCTGGTGGTGACGCTCAAAGAAGGCACTAAGATAAAGCAGCGGCTTATTGAGAATGCCGCGCTGGCAGAGGAAAAGGGTAATCAGGAGCCGCCCGATACGCCCATTACCGTCAAGGAAGGGGTGGATACTTTCAAACTGGTAATGAATGAGTGCCAGTTCGACCAGGGGCGGCAGTCTGGTATCGGTATTCAGGAACTTTTCCAGGTGGTCAAGGGCTTCCTGCATCTCGGCCACAGGCGGGGGCACAAAAGTAGCGTCATCTAAGGAACATCCCGGGGGACCAATCCAGTTTTGGGATTGTCTAAACTCTCCGGGGGCAGCCCACTCCCCACGCACTCCCTCCATGAGAATAGCATGTAATTCACGGATGAGCCTTAAACATAAAGGCAGCTCCTCCAAGCGTTTTAGCCCGTACTCCATCGCACGGACATAGTTCTGCACTTCCCTTACATCTCTCTGCTTCTCTGTCTTGGTGGCCTCAAACAAAAGCAGGTCGGAAAGCGATGACTGTGTGCCCTCAATGCGCGAGGAAAGGACGGCTTCCTTCCTCACGAAGGGATAAATGAGCAGATGGGGATTGGGCAGGGTCTCACCGAGGCCGGAAAGCATTCCCAGCGCCAGGTCGGCTCTGGAGGCTAATGATACCAAGGTATTATCCCACTCAAGCTTCGGCGGCAGGGGATTGGGCACAAAAGCCCAGTGGCCATTGACAGTCCGTACGAGCCTACCGGCAGGACTATTTTGAAACAGAGCAATATCCATATTAAACACCCGTTTAGTAAGTTTTTGCCTTATTAAGCAAAATGGCTATTTTGTTTAATAATAGCACCGGGCAGGGTTATTGGCAAGTCTTAATGCCTTTCTCAAAATAGCCCGGGGCGATGCTTTGATTGCCTCAAGCTGGTCTTTACAGGCTACGCGGGTACACTCTAACTCCTTCATTAGATTTTGCACTTCAATGGCAACGCTCTTCTGCTCGTCTATGGTGGACGGCAAAGGCATTGGAAGTTTCTCAAGGGGGTGATTAGGAGGTATAAGCTTTATCTGGAAGAGTTTAACATCTGGCTAACCGAACGGCTTACCTCGGTATAACTTTAACCGTCCTACCAGGCCCTTAGATATTTATCCCTATAGAGTACATTGAGAATGAGATTACTAAGGCCGGTAGTAAAGTGTTACCTATGTGGCAAGAGAGCACAGCTGATCGTCTATCAAGAACTCATGTTACATATTGAGATATTATTCATCTTGAATATGACCCCTAAAGGTGTTATGATTATATCAGCATGAGGGGTGCAACTACTCCCAATATGTTATGCGAATTTAAATTTTTAAAATAGAGAAACAGAAACGCTTGGACTAATGGAGGTAATAAGACGATGAGGGTCGAGGGTAATATAACTTCCCGTACCCCTATGCCGATTATTGGCGGAGTGCTTAGCATTATACTTGCAAGCGCTACTATTATCACTACACTCGTTATTTTGATTATCGACTTTACTCGGTACCTTTCAGGGGATTTACCAATTTTTTCAGTCGGCACCTATTTCCTGGCCTTCGGGGGCTTAAGAATACTCCTTTTAACTATGAGCGCGCTGGCTATCAGCGGGGGCATATTTGCCACAAGACGACAACAGTGGCCAATTGCGCTCGCTGGAGCTATTGCCTCAATTTTTTGTACCCCTGGGGCTTTGGGTTGGATTTTAGGTATTGTTGCCACTGTTCTTATTGCCATATCGAGAAAAGAGTTCAAGAGAAAGCAATGGTTGTTCTCAGTTGAGCCCGGCCACACATCGCCTTAATTTAATTGAGGTTGAAGATATACTTATAAAGCCCAGAACGGGCCTCTGGTTGATTCTAGAGAACGGATACTAAAAAACCCGTCTAAGGGATAAATTGGTCTGCCTCTACCCTCGGAAATTTGGATTAAGGTATGTAATCCGACCTTCTCGCTGCAATCTCTGTTATTGCGCATAGCCAAACATATGCGGTACTGGACGAAGACATAGTATTACTCTTAGGAACTAACGCTTTAGATACCTCCTGCACTATTCTGGGGGCTTGACGTAAGTGTTGGTCTTTAGACTCGTACTTCTTTAATAATACCGGCGGCCTCGCAAGGCTCCTCTTGGCCACGGGATATGTTCCGGAGAGCATATACAGCCGCTTTTACGTACCCTAATCTTCTCTGGTGTATAATGATAAGGCAGACTACAGTCAAACACTTCTAGAAACCAAAAGCATAAGGAGGTTATATGAATCTTCTTGAGATCAAAGGGCTAAGGGTAAGTATTGAGGGCCGTGAGATATTACATGGTGTTGACCTTGAGATAGGATATGGTGAGACCAAGGTCATTTTCGGACCCAATGGCAGCGGTAAGACCACCTTACTTTCAACTATCGCCGGTTTCTCCCACTACCGGGTAACTGAGGGTGAGATCATTTTCAAAGGACAAGATATCACCAGCCTTCCCATGGATGAAAGAGCAAGGCTCGGCATTGGCCTCGCCTTCCAGAGACCACCGGTTGTCAGGGGAGTAAAGACAAGAGAGCTTGTTGGTACGATTATTCAGAAAAGAGGTGGCACCGAAGATGTTGGATCACTAGCCCAAAAAGCCAACCTGGGAAACTTTTTAGACCGCGATATAAATCTGGGTTTTTCAGGGGGTGAGGTGAAAAGATCGGAGCTTCTTCAGCTTCTTGCCCAGAGGCCCGATCTTGTTCTTCTTGATGAGCCAGAGTCGGGGGTTGACCTGGAAAATGTCGCCCTTATAGGTTCACTTATCAACGAACTTCTGGAGAAGACCCATCCCATTAAGAATAGGACCAAAAGCGGCCTTATTATTTCCCACACTGGCTACATCTTAGACTATGTGAATGCCGACTCGGGCTATGTTATGTATGATGGAAAGATTATCTGCCAGGGTAATCCTATTGAAATCCTTAAGAGTATCAAGACCATGGGTTATCAGGGGTGTTTAAAATGTCTCAAGAACTAAAGACTAAGGATATTTATCAGAGGGCGCTCTTGGCCATCCACAAACCGGCAGCTTACGGGGATGATGTAGACCTGGAGAACTTCCAAGCCCCCCTCGAGGCAGAGCACCCGCCAGAAATAACGGCCGAAGACCAGCAAAGGATGCTTGAGGTTGGTATCACCCGTGAAACCAGCCAGAGGTCGGGCACCTTTATTCAAGTTGATAACAGACCCCTTATAAGTCTTACCCGCCAGGAGGGGATAGAGGTCATGTCAACCAGCCAAGCCCTTGCGGCCTATCCTTGGCTTGAAGAGTACTACTGGAAGGCAACTGCTGTTGATAGTGATAAATTTACCGCCCACGCTGGCTTAAATAATGCTGATGGCTACTTTATCCGGGCCCTACCCCACCAGAAGACTGTCTTCCCCATCCAGGCCTGTCTTTACCTGGTCCGTGAAAAGTCCATTCAGGACGTCCATAACATTATCATTGCCGAGGAGGGTTCGGAGCTTAACATCATCACTGGATGCACTACATCACACCAAAAACCGGGGCTTCATATCGGAGTCTCAGAATTCTTCATCAAAAAAGGCGCACGAGTTACTTTCACCATGATACATCACTGGGCTGAGGAAACTATCGTTAGACCAAGGACCAACGTTATTATTGAGGATGATGGTGTTTACATCAATAACTATATCAACTTGGTGGCTACCCGCTCGCTTCAGACCTATCCCACCGCCGATTGTCGCGGCAAGAGGGCAACTGCCCGGTTTAACAGCATTCTGGTGGCACCAGCCGGATCAAAAATGGATGTAGGCTCAAGAGTCTTTCTTAATGGCCAAGGTTCAAATGCCGAGGTTATTTCCCGGGCGCTTACTACCGGCGGCGAGGTTATAGCCCGCGGTTATATCGGTGGCCATGCCGAAGACGCCAGAGGACACCTTGAATGCCGCGGCCTTATTCTTAATGACGGCGGTATCATCTATGCCATTCCTGAGCTGAAAGGAACCCTGGCCGGGGTTGATCTTTCCCACGAAGCGGCTATCGGCAAGATTGCCGAGGAGGAAGTAGAGTACCTTATGGCCCGAGGCCTGGGTCGTGATGAAGCTACTTCGGCCATTATTCATGGTTTTTTGAAAGTGGACATTGAAGGCTTGCCCGAGAATTTGAATAAGCAGATTGACCGGGTAGTAAAGACCAGCCAGAAAGAGCATTTATGAGCCCTGATTTTGACGTCATCATTGTAGGCGGCGGCCCGGCTGGGCTTTTCTGCGCCTGGGAGCTTTCCCGCTCCGACTTGAGTGTTCTTATACTGGAAAAAGGTGATGATATCAACCAAAGAACGAATCTTACCAGTGGGCTGGGCGGCGCCGGGGCTTTTAGCGATGGCAAGCTGACCCTCTCACCTGAGACGGGCGGTCATCTAAAGGACTATCTCGGAGAAGAAGCAACCTGTGAGTTGATAGATTATGTTGACCGCCTTTATCTTGAGTTTGGCGCACCGAGCAAAATCTACGGAGTAGGAGATGAAGTCGAGCCTTTAAAAAGAAAGGCTGCCCTGTCCGGCCTAAGGCTGATACCCGTGCCCATAAGACATCTGGGGACCGATCGCTGTCGGGCCATTCTTACAAAACTGAAGGAAGACCTTGGCAATAATGTCTCCATTGCCATCGAGACTGAGGCTAGAAAAGTGATGGTAGAAGAAGGAACAGTCAAAGGTGTGGAGACAGGTGGTGGTCAGAGGCTAAGTTGCCGCTATCTGGTACTGGCACCCGGCAGGGAAGGGGCCAGCTGGTTAAGCCAAGAGGCTAGAGAGCTAGGTCTCTCAGCCGAAAATAACCCCGTAGATGTGGGCGTCAGGGTCGAAGTGCCAGCCCCAGTTATGGCGCCTTTAACCGATGTGCTTTACGAGGCCAAGTTAGAATACTTTTCATCGTCTTTTGATGACCGTGTAAGGACGTTCTGCATGTGCCCTGAGGGTGAGGTCATCGTGGAGACCACTGGAGGTGATGACCCGGTAACCACCGTCAACGGTCAAAGCTACTCGACTAAAAAAACTCCCAATACCAACTTCGCCCTTCTTATTTCAAGTAATTTCACCAAACCTTTCCATGAGCCGATAGCCTATGGCAAGTATCTTGCCCGATTAGCCAATATGCTCTCCGGAGGTGTTCTTATCCAGAGGCTTGTTGACCTTAAGACCGGACATCGCTCAACACAGGAAAGGATAGAAAGAAGCATCGTACAGCCAACACTTCCCGGCGCCACGCCAGGTGACTTAAGTTTTGTCTTACCTTACCGTCATCTAACCGGCATTCTTGAGATGCTTGACGCCATGGATAAACTGGCCCCCGGTGTTACTTCAAGACACACGCTTCTTTACGGTGTTGAGGTCAAGTTTTACTCTTACCGTCTCAGCCTTTCTTCTGTTCTTGAGACTGAAGTTGGAAATCTTTTTGCTATTGGTGATGGTGCTGGGCTCACCCGTGGGCTGGTACAGGCTTCAGGATCGGGTGTGGTCGTAGCCAGAGAAATAATGAGGAGGGCAAAGTGAAAAGAATAACATCTATTCTGTTATTGCTATTAGCCTGCCTCCCTCTAACAGCAGCCATGCCTCAGGGCTTATCTTCTATTCAGGAGCCATTCTACCAGTATTCTGGTCTTTATATCTCTGAGGTAGCAATTAATCCTATAGAGGTAAGAGCCGGGCAGAGGGTGGCTATAGACGTTACTGTATTCAATACCACCCAGGAAGAGATGACATGTGAGCTTGAGCTCCTCATTAATGAAGAGAGTGTAAATAAACAGGAGATAACGGTACCAGCCCAGGGCAACCTCAAGGTACCCTTTGCCTTTTTCCCCGAAACTACAGGGCACTACAATATCACTGCTATTATACCCGGAGACAGTAAGACAAACTCTTTTGAGGCTGTACCCCATCCTATTCTGGCCAACCATACCGTGCGCCTTATCCTGGCGTTAATTTTTTGCCTAATTGTGGTAGGGCTGATCGTACTTATTGGGGAAAGAAGACGAAAACTGGGCTTTTTTAGGGAAGACTTCTCTGAAAACAGTTATCATCTGGATAATGATTAAGTACCAAAAGGCATGTGTTAAGGTAAGGGCTACTGGAGAAGGCTACTGATAACAATGCTTTAAACCTTACAGATTTGCAATTAAAAATCTGGTATTATCTACAGTAGAGCAAGAAAGGAGTAACAAAAATCATGGTGGAAGATATTAAAAAGAATGTGAAAGAAACCTACGGCAAAATAGCCAAAGCCGAGGGATCGTGTTGTGCTTCATCAAGCTCATGCTGTAGCACTTACACTTTATGTTGCGGCGAAGCTAAGTCTGCCGTATCAGGAAGTAAATTGGTGGGATATACAGATGCAGAGCTGGATACTATACCTGAAGGGGCTGACCTCGGGCTGGGATGTGGCAATCCGGTAGCCTTAGCCTCTCTTAAGGAAGGCGAGGTGGTATTGGATTTAGGGTCAGGAGCGGGCATTGACTGTTTCCTGGCAGCTAATAAAGTTGGCCAGAGCGGCAAAGTCATCGGAGTCGATATGACTCCCGAGATGCTAGATAGAGCTCGTGAAAATGCTATTAGGGGAAATTACAGCAACGTCGAATTTAGGTTGGGAGAAATTGAGAATTTACCGGTGGAGAGTGGTTCCGTGGATGTGGTCATTTCTAACTGCGTAATTAACCTTTCCTCGGATAAGAGGAGGGTTTTTGACGAGGCATACCGGGTACTAAAGCCGGGAGGTCGGTTGATGGTCTCAGATATTGTGCTGGACAAAGAACTCCCTGAAAGCTTGAGAAATTCCATAGAGGCCTATGTAAGTTGTGTTGCTGGGGCATCTCCTAAGAGTGAGTATCTTGATCTTATCCGGGCATCAGGTTTTCAGAATATAAATATAGACGGCGAAAATATTCTGTATGTTGATCTGGCAGACTATGATGCTGGAGAAGGCACGATTCCAATAATAAGTCTAAGGGTTTCGGCGGTGAAACCAGGGCGGGCATAAATACAATTACCATTTAATATCCTGCTATCTCTAAGGAAAAGCTAAAGTGCCTTATGAACCATCCTGAGCACCATCTTTCTTTATCCTCTGGTCGGTTCTATCTTCTCCTTTGTGATACTCGAGTGCGCCCTTAAAAATATAACCGCAATGAGGGCAGATAACCTCTTCGTCGAAAATAACCAGATCGCCTTCCTCAACATAAGAAGAACTAAGCTCGTCCAGGCAGTTGGGGCAAACATTTGACCTGACCACAGCTTATTTTAACCCCTCGGAATAAAATACCCTAAACACCTCACAACACGGGCTTGTCCACTATGGCCGGCTGTGCTAATCTATGGCCGGAAAGTTGCTGTGAAGTGGTTTAAGCGGTTCCTGGCCGTCCTGTTATGCGCTGCCCTGGTGCTGGTAATTCTGGCGGCCCTGATAACGACTACGGTCAATAACACACTGCTCAAATCCCAGTTTATTAATGAAGAACTGGCCCAAGCCGATGTCTATAACTTTGTCTACGACGAAGCTTTGCCGGTGGCCCTTGAAGAGATTGACGGGAATAGTGAAGTACCTCTGGACTTTGCTGCTATGGCTCCTGATATCGTCTCGGCGGCCAGAAAGGCGCTGCCGCCCGAGTGGCTCCGCCAGAACTCAGAACTGCTGGTGAATACCGTTTACCCTTATCTCGTTGGAGACACCGAAGCTTTTAGCTATACCATTGTCCTCCAGGACCGTGCTGAGGCTGCCTTTACGGCTATTAAGGAGGATATTCTCCGAGGGAATTCCTCGGCTGAGCTCTATAATTCGTTTTTAGTCTATCTGAGCGAAGCCATATCAGATTATGCTGCCGAATCATTCCCCGAGGCAGGGTTAACCGAGGCCGAGGTAGAGAACTGGTTAAAAGGGGCTGTCTCTCAGGACTGGCTTATCTCCCAGCTTGAGGGCGTTCTGGATGAGATAAAGCCATATATTGAAGGTGATAGTGAGCATTTCCTTATTCAATTATCTTCAGACATCATTACTGATGAAGCGCTGCTAAACATAATCGGTGAGGGCAATGAGGCCTATCTTGATGATGTACGCGGGGTTATTAACAGTAAGTTGACCTTCACCGAGACTGAATTAGAAAGCTTGCTCGGAGAGGAAGGAAGCCCGGTCCTCAATGATGTCCGCCACTGGATAAAAGATGGCTATACACTCACTGAAAAGGACTTAAGCCTGGCTTTAGCCCAAACACCGGAGGATCTAACTGCCTTTAACAATGCCCGCCACGAGATTAAGACTGCCAGAAGCTGGCTCTGGGCGTTCTGGCTACCGCCTGTGTTCCTGCTGGTGGGCATTGCCTTTCTGGGAGGAGAAAGCTGGAAAGGGCGAATACTCTGGGCTATAGTACCATTTTTTATTATCTCGTTGGCCTTATATTTTGCCATTGGCCTTTTTGATAGCAACACCATCAGTCTATTCTTCCATGAAATTTATAATGTTTCTCCACTTGGCGATCTGGAAAATGCCCTGGCAGCCAAAACCTCTGAGATATCAGGTAATGTGGCTCTTGATATGATCAACAATCTCAAAATGAGCTCGGGCGGTCTGGCGCTGCTATTGGGGCTAGGCCTGCTAGGATTTGTTGCCTGGAGTATTACCAATAAACGTAAAGAGCAACAAAAACCGAAAAGACGAAGCCATTAAGGTGCTCAAGTATTGATAAGGAGGGGGTACAGGTGTATAAAATGTGCTTGTTTAAGATTTAGCTATCTACCAAAGCCAGTGTAAATTGTCTGTAGAAAATAATTTAAGGAGGTATGCATGCGTAAGTGGGCTTCGGGAATTATTATATTCCTTCTGGTAACAAGTCTAGGTTTGAATGGCTTCTTTTATGTTCAGCTTGGCGATGCACAGGGTAACATAGACGGCCTGCAGGGCAGTATTGGTACCTTAGAGGATAACCTTT
>DFYH01000020.1 GCA_002382615.1 Dehalococcoidia bacterium UBA4087
AAAAACGGCTATCCCCCAACAGGGGGACCACACCGGCAGCGGTGTATGAGTCCTGCAGAGAAGGCTAGCGTGGTGGCACAAGTGGAAACCATGGCTGGGCACAAGCGAAAAGCGCTGTTGGACCTGGGTATCCCCAGGAGCACTTACTACCGCTGGCGACACGGTAAACTTGACGCAATTAGGCGACTGAGACCATGGAATCATATCACACCTAACGAAGAGCACCGCATACTGGCGGTAGCCCGGGAGTTTCCCGATCTCTCCAGCCGACAACTTTCAGCACGGATCACCGATAACGAAGGTTTTTCCGTGTCCGAGTCAACGGTATACCACATCCTGAGAAGGGAAGGGCTGGTGAAGCGTCAGGAGAGCCAGCTTCAGGCTGCCAAGGAATACCACACCAAAACTACCGGGCCGCACCATATGTGGGCCACCGACGCCTCCTACTTTAAGGTGGCAGGTTGGGGCTACTACCTGGTGACGGTGATGGATGACTATTCCCGTTTCATCCTGGGCTGGAAGCTGCAGAAAGACATATCGGCTAACTCCCTGATCGAAGTGGTCCATGGCTCTCACGTTCCCCGTAAAGACAAGTGGAGACGTCTCGAAATACCATCTAAGGCGGCAGGGTAAGCAAAGTACAGACCCAGTCTTCACCACCAGGCCAAATTGGCAAGAGAGGCGCCTTTCCTGTATTATTACCGCCTGCAGAGTATAACAAGGAGTGATTATACGAACGAAAACAAAAATCCCGCCGATAACAGAAACTCAATGGCTCTCTCCGCAAGGTGATGAACACATTGAAAAGAAACATTAGCCAGAGAGAGCTAATGTTGATAACCGGTCTAGCTATTCTCACCATAGCTATTTCATTTTGGGCATGGAGGGAACCGCGTTTTCCAAGAGACTTACAATTGACACTTCTCACGCAATCCTTCGGCAGCATAGAACTACTGCCGCCAATGGAGTGGATTTCATACCTGATGGGTGGCTGGCGAGCCGGGCTATTTGTCATTATCAGCAGCATCGCAGTCTGGTATTATCTGGGCAAGTTGGAGGCTGGCCTGGTCGTGCTAGCAGGGCTAACAAGCCTGCTTAATATTCCTATTAAGTTCCTCATCAGTCGCCCACGGCCAGCACCTACTTTAGTTCAAGTATTCGCCCTCGAAACTAACAGCAGTTTTCCCAGTGGCCATGCTATGTTCGTTATTCTAGTATTCGGATTTCTGGCCTTTCTAGTTATCACCCATATGCAACCGGGCAACCGGCGAGTGCTCATTGCAGCCGCTTTAATATTCATAATTCTCCTCACAGGCATCTCACGGATTTATCTCGGCATACACTGGCCCAGCGATGTTTTAGGCGGCTACCTGGTTGGTGCCACACTCCTGGCTATGCTAATTTACTTATATCATAATGTCAGAACAGTATAATGAAACAAACCCCGCAGATCTGGTCAGGCATTTTAATTAAACGAAAGAATTTACTGCTTATCTGGATAGTCTTAGGAGAAAGTCTTTTAAGATTCTTTAGCCACCAGGCTCTCCCCAGCTTCAGCATCTATGCTATTAAAGCCAGCAGATATCAAACTGGCGATAACAGGCCTGTCATAGCTAATAGCAACTATTTGTTCAATAGGTATTTGCAACTTCTGGCCTAAATTATCGGTTACCACCCAGATCTTGGATGGCAGTCCAAGCTTGATATCTGTAATCATTCCATGAAAGATGCCGTCTTCCGAGATAACAACCCGCCTCACTAGAAAGTCTTCCAAACCTACGGCCGCAACCAGAGTTCCCAGAGCCCGCATAAATTCACTAAGAAATACTAAAAATCTGTTGAATAAACGCGACACCAACGTCATTGCCCCCCTTTCTTTCATAAGCCAGCCCATTTTTGCCACCCTCACCCATTATGTAATAACGAAAAAGGAGGCAAAAAGTTATAACTGAACACCACTTCAAGGCCTTTCAAGCCTTCTGAAGCCAACTTATCTGCACGCCAAAAGTCAGAATAAAGAAAGAGGCGATGAAAAATAAGCAGTTGACAATAAGATAGTTTTGTGCTAATTTCAGACACCTTTACAATAAAGGAGGTTAGAATGAGTCGTAGATTTTCAAAAGTGGGCTGGATAGCCCTGACCTCTTTACTAGCCCTTTCTCTTCTAGCGGTACCGGCCTGTGGCCAGCCAACGGAGGTCAAGAACCCCGGCGTCTTCGTTCAGCAGACCATCGGGGACCTGGACTCTCTTGACCCTGCCTGGGGGTATGACACCGCCAGCGGTGAGCAGGTACAGTACATCTACGAGACGCTTATCTTCTATGATGGCGAGAGCACCGGCGAGTTCGTGCCAGTACTTGCCACTGAATGGGATGTCTCCGATGATGGCCTGACCTACCGCTTCAAGATCCGCGAAGGCGTCCAATTCCATGATGGCGGCGACCTGACGCCTTCAGATGTTGAGTACTCCTTTGAGCGCTCAATGGTTCAGGACCGTGACGGCGGGCCTGTCTGGATGTTCTTTGAACCGCTGCTTAATACCGGAGGAACCCGCGATGGCGATGGGAACATAGTATTATCTTTTGATGATATTGATAATGCAGTCGAGGTTGACGGTCAGTGGGTACAATTTAATCTGGCTATTCCCTATCCACCATTCTTACAGATTCTATGTGGCCCGTGGGCTTCGATTGTAGATAAGGAATGGTGCGCTGCTCATGGCGGCTGGGATGGCACCGAGGCTACCTGGGAGGATTACAATAACCCCGAACCAGGCACCACAGAACTGCACAATCAAGCCAACGGCACTGGCCCTTGGAAGTTTGAAAGGTGGGAGGCTGGAGTGCAGATTTCTCTGGTGAGAAACGACAATTACTGGCGTGAGCCGGCGGCCTTTGAGAGAGTGGTTACCATGGTGGTTGATGAGTGGGCCAACCGCAGGCTGGCACTTGAAAATGGGGATGCCGACCTGGTCTATGTGCCCCGGTCCTACATCGGCGAGCTTGAGGATGTAGAAGGTCTTAGGGTCTACCAGGGATTGCCTGAACTCACCGTGGATGCCTTCTTCTTCAATATGGCTATCAACCCCGAGAGCACCTTCGTNNACTCCTTCTTCTTTTGCATGGCCATCAACCCCGAGAGCACCTTCGTGGGTAGTGGCCAGCTTGACGGGCAAGGCATACCCCTCGACTTTTTCTCCGACATAAACGTCCGCAAAGGTTTTAATTACGCTTTTGACTGGGATACTTACATCAACGATGCCATGCTTGGCGAGGGTGAACAGATGGGCTCGCCGGTAATTGATGGCCTCGTATATTTCAATCCCAATACCCCCAAATATAGCTATGACATGGCCAAGGCTGAAGAGTCCCTAAAAGCCGCCTGGGATGGCCAGGTCTGGGAGAAGGGCTTCAAGTTTACCATAGCTTACAATGGCGGCAACCTGCCCAGACAGACTGCCTGCCAGATACTGGCCAATAACCTGCGGCAGATAAACCCCAAGTTTGATATCACTGTCCAGGCGCTCGATTGGCCGGTCCTCCTGGGCAACATGGTGACTGGAATCATGCCCATGTTCCAGATAGGCTGGCAGGCTGACTATCCCGATCCTCACAACTTTGTCTATCCCTTTATGCACAGCAATGGTACCTTCTCTGCTTGGCAAGGATACAGCAACCCCGAAGTAGATGCCTTAATTGAAGAGGGTATTCAGGAGACCGACCCCGAGGCAAGAGAGGCTATCTACATAGAGCTCCAGGAGCTCTACTATGAGGACGCTCCCGGCATAATGCTCTGCCAGCCACTGGGGAGACGCTACTTCCGTGACTGGATAGAAGGCTTTTACTTTAACCCCATCATCCCCGGTCTGCCGGGTAACCTCTATGCCATGTCGAAAGGGTAAAAATAAAAGCGCCTGGTAAGCATAGCATGTATCGGGAGACCGCACTTAAGTGCGGTCTCCCGATACTCTAATGTATTAGAAGGTCTATTTTGGAACTTAGAGCTTACATTGTCCGCCGATTGCTCTTACTCATCCCCGTTCTTTTCGGGATAAGTCTGCTTATCTTCGGCATAACTATGCTTTTTTCTCCGATAGAGCGGGCTTCGCTTTATGTCAGCGACCCCAAACAGTTAAGAGACCTTGCCTCCATCATCCAAACATACGGTCTAGACCAACCTTTCTGGTCTCAGTACGGTACCTGGCTGGGCCAGGTGTTCCAGGGCAATTTGGGCTGGTCCAAGGTAGTCTCGATGCCAGTATGGAATGCCATCTGGAACTTCCTGCCGGCCACGCTTGAGCTGGCAATCTTTGCTGCCCCGGTGATTATCTTCTCGGGTATCTTCCTGGGCACCAAAGCTGCTGCCCAAAAGGACAAGCCACTCGACCATGCCACCCGGGTAGGAGCCATCATCGGCTGGTCTCTACCCAACTTTTGGCTAGGGCTCATACTACTCATGGTCTTTTACGGCGCTCTCTCCGGCCTTTTGCCACCGGGCAGGTTGAGTATAGGTATGGACGCGGTAGTTAATTCAGCCGAGTTTGCCCGCTACACCCATATCAACACGCTTGACGCCATCCTCAACTGGAGGTGGGACGTCTTTCTTGATGCCCTAAGGCATCTTATTCTGCCGGTGATTACTCTTTCGGTGACCAACGTGGCCTTTATCATGAGGCTTATGCGCTCGAGCATGCTTGAGTCTTTAGGCAAGGGATATGTCCTTACCGCCAGGGCCAAGGGGCTTGATGAAAAGACGGTGGTTAACAAGCACGCCCGCCGCAACGCCCTCATACCGGTGATAACCATCTCGGGCTATCTTTTTGCCGCCCTGGCCGGCGGCGCCGTTATAACCGAGACCATCTTTAACTATAAAGGCATCGGCTGGTGGGCCTGGCAATCCGCGTCCCGCCTGGATATACCATCGGTCCTGGGCTTCGCCCTTTTCAGCGCTGTCCTATTTGTGCTGGTCAACCTGATAGTAGATATACTCTATACCCGTGTTGACCCCAGGGTTAGACTGGGAGGTGGGATACAGTGACCGACTTCAAATTTATGATGCGCCAGCTGGTCAGAAATCCACTTTCACTTGCTGGCCTTATTATCATTGCAATATTTGTCATAATAGCCATCTTTGCCCCCCTTATCGCCCCACCTCCCGAAGGTCATCTGGACCCTTATATGATACCTCGCGAAGGTTACTCGCCCATTCCTCAGCCTCCCAGCGCTGGGCATATCTTCGGTACCACCGAAGGCCAGTATGATATTTTCTATGGGGTTATCTGGGGCACACGCTCTGCTTTCCAAGTGGGGTTAATAGTCATAGGCATTACACTTATTGTAGGGATCATTTTAGGTAGTCTGGCCGGATATTTTGGCGGGGCTGTTGACGAGGTCATTATGCGCATCACCGACGTGTTTCTGGCCTTTCCCTCTCTTATTCTGGCCATGGCAATCACTGCCGCACTCGGGCCGAGCCTCAGGAGCGTTATGATTGCCCTGACGCTTGTCTCCTGGCCCTCATACGCCCGGCTTATCCGCGGCGACATCTTGCAGGTGCGCGAGGAGGACTATGTAGAAGCATCCCGCGGCATCGGCGCCTCAAGTTTAAGAGTTATCACCCGGCATGTGCTGCCTAACGCCATCTATCCCACTCTCATTATGGCTTCACTAGACATCGGCGCAGTAGTACTCTCAGCGGCGGCCTTAAGCTTTCTGGGCTTGGGATCACCAGAGGGCTATGCCGACTGGGGGCAGATGACCCAGTTTGCCCGCAACTGGATTGTGGGGCCATCAGGCGAACCTCTTAAATACTGGTATGCGGTAACTATCCCCGGGCTCTTCATACTATTTTTTGTCCTGGGCTGGAATCTCCTGGGTGATGCTTTCAGGGATATTCTCGACCCGAGGTTGGCCAGGCGCTAAATGGAAGACCTTGTCCGGATAAGAGACCTATCAGTCAGGTTTTACACCTATGAGGGTGTTGTCCAAGCTATCGAGCATATGGACCTGGACATTAGAAAAGGGGAGACGCTGGGGATAGTTGGTGAGACCGGCTCAGGAAAGACGATGACTGCCATGGCCATCCTAAGGCTTATCCCTTACCCGGGGAAGATAGAATCGGGTAGCATCATCTTCACTGAAAGCGGCCTACGCGGCGAGGTTGACCTGCTCGCCTTGAGTGAGGATCGGATGAGGTCTCTTCGCGGGAATAAGATGTCAATGGTCTTCCAGGAACCAAGCGCCGCCTTAAACCCCGTTTTTACCATAGGCGATCAAATCTCTGAAGTTTACTTACTTCACCGGCGCCACGAACTGGGCTATCGGGCCATGCAGCAGGTAGAGGGTTTACTAGCAGATGGCAAAGGCAATCCACTTGCCGGCCTGCGGAGGCCTTTCTGGCGCTGGCAAAGAAGGCTCTATTGCAAAATAGCCCAGGAATCCCATCCTCTTGAGCCCAGAATAGTAGCCCGCATTCCCTTCTTTAACCGACTTCTGTGGCGGCTAAGGGACGAGGCCGAACTACTTACAGTCAACATATTAAGAGACGTGGAAATACCTGACCCAGCCCGCGTGGCAAAAGAGTACCCTCACGAACTTTCCGGTGGGATGAAACAGCGAGCCGTAATAGCCATGGCGCTGGCTTGCTCACCTAAACTCCTCATCGCCGATGAGCCGACCACTTCTCTTGATGTCACTATACAGGCACAGATCCTGGAGCTTTTCCGGCGCATCAAGGTTGAAAAAGGGGCTTCTGTCCTTTATATAACTCACAACCTAGGGGTAGCCGCTGAGATCTGCGACAGGGTAGCCGTTATGTACGCTGGAAGACTATGTGAGGTAGCCGGTGTTGAAGAAATCTTCTCTAACCCTCTACATCCTTACACCAGGGCCCTACTGGATGCCATTCCCAAACCAGGAAAAGAGCCCCAACCAATACCGGGAACTCTGGCTGACCAGTTCTCCCCACCACCAGGGTGTCATTTTCATCCGAGGTGCCCCAATGCTATGCCAATCTGCAATCAAGAGGTACCCGAGCTAAAAGAAGTATCAAAGGACCACCTTGTGGCCTGCCATCTTTTTTAATCTATGAGCAATTTAGTTAATGTTAAAAACTTAAAGAAGCACTTCCCCATACTGGGAGGTATCCTTAGAAGACCAGTCGGGGCAGTCAAAGCAGTAGACGGCGTTAACCTAACTATTAACCGCGGGCAGTGGCTGGGGCTTGTTGGAGAGTCAGGNNTTGCGGTAAAACAACTCTGGCCAAAACAATTGTCCGTCTTCTAAAACCAACCAGCGGACATATCTATTTTGATGTACCTGATGAGATAAAGGCCGAGATAGAAGAACTAGAGAAGTCAGGCAAGAACAAAAGCCGGTTATCCTCCCTTATTAAGAAGTATGACCTGGCCAGCTTCTCCGGCAGCAGGCTCCGCTCATTACGTCGCCGTGCCCAGCTGGTCCACCAGGATCCTTTTACCTCTCTTGACCCAAGGATGAAGATAAAGGATATAGTGGCCGAGCCATTAATAGTTCATAAATTACTTTCGAATAAGGCTTTAGAAGAAGAGGTTAAGGAGCTACTGCAAAGAGTTGGCCTGAGCGCCGGGCAGTTAGAACACTATCCCCACCAGTTTAGCGGTGGCCAGCGCCAACGCGTTGCTATTGCCCGTGCCTTAGCCACCAAACCGGAGTTTATCGCCTTTGATGAGCCAACATCAGCATTAGACGTATCTGTTCAGGCACAGATCCTTATCCTTTTAAGGGAGCTAAAAAATGAGTTCGGGCTTACCTATCTCTACATCACCCACGAGCTTACGGTCGCCGAGAGCGTCTGCGATTATATAGCCGTCATGTATTTGGGCAAGGTAGTGGAAATGGGCAATCCAGAGGAAATATTCCATGCTCCACGCCATCCCTACTCCCAGTCGCTAGTGGCAGCCACACCAGTTCCTGACCCCACAAGAAGAGTTGGGCATATTGTCCTTCCCGGCGAAGTCCCCAACCCCGCCAACCCACCACCCGGATGCAGCTTTCATCCCCGATGCTCACGGGCAACACAGGAATGCCGTGAGCTTAGGCCCGAGCTTGAGCCTTTAAGTGATAACCATTACGTTGCCTGTTTTCACCCTCTATAACATATGAGCTTTCGGCCGCCAGCTTTTATTTGCTTAACAGGCACATACCAGCGGCTTTTTGACTTTAATCAGGCTTTTACAAGATGGTCATTGGGGAGATAAGATGCCCCTCGGGCGTTTTGAAGAGTACAGTGCCCCCAACACCCCGACTAAAACTGCTAACCCGGCAATAATTACCGTTACCAACAGTGAGGCATCGCGGAAGAAAGTCTCAGGAAAAAGACGAATAAGATAGTCTTGAGGGCTAAGGAGCCAAAGATCATTAGAAAAGCTTATCAGATGAAGGTTCATAAAAAACCAATCAAAACTGGTGGCAACAGCAAGGCCCAGAAAGATGATAAGAGCAATTGTTAGCACTGACCCCCAAACAAAAGACATAGCCAGCTCATTTCTCCTCTTCTTAAAAAAGCAAAACAAGCCAAAACCTATTAGATAGATACCACTCCCCAAAAGTACAGCATAATCAAGGCGGATAAGAGCCTTAACATCTTTCATATGCAAGATTTCTCTTTCGGTCAGAAGCTCTACAGGTTCACCATCTCTGATGACGGTAAGTTCTAGATTCTCCTCATCCGATTTGAAGTAATTAATAAATTCTGAGGCCACTTCTCTAAGTTCTTCCTCTTCTAGACCCGTTCTTGAGATGACGTCAAGCTTCTTAAACTCGGCTTCATAAAACCAGAGTGCATTAGCGACGATGGCGATACCTAGAGTTAGAAGAAAAAATGGCCAAATGAGGCTGAGCAGGACCCGCCCGATGTTAAATAGCACCTTCATGGTGATTAGTTTACCTCATATTGCAAGGCACCAAAAATCAAAAGTTCTACTTTGCTTTATTCTGTACCTTGTCACGGTGTGTCATGGCGTAGACCACGGGCACTACTATCAAGGTCAGGGCGGTTGAGCTAAATAGCCCACCGAGTACTACCACTCCAAGCTCGGAAGCAATCAGAGCACTACTGGAAAGCCCTATTGCCAGTGGCACCAGCGCCAACATAGTGGTAAGAGCCGTCATCAGGATGGGGCGTAACCTCACACTGGAGGCCTCAACCACGGCCTCCTCAATGCTCATTTTATTCCTCACCTGCTCGATGCGGCCTATAAGGACAATGGCATTACTTAATACTATGCCCACCAGCATCAAGAAACCTATAAGGGCCGAAGCGCCCAGTGTATGACCACTGATCAGAAGGGCCAGGAAGGCACCGATAAAAGCCAGCGGCAAAGTAAGCAAGATAATTACTGCATTAAGAGGTGAACGCGTGCCTATAGCTACTATTAGGTAGCAGATAGCAATGGCTACCAGAATGGCGATTAGCATATCCTGGAAAGTAGTCTGCATCTGCTCGGTTACACCACTGGCCTGAACTCGAACTCCGGGATACTCCTCTTCTATTTGTGCCGATAAATCTTCTATATGGCGATTTACCGCCCCCACGTCTTCTTGGGCGATAGTGGCGCTTACCGTACCTGAATATTCACCATCGGAGCGGAAATAGGAGGCCGGACCCCAGGCTATATCGGTGGCCACAATATCACCCAACTTCACCGGTTGGGCCTGCTGGGCAGAGGTGCGCCCCCAAATACGAATATTAGCCAGAGCGTCCTCATCTTTGGCCTGATTAACAACAGACGGGATAGAGATACCAAACTGGTGGCCTTCAATAACAACCGTTGGCACCGGAAGCATAACCCCGGGGCCAGAGACAGGCAGAGGATAGCCATAATTTAACAAGGCTAATTCCTGCGACACAGCATTGGGGTCAAGCCCAAGAGCAGCTATCTTCTGAGGATCAGGAATAATCACCGGGCTTCGTCCGCCAAAGACCGAGGAACGGCTCACATCAGATAACATCCCTTCTTCCTCAAGACCAGAGAGAGCCTGGGCCAATTCGCCAGTGGCCTGATCCACCTCTGTAAGCTCGGTCCCCATTACACTGAGACTGACCACATTACCAGCACCTGTCATCTGCGCCATAAGGGCCTCACCGCTGGAAACTGTTATCGTCGTAGCTTCATCTTCAAGAGGAAGACAATTCTCCCTCACCTGTGGTACCAACCTGTCAGCCTCTTCATCAGAGTCAAGGACGGATATGATCATTGCCATACTGCTCCCGGTGAGAGGCACCCCGGAGAACGGATTCCCCAATATGGTGTAAAAATCTGAAACCCCAAGATCTAACATCTCGTTCTCTACCAGCTTTACCTTCTGGTCCAGTGTTACCTGATCGGCCTCGGGCATTTCTACCGTAACCAGCATCATTGGCTGCATCATTGGAGGCAGAAAAGAGGTGCCGATAACAGGTATAAGACCAAAGCTCCCCACGAAAAGCACCACTGCTACCGATACCACCAGGGCCCGATGCCTTAGTGCCCAGCGTAAGCTGGAGGCATATAAACGCTGATATCCAGGCTCACTGCTCGCCTTAGAGCTAGCTGAAGCTGGCCTTACGCCCATAAATCCGGAGAGAGCTGGCACTAAAGTCAGAGCAGTGAGTAATGATAAGAGCAGAGCAAAGGTTACCGTTAGAGCAAAGGGCTGAAAAAGCTCCCCTACCAAACCTCCAACAAATATAAGGGGGATAAAGATAGCTACCGTGGCAATAGTAGCCGAGGTAACCGCTCCCGCTACTTCCCTGGTGCCTTCTATGGCCGCGGTCTTAAAGGGCTCGCCCTGACGCAAATGCCGATAAATAACCTCAACAACTACGATGGCATCATCAACAATACGCCCCACAGCAACAGCTAGACCACTCAATGTTAACAGGTTAACGGTGATGCCGGTAAAGTACATGATAAGAAAAGAGACTATGATACTGACAGGAATAGTCAGCACCACAATCAGAGATGGCCTTACCGCCCACATAAATATAAATATGACCACTGCCGCCAAAAGGGCTCCAATAATAGTATCCCTGGTAAGACCGGAGATACTTTCTTCTATATACTCTGCCTGGTCAAAAATAACACTCAGCTTGACACCTTCAGGAAGAGTACCCTCTAGCTCATCTACCTTTTCGACGATAGCATTGGCCACGTCAACTGTGTTAGCATCAGGGTCCTTATAGAGCATCAACCCCACACCAGGTTGACCGTCACTACGGGTAATGTAAACTGGTGGGATAACCTGAGCAAAACTGCCAACAGGAGGAAGGGAAGGATTACCTAGAAGAGGCATCTCTGCAATTTCTTCAGGGGAATCGTAGCTTTCCTGTGAAATAATCGTCTGCACCACCCATGCCGGTGGTATTGAGGCTTGATTAAGGCTATCAAGATCAAGCACCACACTGGCCTTTTCCTCACCTCCAAGCACCGAGATACTCTGCGTAAGCGGTGTTTCTTTTTCTGGGGGAAGCAGCCCTTCAACTTCAGAAAGGACTGGAACTATGTTTTCCTCCGCCAGTCCTCTTAACTCCCGAGTGCTCATATCGCCGCCAAAAAGGCCGAGCATAACCACCGGTACCATATCCATGCTAAGTGCCATCACATAAGGCTCAGAGGACAAACCTAGCTCACCTACGCGCTGCTGCACTTCAGCAGTTATTTTATCTATGTCTACACTATAGTCAAATGTAAGTATGAGGTAGCACATATTACTCATTGAAGTAGACTGGATGTGTTGAAGCCCTGCCATCCCCTCCAACTTCTCTTCTATAGGAATGGCTACATGCTCCACCACTTGCTCTGGTAACGAGCCGGGAGATTGAGCTATCACAGTAACCACCGGGGGCTGAATATCAGGGATGAGTTCCATCTTAAGATTAACGGTGACCCACACTGAGACACCAACCACTACGGCGGCTAAAGCCATAGTAACCCAGCGGTTCTGAACGGAAAACCTAGCAAGCCAGCTCATTGTACCTCCTTAAATTGAATGTTCTATCTTGTCTGGCGCCTCAAAAGAATACAACGCAAGTGGTATAGCACACTTTAATTCGCCTTTTCAAACACAGGCGGCTTATCGAGCCGACACATCAGGACTTAAGTAGAAGACCGCCAGATGATAGTCTCAAGCAATCAGTAATTATGTAAAGCAAAAAGTATAAGATAAGCTCAAGCTGTAAGATTTATCGGGGTAAACCTATGACGGGGCAAGCCTGTGACATTGGTAACTGACCTAATCGCAAGAAGCAGCGTGCCTGATCAAAGTAGAGGCCCCAATACAAGCCCCATAAAAAATTAAAGCTCCCCGGGCTAACGGCGCAGAGCGCGCTGCTGTGGGATAGGCTGAAGATTTGCCTTATTAGGAGGTCTGGCGGCTGGGCCAAAACGGTGACTGTTCATAAATAAGGTCCTCAGGTCTGATTGTAAGCCTGTAAGAAATCCTCTCTTGATATCCCTGCTTTGGTGCATATTGTCCGCAATGTCGAACCCTTGATTTTTGAGTGGCCAAGCATTGTGAGAGGCGTTTTGCTCCCGTCAGGGTTCTCGCGTATCATCGCAATATGTTCCCCTTCCCTAACCAGCCTGAAGCCCAGAATTTCAAAGGCCTTTATGACCCGAGACCTGGGTGCATCGACGGGAAACTTCCCGGTCAAACATTTACCCCCGTCTCGGCGATAAAGGCCTCCAGGACAGGTGGCTCCAGTTCAAGCATTTCAGTGCCGAAGGTTTCAATATGAAACCGGATGGCTGACTTTACATCGGACAACGCTTCCTCGTAGGTGTCGCCTTGCCCTACTACAACACCCTTTAAGCCCAGGGGATAGGCCACATACCCATCGGGGGTCTTTTCCACCACAATCTTAAATTGATGAACCATAAATCAGCCTCCCCTCATACATATATCATATGTATTATAGCAGATTTCATTAGGGGGACTAATAGACAGTATGACCTGGGCTAACGACACAGCAAACCCTACCGCGGGATAGAATAAAGATTTGCCCTCAGAAGCTGCATTGAGTCTAAACGCATGTTGGAGAAGGAAATGCGTTAGGCTGGGACATAGCAGAATGAAAATCCATTTATGTTCTGGAATCCGTTTGGTAATGAACCAGGCAGACACAATAGGCTAGGATATGTTGTGAGCACCTCGTTTAGCCACTCACCACGTTTTTGCCCAGAGCCAGAGCCAGCCGGTTTACCTTCGGCGTTATATACCTTGACATGGTAGCACTTTACATCTTCTGGCTTCGACCAAAACCTGGCCAAGGTCTGGTGGTAGGGGTAATCGGTTGAATATGGTAAAAGACTCCACACAAATGAAATGCCATGGTCGTGTACGTACTGGCGTAGAACGTCGGAAAGGTTACCGTCTGCCCAGAACTGGTATATTTTCTGCCCAGAGCCCAGCGCGTCTTTCATCTCCAGATTGTACTTAGCTAGGCTTTCTTCAAGCTGGGCTAAACAGTAAAAGGCAGATACAATGAGAATGTCGACATTGTCATATTGTCTAGAGAGGGCTTGTTTGCAAGCTTGATAGAATTGACCGCAGTAAAGCATCCAAGCGACTGTCAGTGGTGCGTTGGCATCAAGTATACCCCGCTGGTTTTCAGGGCGCCCAGCCAATTCTGGTGTTCCGGCAATAAGACTTCGCAAACGCTCCCGGAGAGGGCTGATTCCCCGAACGGGTTCAACCTTTCCTCCCGGACTGTCTATCTGTTTCGTTGCGGAACACGGAACAAGAACTAGGGCTTTCTTAGCGCTGTCTGACATATTGCCTCCTTAAAGTGAGTAAGTTCATCAAGTGTAATCGGTTGTCCATCTGTGAACTGGCTGTTCCATAACCCGCTTCTCCGCAATGATTCCGAATAGGCGTTAAAACCTAGCCAGTTAGGAGATGGACGGCATATTACACAGAGAGCCAGGGTTGCAACGAGCCTTTCCTCAAGCTGATTTCGCTCCTCACGGTTTGGAATACTCACACAGCGGAACCGCATGTGGATTGAGATATACTCAGTGACCTCCTTTTCAATCGGTCTGCACTGCTCACATTTGGAGGCATTTTGGCGCTCCCAATGCCCTTGCCCTGGGCCGGGCTGAAGACAGGGATGATTTGGATTATTTGAACGCAGGATAGCACCGCCGATGAACTTACGGAAGACGCTACCGTTCTTCCCTCAGCTGTAATGCTGTCGCAGACGCCGCTCAAGCCCTCCGTTAGAACGGGGATGGTTGCCTACTCTGACCACTCGCCCCGCAGGGCCATGGGGACTCGTCTCGCCATCCTCATAAAAGAAGTAGAGGCCATCAGCAAAAGGGACTTGGCTTGCTGAAGTAAAGACCGGCAATTGAGCCAACACTTGGTGGATTTCGCGACATGCATCTTCGGGAGTCATCCATCTCACCTCCTCACGATCTCCGCCGTTAGTCCGGTAGAATTAAAGCTCCCCGAGTAGGATTCGAACCTACAACCTAGCGGTTAACAGCCGCCCGCNNCGCTCTACCGTTGAGCTATCGGGGATTGTTGAATGAGATTCTATTATAGCCCTTGCTGATTGTCAAAATATGAAGGCCCCGAGCAACCTATTCCAAAGCCACAACTAAAAACACAGGCCCGGCTCTGCTAGCATAGGCAGTTACAAACCATCTGCCAACTGTGCAAAGACTGCAGATGTACTTCCTATACAGCCTTAATAAAAATTGATATAAGGCTAAACGGTTACAAAGATACTTCCTATTTGGAACACGAGTGTAGCCAGAATCCNNNNGCATTTAAACTTGACCAACCAAGGCTCGATCCTATGGTAGCGCCCAGGTTCCCTCCTTCAACGCCGAAGATCGCTCCCATTGTGCCGACAATGACCTCTTTAGCCAGAACGCCGAAGATGAGGCTAGCAGAGGCCTGCCACTCCCCGAATCCTGCCGGTTGGAAAATTGGGGCGATAAAACCGCCTATCTTTCCGATAAGGCTGTCAGCTGAGGCATAGGGGACTCCCCACGGCAGGCTGCCGGCTAGCCAGACCAGAAAAACAACCCCCAGAATGACTGTCCCGGCCCGAGTAAGGAAATGTTTACCCCTCTGCCAGGTATGGACCAGGACACTGCTGAAGGTGGGCAAGCGGTAAGGTGGCAATTCCATAACAAAGTGACTGCTTGGGCCTTTAAAAAGGGTACGGCGCAGTAACCAGGCCATAAGGAGCGCCACAGAAGTGCTTAGAAGATAGCCAAGAAAGATAACGACACCTTCATTGCCGGGAAAGAACGTGCCGGCCAGTATAATGATAACCGGCAGGCGGGCAGGACAGGTGATAAACGGAATAACCAGGAGGGTAGCCATGCGGTCCTTCGGGTCTTCAATTGTACGGCAGGCCAATAGTCCA
>DFYH01000026.1 GCA_002382615.1 Dehalococcoidia bacterium UBA4087
TCTTAGGTCCTCCCCTGCTGATTTCGCTATCCGTTCAAGAAGGTTTTCTCCAAATGCTTTATCATGGCCTGATTTTTGCCATATTTCTAAGGGCTGTAGTACAGGGAGGACCACCTCCTGGCCGTCGGCCCTATCCATTTCATCCCTTACGATGGCTTCTATTTTCCTTAATGACCGAAGCGCCAGGGGCATATAGGCATATACCCCGGAGGCTACCGGTTCAATCATGCCCGATCGTAAGAACAGGCGATGGCTTATGGTATCGGCTTTAGGGGGTACCTCCCGCTGTGTTCGAAGGATAAGGGAAGATAGGTTAGTTACCAGTTCTTTATAGGCCTCCCCTCTTTATCCTTCATAGCACCTGCAACCGCAAATATGAAGTCCACCAGTTGCCAAATGCCGAAGCCCCCGCAGGTGAGTAGCATGGCGATAGCAGTGCCTATCTTACCCAAGTAGAAGCGGCGGGCTCCAAATATACCTAAAACCAGGCAAGAAGCGAGGTAACGAGCCTTGATTTGGGTGAAACTTCGGCTGCGTTTTGAGTAGAGCTCATCTTGCCCTCCTTAAACCTAAACTGGCATATTCTAGCACTAATGGCCCAATTTGGGTAGATGAGGTCCTCTCTTATCCCCGGCAAGGCCTGCCGATTACTCTACGGTAGTGCCTGCATCTTGCGCGCTACTCAGCAGGAGACGGCCGTTTGAAGGGGATAGAAAGTAGATCCCGGTACAGGTAGCACAGACCGTACCCTTTTCATCTATAATCTCTCCCTCGGCAAATACTAGGTGCTCGCCGTGACGGGTGACCCTGGCTGTGCCCACAACGCGTCGGGCCACCTGGAGCATGCGGAGGTAGTTGATGCTGAGGTTCACCGTGAGGTGGCCGGTCATCTCAGGCTTAGAGGAAGCCACTGCTGCGCCCAGAAGGCCGTCGAACATGTAGGCTATAATTCCACCGTTAATGGCGGGTGTCCCGCCACCACCACGGTGATGCTCCTGAACATCCAGTTCAGCACGGGCATAGCCCCCTTTGGCTTCTAGGAGCTTGATGCCGGCCCATTGAAAAAAGCTGGTGCTGTTCCAGTCTATAATCTTCTCTGTAGCCTTATCCATTGATAATTGCCTCTCCTTGACCCTTAATTACCACTTCGCCATTTTGGTTCTCTTCGTGTACGTCGAATCCGATCTGTACTCCAGACTCCGTTATCTCCCTTTTTGTTACCGTGCCACGGCACACAAGAACATCGCCGGGGAAGACATTACCAGTAAAGCGCAATTTGAGACGGCGCAGACACCAGGGGTGTGGCAGCCAGTCTGTGATATGACGGTAAACCAAGGCAGCATTGAATGGCCCCTGCTGTACCACATCCTTCATACCGCGCTCCCGTGCATAGTCCGGGTCGAGGTGCAGGGGATTGGGATCCTGGAGGATTTCCGCCATCTTTACATAAAGGGTACGATCACTGGGAGGAGCGGTGAGCTCCAGGATATTATCGCCTACCTTGATAAAGTTAAACACATTCTTATCGCTCATGATTTTCCCCCTGTCCTTTTATTAGTCAAAAAGCAGGAGCTGGATTCCTCCTGCCATGGCAAGATCGCCCGATTCATCCTGTACTTGAATGGCGATAGCAACGGCATCGAAGGTGCGTTTTCCTGCCTTGTGTTCCACACCCGAGATCTGGGCATTTACGGTTAATTTTTCAGCATAGAAAAGGGGACGGAAGTACTCAAGGTCCTGCTCCCCATACATGGCGGTTTGTGTATTCCAGTCTAGCATAAGGTCCACTTTCCAGTCCAATGATCGGATCATGGCTAGCGCTACAAGCTGGGTATATGATGGCGGGACCACACATGTCGGATAACCTGCCAAGGCGGCTGCCTTTGGATCGAAGTAAACGGCATTAGTTTCATTCACCAGTCGGCTGAAATCCTGGACCGAGTTTTTATCAATAGTGAATGTGACCGGGCGTAGCTTGCGCCCCACCAGTATTTTACGCTTGGATTCGTTCTCAGCCATTGTAGCTTTCTCCTACTGGCCCTGGAAATTTGGTTTTCGTTTTTCGGCGAAGGCCTTCGGCCCCTCCTTAGCATCCTGGGTACGGAAGACGCGTTCGGCATAAAGCGGCTCAAGATTAAACCCCATATCGTAAGGGACACTCAGAAGGCGTATAACAGACTCTTTAATGGTCTGCACTGCTGTGGGGCCATTGCTACAGATCATATTGGCGTATTCCTGCGCAACTTCCATAAGTGACGATTGTGGCACTACGCGGTTGACGATGCCAATTCTGAGTGCCTCCTGTGCCGTGAGCTGTCTCCCTGTGAGTAGTATCTCCATAGCATGTACATACGGTAACTGACGCACCAGGCGGACTAGAGAGCCCCCCGCTGGTATGATTCCCCACCTGGGCTCGGGTAGCCCGAACTGAGCGTTCTCTGCGGCGATGCGAATGTCGGTAGCCTCTAGGAGTTCCATACCGCCGGCCAGGCAGTAGCCGTTTACCGCGGCTATGATAGGCTTCCACATTTGCATATGCTTGAGGAGTGCATCATCGAGGTCGGTGATGTTAAGCGTCCCTGCGGTGAGCTGCGGGATTGTTTCCTTAAGGTCTGCCCCGGCGCAAAATGACTTCTCACCAGCGCCGGTTATAATTACCACCCAGACGTCTTTGTCGCCTTTGGCCTCCTTGAAAACGTCTGCTAGCTCTTGCCATCCCTGAGGGTCCAGGGCATTGAGCGCCGTGGGACGGTTAATGGTGATGTAGGCGATATGACCTGACTTTGAATAGAGAATGCGATCAGACATTGGCTGGCCTCCAATTGATTAATGTTGTGCCCTCCGACAGGTCAAGAAACTCTACCCGTACCTTCATTCCCACCCGTACTTCCTCCGGCTGAGCATGGACTAGGTTGCCGAGCATACGAATGTCTGGCATAACCTCCACCACTGCCAGTATGTAGGGTAACAACTCCTGAAATGCGGGGTGAAAGGCGCGCTGGACAACAGTGTAGGTGTAGACCGAACCCTGGCCATCTCCTTCTGCCCAGGTGAAATCTGTCCCGAAGCACCGTGGGCACATAGGACGAGGTGGCCACTGGTACTCTCCGCAGCTTTGGCACTGCCTTAGTAGGAATTTATGCTCGCGTGCACCCGCCCAGTATGGGGCAAGCAATGGATCCTCAAGGTCTGGCTGAGGCCTTCGGGCTTGAGTCTGGTTAGATATACGCTCGGTTTTGCTTTCCATAAGAATTAACTCCTTCAAACTTTATATTAGTTCTGTAGGATTACCATTGCCCCATCGCCTAGGTCACCGTAGCCGGTTACGAGACCGATGTGTGGGTCGGGCAACTGGGCTTCCCCGGCGTCACTGCGTAGCTGCCGTACTGCCTCGACGACATGGTTCATGCCGACAACGTGTGCCTGAGAGAGAAGACCACCGTGGGTATTAACCGGGAGCTTGCCGGTCATTCCTATACCTTGCTCCTGTAAGAATTTCAAAACCTCGCCTCGCCGGCAAAAGCCGATCTCCTCAAGCTGCCGCAGAACGATAAAGGTGAAGCAATCGTAAATTTCTGCGAAGTCGATGTCGGCAGGGCCTAGGCCTGCTGCCGCAAAGGCCCGTGGGGCTGCCTTGGTAATCCCCATGTTAAGAATGTCGGGCCTTGTGATCACGTCGTCGGGTGAGTCAGGGTGTCCCTCTGCCACTGCCGTGATGTATACAGGTACCCTTTTATTTTGCTTTGCATTTTCTGCACTGGTTACAATAACGGCGGCTGCGCCGTCCGTTTCCAGACAGCAATCGAATATCCGCAACGGCTCAACCAGTGTAGGGGCTTTGTAATAGTCTTCCAGGGTGAGAGGACGTCCTCTCATATATGCCTTAGGGTTATGCTGGGCATACTGTCTCATTGTGACGGCCACTGTAGCCATCGCCTCTGTGGCTTCATCTTCGCTGTAGTATTCGTGAATCCAGCGTCTGGCATGGAGGCTGTAGTACTGCATGGGAACGAGAAGCCCATAAGGGTGCTCCAGGTTGGTACGGAACCGTGGGTTGGGAAGGGTATTGACCAGCATTCGAAGTACTGCATCGCCCCCTTTGCCGAGGCGCATGCTTGAATATCCGTTCCAGCCTGTAGAAACGAGTACATACCGGGCAGATCCCGACTCCACGGCCTGTGCCGCATGGCCCAATGCAGCTACAGCACTTGCCCCGCCCATCTCAATCCGCCCGCTGAAAGTGAGGTCACGAATACCGAGCCCCGCCACATAATCTTCCGCTGACGCTACGCCCGGAAGGCCCGGTGCGATTACCCCGTCGATCTCCGCTGGTTCTATACCGGCGTCACGGCAAGCGGCAACAGAAGCCCTCAGAATGAGTGCCAGGTCGGATAACCCAGACCCGCGCACATAATCTGTCTCACCAATGCCCACGATAGCAGCGTGATCTTTTAGTACCATTACACTATTAACTCCTTTCTACTTTCTCATGGGAAATTTGCTCACTGCGACCCTGGCGACGCTCGCTTTGGCGCTTCATGAACTCTGCCAAACGCCTTTTATGTTCCTCGCTGGTAAGGCATTCCCCCTGCATGGAGGCTTCTACTCTGAGGAAGTTATCAAAGTCGGTACTTCCTGCTAATGTCGCAAGGGCACGGATGCGATCGAGCGCAAAGGCGCTGTTTCCGGCGATTGCGCCTGCTATTTGCTGGACCGTTGCAGGTAGCTCTTCGTCGGGCACGATTCTACTTACGAGCCCAAGGGCAAGGGCTTCATCAGCCCTGACAATTCTTCCGGTGAGCATCAATTCCCGTGCCCGCGCCTCACCTACCAGCCGGGGAAGGGTGTATGCCAGACCCAGGTCAGGAACAAGTCCGATCCGCACAAAGGATGCGGTAAAGCTTGCGCTCTTACTGGCAATGGCTATATCGCATAGTAGTGCCAGGCTCATACCCCCTCCTGCTGCCACGCCATTGACGGCGGCAATGAGTGATTTGGGATAATTCTGCAGCATACGGGCTAAGCTGTGAAAAGGCTCCATGAATCCGCGGGCGTCAATACGCTCCGGCGGTATGCCCTGTAACCAGTTGAGGTCTGCACCTGACGAAAATCCCCGGCCCGCACCAGTGATAACCAGGGAGCCTATATCCGTATCCTCCCGCAGGGAGTCAAGGAGAGATCGAATTTGAGCTATAAGTGTGGGATGCAATGCGTTAAGGGTTTCGGGCCGATTTAATATAATCCACCCTACACGTTCCCTTTGTTCAAAAATCACATCTTGGTGCGATTCTGAGGCCATCATTGTACTGTTACCTGCTGTGCTTCGGTCTTGCTTAATACCACCTGCTCTTCTGTTATCGGGCGCTTGGCCAGCTCAGAACGCAGGATCTTACCGGTCTGGCTGCGGGGAATTTCGTGGTTCTGGAGAAATTCGACATAGCGTGGTTTCTTATAACTTGCGATCTTGTTCCGGCACCAATCTACGATGGCGTACTTATCCACCGAAGATCCCTGCTTTAGTACCACGCACGCCTTTACGGCCTCACCCCACTTAGGGTCAGGAACACCCACCACACAGCACTCTGATACCGCAGGATGCTGCATTATAACATTTTCTACTTCGGCAGGGTAGACGTTTTCCCCACCTGTCTTTATAAGGTACTTCTTGCGGTCTACATATGTAAGAGTCCCGTCTTCATTCTGCACCAGCACGTCTCCGGTATGGAGCCAGCTGCCGGCAAATTCCTCTCGATTTGCCTCCGGGCGCTTCCAGTAGCCACTCATCACGGTGGGGCCGCGTACCACAATCTCTCCCGGTACACCTATGGGGATGTCGTTCATCTGGTCATCTACAAGACGGAAATCCATCATGGGTGGCATCCAGCGGCGGTAGGTGGGCCGTTCCCCTGGTTCGGACCTGCCGAAGGCTACCAGGTAGCTCGTTTCTGTTTGGCCATAGGCGTCCATATAGGGCACATTGAACGTTCTGGTAAACTCTGCGACGTGATCCGGGCTTAGCAGGTTGGCATAGCCGCCGGCAAACCTGAAGGCGCTGAGGTCATATTTATTTCTATCGGGGTAGAAGAGGAACTCCTGGAATACGCCCGGTAGCAGCAGTACCCATGTGCCATGCTCTTGCTCCATCATGCGATACATCAGCTCCATCCGAGCACTGGGTACGGTAATGAATTTACCCCCGGTCATGATGGTAGCATAGAGCGACTCGTCTCCGGCGCAATGGAAAAGTGGGACCCAGCAAAGGAAGGCATCGTCTGGGTGGAGTTCAAACCAGTAAGCGATGCGCATTCCGCGTGCCACTGCTGCTCGCTCGCTTATCATGGCACCCTTGGGCCGCCCTGTGGTGCCACTGGTGTAAAGAAAATTATGGATAGACTCGGGATCAATATCCCGCCTTATGTCTTCAGGTGAGCCGGACTGGAGGAATTCTGCGTAGTCCAGGTCACCTGCGCCGGCACGGTTATTTCCAATGGCAATGCGGTACTTTAAGGATTTGGCGCCCTGGGTAATCTTCGGCACCAGATTTACGAATTGCTCTGTATATAAGAATGCCTTAGGTTCACTGTCCTCGAGGGCAAAGGCGAGCTCGTCGGTAGCAAGGCGCAGGTTGAGTGGCACCACGCAAACACCGAGCTTGGATGCAGCATAGTATAGCTCAGCGAACTCAGGACGGGTCTCGGAGATGATGGCTATACGGTCTCCGCGATTGATGCCCAGACCCTCCAGCGCATTGGCCAGGCGGCTGGTGCGCTCGTGTAGCTCCCTGTAGGTCATTAATCGGTCAGGAGAGGCAACTGCTACCCTGTTGCCCCAGTGTTTAACGCTGCGCCGGAGTGTGTCGGCAAGCGTTAGCCAGGAAGCTCTGCTTGCCGTATCGGAGAAGTCTACCCTGTTTTGCTCTTCCATCGTGATTAACCTCCTTTAAATTAGTTGGTTCGGCCCTAGGTCTATAAATAGGAATCCCTGGGATTACCAGCGTTGGAATTACATAGAGCCGAACCAAACGATACACGAATTATAAAGGCTGCAGGTTACAGAACGGTTACGGTATATAATCCGGTGTTAGGAAATGGTTACAGCGGTGATTAGAAAAGGGTTACAATTTTTCTGGTTGGAACATATCTCCTAGGATAAACTGAGAAATTTCAGCTATATATTTACTATACCTGATAATCCAGAAACTATATAGCATGTCCTGGACACCGCACATCGACTTGCGTTTGACGGATGGCAATAGAGCATATAATATAAGGTTATTCAATCTAATTAAACATGCCCTCAGCACAAAGCAAGGATGGACTACACAGAATCGGAATTGGTAGGTGGTATAGATAAATCGCTCCAGGCTGGCGAGGAGGCCATTGCGCGGGCCCTGTTCAGTACCAGGGTAGGCGAGGCAGTAGCTGTATTGGGAGATGACCCCCAAATGGAAGGCAGACATCTGTTTGCTAGCCAAGAATGGGCCAAACTGACCGGCTATACCATCAAAGAGCTTGGCGAGATATCATTCTTCGACTTACTCTCTGAAGAATACCGTGCGAGTTCAATAGAAAGGCATCGCCAGAAAATTAGTGGCGACGCTCTTCCGGAGTTACAAGAGATGGAAATTGTCCGTAAGGACGGGGCTCGACTTCAGATTGAGCTTACCAGCGCCGGGGCCATCTATCAGGGTAAGCCGGTTAACATCGCTTTCATCAGGGATATCACCGAGCGTAAAAAGCTTGAAGAGAGTCTGGTACAATACCGTAACCAGCTAGAAAGTATGGTTCAAGAAAGGACTCTTGAGCTTTCCTCATTAAATGAAAGGTTGCAACAGGAGATTGACAAGCGAAGAAAAGCCGAGCAGAAGCTTTCTGAGCTTTACAAACAGGAGCTGGGTATTCGCCAGGAGCTTGAGCGCAAGATGGCGGAGAGGGTCCAGTTTACCCACGCTCTGGTCCATGAGCTCAAAACTCCCTTAACCGCCATTATTGCCTCCAGTGAAGCACTGAGCCGAGAAGTAATGGATAACCCTGGCCCAAAGCTGGCGGGCAATATATACCGAAGTGCCTGTCGACTAGAAAAGAGAGTAGATGAGCTTCTTGATCTTGCCAAGAGTGAGGTTGGTAACCTCAAGATTGAGTGTAGCTGGGTAGAACCACTGGCCCTTATCTATTCGATATCCGATGATATTGCCCCTGAAGTAGTAAACAAGGGGCAAGAACTTGTTGCAGACCTGCCGAAGTACCTGCCATTAATATGGGCGGATCGCAACAGACTACAGCAGATCATTCTTAATCTTATATCCAATGCGCTAAAGTTCAATCGCAGATTCGGTACTATATGGTTAAGGGCGAGAGAGGAGGGAGACTTTGTAGTTTTTGAAGTAAAGGACGAGGGCAAAGGTGTAGCGCCAGAAGACCAGGAGGCCATATTCCAACCTTATTTCAGCCTTGACAATAGAGAGGGGATGGGTGGTCTAGGGCTAGGACTTTATCTCTGTAAGACCTTAGTCCATCTCCACCACGGGGAAATATGGGTGGATAGCAAGATTGGGAAAGGGGCTAGTTTTTTCTTCTCAATTCCTGTGGCCCCGGCAATGACTGCCGGAAACGCTGATGCATGAACTTAACCGAGTTTTAATTATTGAAGATAGTGATGAAATAGTCGAGGCTATCTCTCTTGTACTGCAAATAAGATGGCCTGAGGTGAAGGTCGATGCGGCCTCCAGTGGTGAGGAAGGCATAAAACTGGCTGGTCGGACAACGTATAGTTTAATTATCCTAGATTTAGGCCTGCCTGATATTAGCGGTTTTAAGGTCTTGGAGAGTATTCGCCTCTTCTCGTCCGTTCCAATATTGATAGTTACTGTAAGAGGCGAGGAGTCCGATATTGTAAAGGGCTTGGAGCTCGGGGCTGATGAATATATAGTTAAGCCCTTTCGGCAATTGGAACTTCTGGCACGGATAAAGGCTTTAACCCGTCGTGAAGTAGTGATGAAGGATGCCGAGACACTTAGTATCGGGGCGTTGGTACTCGAAACTGGCACCCGGACTGCCTACTATAAGGGCAAAGCTATTGAGCTAACTCGCACTGAGAACACCATCCTTGAGCAGCTAATGCGAAATGCGGGAAGCGTTGTTACCTACACTCGTTTGGCCGAGGCCATATGGGGAGACGAATACACTGATGCCGCGGCTGCCATTAAGGTACATATGAGCCGCCTGCGTCACAAGTTGGAACCTGACCCACAAAATCCTCAGCCCATTCAAACTAAAGCTGGAGTGGGGTATTTCATAATGCCTATAGAGATATCCTAGCCAAAAATGGAACCACTTCATAATCAAACCTACAACTACTCCCCAGGTTGTAGACATAACTTAACCGCCAGCTATTATGATATATTATGTTAAATTAATTTCTGAGGAGAAGAATGGCCAGGGCAACTAATATAGATAAAACCCAAATAAGTGTTGATGAACAGGGCCTTTATCCCTGGCCGCTCAGGCGCTATGAGGGAGAATATCGTCGTGCCTTGGAAGACCCGGAAACCTTCTGGGCAGTCCAGGCCCATAATCTGGACTGGTTTAAGCCCTGGAATAGAGTCCTGGAATGGAACTTGCCTTATGCCCGCTGGTTTGTAGGAGGGGAGCTTAATGCTTCCCATGAGTGTGTTGACCGGCATGCCAAGGGCTGGCGTTCTGGCAAACCAGCTATCATCTGGGAGGGGGAACCAGGTGATAGCCGAATCATAACCTACAATGAGCTGTACCATGAAGTTAATCACTTCGCAGCGGTATTGAAAAAACTGGGTGTCGGTAAAGGTGACCGGGTTTTAATTTACCTCCCGATGATACCCGAGCTGGCTATTTCCATGCTGGCCTGTGCTCGTATCGGGGCTGTCCATGTCGTCACGTTTGCTGGTTTTAGTTCTCAGTCAGTGGCTGAGCGGATAAATGATAGTCTGGCTAAATTGGTAATTACCGCTGATGGAGGATACCGGCGAGGTAAGACTGTAAAGCTAAAGCAGACAGTAGACGAGGCGTTAAAGCAGGCTCCTAGCGTTGATAAAGTCCTGGTCATAAAGCGGACTGGGGACGATGTGCCCTGGTGTAATCCTAGAGATGTCTGGTTTCCTGATATAAAAGAGGAACAGGATGTTTTTGTAGCACCCGTACCGTTGGAATCTAATTACCCACTGTTTATACTGTATACTTCGGGAGTTGCCGGCAAACCCAAGGGCATACAACATGGTACCGGGGGCTATTTAACTTATATTCTGGCCACTTATCATTGGACCCTCCATCATCACGAAGACTCAGTATGTTGGTGTACAGCCGATATAGGATGGATAACCGGGCACAGTTATGTAGTCTATGCGCCATTGGCTCACGGGGATACCATTTTGATGTACGAGGGGGCGCCCGACTATCCTGATATGGGCCGTTGGTGGCAGTTAGTAGAAAAATACCATGTTGAGGTGTTCTATACTTCGCCCACAGCAATACGAAACTGTATGAAATACGGAGAGAAGTGGCCCCGGCAGTATGATATCTCGTGCCTTGAAGTACTGGGTAGCGTGGGAGAACCCATAAACTCTAAGGTGTGGAGATGGTACTATGAAAATATTGGCCGTGGACGCTGTGGCATTGTGGATACCTGGTGGCAGACCGAGACGGGAGGCTTTATGGTGGCACCATCCCCAGGTATTGAACCTCTGCCCTTAAAGCCGGAATCAGCCACCTTGCCCCTCCCCGGCGTTGATATGATGGTGGTCGATGCAAATGGTAACGAGGTGCCTAGAGGGGAGCGTGGTTATGCCGTTATCAAGAAGCCCTGGCCAGGGATGCTACAGGGGGTCTATGGAGACCCGGAGCTTTATGAAAAGACTTATTGGTCTCGTTTTCCTGGCTACTACTACTCTGGAGACTATGCTATACAAGATGAGGACGGATACTTCTGGTTTCTAGGCCGAGCCGATGAGGTTATCAAGGTGTCTGGCCATCGTATAGCACCCGCGGAAATAGAAAGTGCTGCTATTACTTTTCAGGGCGTAGCTGAAGCTGCCGTGGTAGGTAAGCCTGACCCAATTAAAGGGGATTCTATAGCTTTATTTGTCATTCTAAAAGAAGGAGTTAGTCCCTCTGAAGAAATACGCTCTGAAATAGTAAAACACATACGCACTAGTATCGGGCCAGTGGCTACGCCAGACGCCATCTTTTTTGTTCGGCTTCTTCCGAAGACCAGGAGTGGAAAGATTATGCGCCGCGTACTAAGAGCAGTGGTTACAAATGAGCCATTGGGAGACATATCTACCCTGGAGGATGAGACTTCAGTGGAGGAAGTGCGCCGTGCCTATGAGGCTTTAAGCCTCAGTAGCGACAGCCCGGACGCTGTAAATCGGAGCTAGACTCTTAATTCCATAGAGGCAACATCCCGTCTTGGGGAGCTGATACAAAGAGTATGTCCTGGACACCACACAGCGCAAATTTGACATGGCTGTCAAAAAGTGCTAAAGTTATCGGTTGTGATTATGCCCTCAGAGAGACTACTTATAGTCCCCTTTTTTTCTTTTCTTATACCTGATCCCCAGAGCAATAACAAATAGAATCTGTATATTTGAGGAGGAATATGCTTTCAGAGCCCATAGCAGTCCCACGTGGAAAAGTTTTACCTAGAAAATCCTACAGCCATCTTCATGAAGCTGTAGAGGTCCCCAATCTAATTGAGGTCCAAACAAACTCGTATAGATGGCTTATGGAAGAGGGAATAAGGGAACTTCTTGAAGAGATCTCACCCATAAAAGACCTCACCGGGAACAAAATGGAACTTGAATTTCTGGGTTACGAGATCCGCGAGCCACACTACTCTCAGGAAGAATGTGTAGAGCGTGATTTAACCTATACCGCTCCGCTCTATGTTAAAGTGAGATTACTCATCAAGACCACCGGAGAAATTAAGGAGCCAGCTAATGTTTTCTTCGGTGATTTTCCGTTGATGACCGATAAGGGCACCTTCATCATAAATGGCACTGAGCGTGTCGCCGTAAGCCAGCTCATGCGCTCACCAGGGGTCTACTTCACCCTTGAAGAAGACCCTACTACCCGGCGCCAGCTCTGCTTTGCCAGCCTCATACCAACCCATGGGGCCTGGCTTGACTTCGAAACAAGTGCCCACGATGTTATATCAGTCAAAATAGATAGAAGGCGCAAAGTGGCTATAACCACTTTCCTAAGGGCCATCGGTTATAGCAGTGACGAAGAACTGCTAACGATCTTTAGTGACGTAGATAAAAACCCCGAGCACCAATTCATCCGCTCCACTATTGAGAAGGAGCCCGATATTCGAGATGAAGTTTCAGCCCTGCGCGATATTTATCGCCGCCTGCGCCCGGGGGATATGCCCAACTTGGAAAGCGCACGGAAGCTTTTAGATAGCATGTTTTTTGATGCCCGACACTATGATCTTGGCTCAGTCGGCCGCTACAAGATAAACCAGAAGCTAGGCCTTGACACTGGTGAGGACAGGAGAGCGCTAACGAAAGAGGATGTTGTTGGCATTGTAAAACACATGATCCTGGTGAATAACGGTCTTGAAACGCCCGATGATATCGACCATCTGGGCAATCGAAGGATACGTACCGTTGGTGACCTTGTCCAGAACCAGCTGCGCATCGGTATAGCCAGGATGGAAAGAATTGTTAAGGAGCGGATGAGCATCATAACCGCTGATAGTGCCACTCCAGCTGCACTCCTCAATATTCATCCTGTAGCAGCAGCACTACGCGAATTTTTCAGTGGTTCCCAATTATCACAATTCATGGACCAGACCAACCCCTTGGCCGAACTAACACATAAGCGCCGCTTATCGGCTATGGGTCCCGGCGGCCTGTCAAGAGAACGCGCCGGCTTTGAGGTCCGTGACGTCCACTACTCCCACTACGGGAGAATATGCCCGATAGAGACGCCGGAGGGACCTAATATCGGCCTTATCGGCTCCCTGGCCATCTTTGCCCGAATAAATCGTTTTGGCTTTATCGAAACACCCTACCGCAAAGTGCTCAAAAGTCTTCCCAACAACTCACCAAAACTAGCTGGCAGAAGAGCTAAAGAGGCTATAAAGGATAAAAAAGGTACCACCATCGTTGAAGCCGGAGAGAGGATCAGCGCTAAAGCTGCTGCCAGCATATCAAAGCTGTCGGCAAAACTGATAGAGGTCTACCCTTTTGCCTCTGATGAAATAGTCTATCTTTCAGCAGATATCGAAGATAAGTACACCATTGCCCAGGCTAACACCCGCCTTGATGAGAATGGTGAATTTCTTGACGATAAAATTGAGGCCCGCTCATGGGATAATTACATAATAGTGCCCCCCGAATCCATTGATTACATGGATGTCTCACCCAAGCAACTATTCAGTGTAGCTGCTGCCCTCATACCCTTCCTCGAGCATGATGATGCCAACCGGGCCCTTATGGGTGCCAACATGCAGAGGCAGGCTGTACCTTTGCTAAAAGCAGAGGCACCTCTGGTTGGCACAGGAATAGAGACTGATGTCGCCAAGTACAGCGGACAACTTCTACTGGCCACCAACGCTGGCCAGGTAACCAGTGTAACCAGCTCCCAGATTGTGGTGACCAGAGAAAATGGCCAGGATGATATATATAAACTACAGAAATTTATACGTACCAACCAGGGGACATGCATTAACCAACGCCCCACCGTTAAAAAAGGTGACATTGTCAGCACCGGCCAGCCTCTGGCCGATAGCTATTCAACCAGAAATGGGGAGCTTGCTCTGGGACAAAATGCTATCTGCGCTTTCATGAGCTGGAAAGGTTATAACTTCGAGGATGCCGTTATTATTAGTAGCCGCCTTGTCGAGGACGATAAGTTAGCTTCTATCCATATCTTTAAATACGAGGTTGAAGCCAGAAATACAAAACTGGGTGACGAGGAAATTACCCGGGACATACCCAACATCGGAGAAGAGGGCCTGCATAACCTTGATGAAGATGGCATTATCAGAATAAGCGCCGAAGTTGGCCCAGGCGATATCCTGGTAGGAAAAGTTACGCCCAAGGGAGAGACTGAGCTCTCACCAGAGGAAAAACTCCTCCGGGCCATCTTTGGTGAGAAAGCCGGCGACGTTAAAGACACCTCCTTAAGAATGCCACACGGGGAATGGGGAAAGGTTATAGCTGTCAAGGTATTCGACAGGGATAAGGGGGATGAGCTAGGTGCCAAAGTTAACAAGCGAGTCCAGGTCTGGGTAGCTCAAAAAAGAAGGGTTTCCGTTGGTGATAAGCTGGCCGGCAGACACGGGAACAAAGGGGTTATCTCAATTATTGTCCCCGTGGAAGATATGCCCATTCTCCCCGATGGAACCCCAATAGATATAATTCTCAATCCGATTGGGGTACCTTCTCGTATGAACCTGGGGCAGATTCTGGAGACCCATCTGGGCTGGGCGGCTGAAAATCTCGGCTTCCAGGCGATTACCCCCATTTTTGACGGCGCCACAGAAGAGGATATAGAAGATGGGCTGGCTCGGGTCTGGCTGGTTGGAAAGGCAACAAAAATGGGCTATATAGATAGTTCTGACGAGCCGTCACAGAAAATAGAAAAAACCATGAAATGGCTTAACGAGCTCGGCTATGACGCCGGTAGCATATTTTATGGCGATTCCCATAGTCCAGCCATTGACACTTGCCTTAAGCTATGGTTAGAAGAGATTGGCATAGATGGGAATAGCCTACCCCAAGGAGATGAATTAAAAGAACTGGCTAATAAGCTAGCCAGGGAGAAAAACGTACCCTCCCCACTTTCGGGCAAAGTTATATTAAGAGATGGCTCTTCGGGTGAGCCCTTTGAACAACCGATAACAGTAGGGATAATGTACATGATGAAGCTTATCCATCTCGTTGAGGATAAGGTTCATGCCCGAGCTACTGGCCCTTATTCTTTGATCAGCCAGCAACCGCTGGGCGGCAAAGCCCAGTTCGGCGGCCAGCGCTTTGGTGAGATGGAGGTCTGGGCACTGGAAGCTTACGGTGCTGCCTTTAATCTTCAGGAAATGTTGACGGTCAAGTCAGACGATATCACCGGCCGGTCAAAGACCTACGAAGCCATCGTCAAGGGCGAGGACATAATGCCGCCCGGTGTGCCGGAGTCCTTCAAGGTGCTGGTAAAGGAGCTACAGAGCCTTGGCCTGGCCGTGGAGGTATTAAAAGAAGAGGAAAAACCTGCCCTGAGCAGTGCCGAAAATAAGCCCCCGGAGGATACTTCAGATAGTCACGCCGCTGCAGAATAGAAATAGACTTAAACAGGAGAAGATTTATTATGCTGGAAGTTAACGATTTTGATGCTATTCGCATCTCTCTTGCCTCACCAGAGCAGATAAAGAGCTGGTCTTATGGGGAGGTAACTAAACCCGAGACTATAAACTACCGTACCCTAAAGCCAGAAAAGGATGGCCTTTTCTGCGAGCGTATTTTTGGCCCAACCAAAGACTTCGAATGTGCCTGTGGCAAATATAAGAAAATAAGATTTAAGGGCGTTATCTGCGATAAGTGTGGTGTCGAGGTGGCCAGAGCTAAAGTACGCCGTGAACGAATGGGGCACATCATGCTGGCCACACCAGTAAGCCATGTTTGGTTTGCCCGCAGTATTCCCAGCCGGATAGGGCTCGTCCTTGACCTTTCAACAAGAAATCTGGAAAGGATTATTTACTTTTCAAGCTTCATAATTACCAACGTTAATGCCCAGGAGTTAGAGGATAAAGTAGAAGAGCTTAAGGAAGAGTTCGAATCATGGCGTCAGAGTCACGAGGCTGGCATTGCTTCCAAAGTATCCCAGATGGAAGAGAGCGATGCCTCAGTTGAAGAAATCAACCGTCTAAGACAGGACTTTGCTCTTGATGAGCAAAAGCATCGGGAGGAGCTAGAAGCTTCCATAAGTGAGCTCAAGGACCTGCAAAATGGGACGATATTAACCGAATCCCGTTATCAGGAACTATACCAGAAATATGGCGACGTTTTTGAGGCCGGCAGTGGTGCTGAGGCCATTCTCAAACTCCTTGAGGAAATAGACTTAGACAAGATGCGCGCTACGCTCATAGAAGAGACTAAATCTTCTTCAATGCAGCGCCGTAAGAAAGCCAGCAAGCAATTGCAGTTGGTTGAGGCCTTCCGCCACAGCAATAATAAACCGGCGTGGATGATCCTGACAATACTGCCGGTATTGCCGCCAGACTTAAGACCAATGGTCCAACTTGATGGAGGGCGCTTTGCCACCAGTGATCTAAATGACCTTTACCGGCGGGTGATCAACAGGAACAACCGCCTGAAGCATTTAATAGAAATTGGGGCGCCGGATATTATCCTGCGTAATGAAAAGAGAATGCTCCAGGAAG
>DFYH01000013.1 GCA_002382615.1 Dehalococcoidia bacterium UBA4087
TGAGGAACTACTCAATTTTGATGGCATCGATTGGCCAGAAAAAATAAAGCTAATGCAGCGCAACTGGATCGGCAAAAGCGAAGGGGCGATTATATCTTTCCCAATCAAGGGCCTTGACCAAAAAATAGAGGTCTTCACTACAAGGCCCGATACAATTTTCGGTGCTACTTTTCTAGTCCTGGCCCCAGAACATCCCTTAGTTGAAAAACTCACGTCTTCCAAGCAAGAAAGTTTAGTTAGAGATTATATTGAAAAAGCAAGGCATCACACTGAAATTGAAAGGCTCTCTACCGAAAAAGAGAAAGATGGAGTTTTTACGGGAAGCTATGCTATAAACCCTTTAAACAACAAAAGACTCCCTATATGGATAGCCGATTATGTTCTCCTTTCTTACGGCACCGGGGCCATAATGGCCGTCCCGGCTCATGATGAACGAGACTTCACCTTCGCCAGGAAATACAGCCTGGATATAGAAGTAGTCATCGCCCCACCTGAATGGGATGAAAAGACACTAGAAAATGCCTATGCCGGTGAAGGTGCCATGATAAACTCGGGTAAGTTTAATGGGCTAGCCAGCGAAAAAGGCAAAGAGGAGGTCATAAGATACATTGAAGAAAATGGCCTTGGTAAAAAAACGGTAAGCTACAAGCTCAGGGATTGGCTTATCTCCCGGCAGAGATATTGGGGGGCACCGATACCAATTATCTACTGTCCTAAATGTGGCATTGTGCCTGTCCCAGAAAAAGATCTGCCGGTGCTTCTTCCCGAAAATGCCAAATTTAAGCCCACCGGCGAATCGCCGCTTAAATATGTCCCTGAATTTGTCAATACCACTTGCCCCAATTGTGGCTCGCCAGCTGAGCGGGAAACGGATACCATGGATACCTTCATGTGCTCCTCATGGTACTTTCTCCGGTACACCAGTCCACATTATGACAAAGGCCCATTTGACCCCGAGAAAGTAAAATTGTGGATGCCGGTTGACATCTATACCGGCGGGGCCGAACACGCCGTAATGCATCTGCTCTATGCTCGATTTTTCATTAAAGCCATCAGGGACTTAGGACTAATAAATCTAGATGAGCCTTTTAAGAAACTTTTTAATCAGGGGACAATTATCGCCCAAAGGCAAAAAATGAGTAAATCAAGAGGCAATGTGGTCACCCCCGACCCTTACGTCAGTGAGTTGGGAGCCGACACCGTAAGAACCTACCTCATGTTCCTCGGCCCCTGGGAGGAGGGAGGTGAATGGCAGGATCGAGGCATAAACGGTGTCCATCGTTGGTTAAAAAGAATCTGGGCCCTTGTCCTTGATGAATATATCCCGAAGGAGATTTCCTCCAACGAGGAGATAAGACGCCTTACCCACAAAGTAGTTAAGCGTGTTACCCAAGATATAGAGGAGTTCCATTTTAATACTGCTATCGCCGCCCTGATGGAGTTTAGTAACACCTTAAGGAAGGTAAAAGATGATGGCTCAGCTAGCCTTAACGTATGGGATGAGGCCCTAAAGACGTTACTACTTCTTCTGGCGCCGTTTGCTCCACACATCACTGAAGAGCTCTGGGCGAAAAAGGGTTACCCCTATAGTATACACAACCAGAATTGGCCCCAATGGGACGAATCACTTGTGCGAGAAGAAGAGGTAACTATTGTGGTACAAATAAATGGTAAATTAAGGGATAGCTTCCCCGTCCCGGCAGGGCTTAGCGAAGAGGAGATAAAGAGAATGGCCCAGGAAAGGCCCAAAGTAAAAAGCCGCCTTGACAGCTACTCTGTCATCAAGACTATTTATGTGCCGCAAAAGCTGGTAAACTTCGTTACAGGATAATTATGGACAAGCTTAAGATAGGATTTATTGGCGGGGGCAATATGGCCGAGGCCATCTTAAGTGCCCTTTCCAGGAAGGGTGCTCTTGACAAGGAAAACATCACCGTCAGCGATCCAAGTGATATGCGCCGTCAGATATTAGCCGACAAGTATCCTCTAACCACAACGGCCAGTAATCTTGAAGTAGTAGAAAAAAGCGAGGTCATTATCCTGGCAGTAAAGCCCCAGAACCTTTCGCCGGTCTTAGCCGAGCTTGGCGGCCGGTTTAATCCATCACAATTGGTAATCTCTATTATTGCCGGGGTCAAAATAAGGAAATTGGTAGAAGGTCTGGGAATAGACAAGGTCACCCGGGCAATGCCCAATATCTTAGCTCAAATAGGCCAGGGCGTAACGTTATGGATAGCCAGCCAAGCCCTTTCCCAAGAGGAGAAAGCAAAGGTCAGATATATTCTAAGCATGCTGGGGCCGGAATTAGCGACTGAAAATGAAGAGGAGCTTGATATCGCTACCGCAATAAGCGGCAGTGGACCAGCCTATGCCTTCTTTTTTATGGAGTCCTTAATGGAAGCGGCAAAGGCATTAGGTATGTCTGAAAGCACAGCTAAGATGCTGATAGGCCAGACACTATCTGGCTCAGGACAATTAGTGATAGAAAGTAGCTATGATATAGGGGAACTACGCCGCCGGGTAACTTCCCCCGGCGGGACAACGGCCGCCGCACTAAAAGTTTTTGAAGAGGAAAACATCAAAGGAGCTATCAAAAAAGCAATAGAGGCGGCTTTTAAGAGATCCAAGGAGTTAAGTGAACTGGCTTGATATCATTCTTATAATAGGTTTAGCTAGCTCGGCCTTCTTAGGTTTAAGGCAAGGTATTGTAAAGGGGCTATGTGCTCTGGCAGGCATTTTTCTAGGCCCTGTACTTGCCGGCCGGTTTTATCCATCAGTGGCCCCCATGCTCACTACCCTTTTCGACGAGGAGGCGGCTAATCTTGCTGCCTTCCTGCTAATTATTCTCGTCGTCCTTGTTCTGGCCTATATTCTAGGAAGAATATTAAGCGCTATTTTTACTCACGTAACATCAGGCATGCTTGACCATATCCTTGGAGCCGTATTAGGGCTCACAGTGGGGGCAATACTTTTAAGCGCCATACTTGCCGCGATAAGCAAATTCATCGGCGGCGAGTTTATATCCAGTTCAGCTATAGCCCAGGTACTACTGGATAAATTCCCTCTTATCCTGGGACTCCTGCCGCCCGAATTCGACTCTATAAAAGAATTTTTCAGTAGCTAAAAGAGGACCGGCTCTTCACCGGGGTGAAGTCTCTTCCATTTTTCTAAAAGCTCTTCCTTACTCTCCCGGTGCTCCTCATCAGGCACACAGGCATCCACAGGGCAAATCTCAGCACATTGCTGGGTCTCGTGAGCGCCAATACATTCGGTACACCTATCAGGATCAATAACGAAGACAACATCTCCCTCGCTGATAGCCTGATTGGGACATTCTGGCTCACAGGCACCACAACTGATGCACTCATCGGTAATCCTAAAGGCCATTACTATCCTCCTTCTTTACCAAAACCGTCCGGTAAGAGTTGAACTATATTCTATCTTTTGAGTTTTTTTGTTTCAAGGCCGCGGCTACACGAGCTGGCACAAAGGCGCTGACATCTCCCCCTAATCTGGCTATCTCTTTAAGAAGACTCGAACGCAGAAACTGGTACTCGGGGCTGGCTACCATACAAAAGATCTCCAGCTTATCATCGAGCTGACGGTGCATCATGGCCATATCAAATTCTTTCTCAAAGTCACCAGTAGCTCTAAGCCCTCTTACTATAACCCTGATTCCCATCTTACGAGCAAATTCAGCGGTAAGTCCATGAAAAGGTTCGACTTCAACATTATGAAGATGAGCCACGCTCAGACGGGCAAATTCCACCCTTTCCTCTAGAGAAAATAAGACGGGCTTGTTAGGTTCAGCATAGACACCGACCACCAGACGATCAAAAATCCTGGCCGCCCGGGTGATAATATCAATATGCCCATTGGTTATCGGGTCAAAGCTACCAGGATAAACAGCAACCGTCATTTGACACCCGCTTCCCGGTAAAGATTTATCACGCTATCACCATGACGGTAATCTCTCAAGAGGACAAGCTGGCTATACCCTGACTTGAGTGGTCTTCTTGCTGAATGAGTAACTACGACAATCGTATCCCTACCTAATAACGCCGACGAAGACAGGGCTTCTAGAGTTCTATCTATATACGGGCTCGAATAAGGCGGATCCATCAGAACGAGACTGTACACCTCGCTAAGAGATGAGACGGCTCTGAGCACATCAAGACAGTATACATGCGATTGCTTCTCAAATCCGGTAGACCTCAAATTCTCGTTTATTATAGCACAGCAGCGGGGGTCATTCTCAACAAAATCCACCCAACTGGCACCCCGGCTTAAGGCCTCAATGCCCAAGGAGCCGCTTCCAGAGAAGAGGTCAAGGACGCGTCCTTTATCCCAGCCCAGCGAATCAATTATAGAAAAGATAGCCCCCCGTACCAGCTCAGTAGCCGGCCTTGTCTTGCTATTTTGGGGCACCTTGAGCAAGCGACCTTTTGCTTCACCAGCAATAACTCTCATGGTGCTACGATTATACGATAACCACACTCTTTTGTGCTAAAATGCTCTAAAGGAGACAGGCTATGGACGGCGTTAAAATACTTTCAGACCTTATCTCTATAGATACCTCAGTACCACCAGGGGCAAACTACGATAAATTAATTGCCTACCTCAAACCCATTCTACAAGAACTATTGCCAGAAGTAGAAGAGATTTTAATACCTCCGGAGTATACTTATGATCACCATCCTCGAAAAAATATCCTTGCTCACCACCATGATCCTACAAAGCCAAGACTCATTTTCTACAGCCACATCGATACTGTACCCGCCCAGGGTTGGGAGTACACCAGACCAATAATTGAAGATGGCAAAATATATGGCCGCGGTGCTGCCGATATGAAGGGCTCGCTGGTAGCATTCCTTCTTGCCCTAGAAAAAATAAAGGACCGTGAGCCAAAATTCGATATCTCATTAATGGTCACCACTGACGAGGAAATAGGGCAGGCCGATCAACTAAGATATCTCAAGTCATTCCTTGAACCAGTTAAAGGAGCTTATATCTTTGACCTTGATTCCAGCTTCGGTTATGTATCTATTACCGGCCTGGGAGCTATCCACATGAGTATTACTGTAAAAGGAAAATCAGTCCACTCGGCTATGTCACACATGGGTAAAAACGCCGTTGAGGGTGCTTGCCAGTTAGCCAATAGCCTGCTTGAACTAAAGAAAGAGGTCTTAAAAAGAAAATCCTGCACACCTGCTGCACCCGATAGCGGCCTTGAGAAGATGGAACCCCGGCTCAACATCAATTTAATTCAGGGTGGATTAAAGGTGAATATCGTTCCTGATGAATGCCATCTCGCCATTGACCGAAGGCTTATCCCCGAGGAAGACATCACATCGGCCGAAGATGAGATAAAAAAGGCCCTCGATGGCCTACCCGATGTCGAGTGGGAAATAACAAATATTTTCCGTATCCCCCCTGTTCCACCCCTAGAAGACCCCCTAGTTGATCAGCTGGCTGATATCATCTACCAAGTAACTGGTAAAACTGGTAAGTACGGTGAAATGGGTTCGGGTGACCTGGGTCCAATTGCCAATTTCGAGTGGCAGGCCAAACACTTTGGCCTAGGAGTCATAAGACCGGAATGCTCGATACACGGCAGGAATGAGTTTGTCTACATCAAGGATATCGAAGATTTAGCTACTATCATTGCCCGATTTCTTTTAGAATGGGCATAATTCAAAATGTTCGGTTAATACTGTCCAAACTACCGCCAGGAATTGAAGTGGTAGCCGCCGTAAAAGGGAGGTCTCCTCAAGAAATTGCCGAAGCAATAGATGGCGGAATAAAAATTATTGGCGAGAATTATGTCAAGCAATCAGAGCAGGACTTTAAGATCTTCAGCCCCAAAGTTAAGTGGCATATGATCGGCCACCTCCAGCAAAATAAAACCCGGACTGCCGCTAGCATCTTCGACATGATCGAAACAGTAGATTCTTTAGAACTGGCTAGGGCCTTATCTAAGGAATGTGTCAGGTTAAATAAAGAAATGCCAATACTTATCGAGGTTAATATCGCTCACGAAGCCCGAAAGTCGGGTGCCACACCCGAGGAAACCTTAGGTCTGGTAACTCAAATAGCTAAACTTCCCGGTCTTAAGGTTAAAGGATTAATGACCATGGGGCCAAATTTAAAAGATCCTGAGGGCCTAAGGCCATACTTAGCCCAGACAAGAAGTATCTTTGAAGAAATAGCCAATCTCAATATACCCGGTGTCGAGATGACCTATCTTTCCATGGGGATGTCAAACTCTTACCGAATTGCCATTGAGGAAGGAGCTAATCTGGTACGCCTGGGGAGAAGCATTTTCGATCAAACCGGGAGATTGGGCCCTAGCCGAAAATAGCCAAAAATCTATCCTCGTACTCAGCAAAGACTCCCCAGCGGTCAAGCTCCTCTTTAAGCTCTCTCGGTTCAACTTCGCCTTGCTTCACCATAACAAAAAGTTCCTCCAGCTTAAGTCTGGCATCAAGGGGAAGACCGCTTGAGTCTATATTCATGAGGCCTTGAGATATAAAATCATTGGAATTTGCTGGAAAAGACTGCCGCATTATTTCAATGATCAATTTGAGCAAAGAAACATCCCAAAGCTCATCCTCACCCTGAATGATTGCCACCAGAGGATCACCGCTTTTGGTGGCCGCTTCATCTATATCTCGGGTTACCTCATCTAAGTCTTTAGCAACAATAGAAAGGTTCTTCAATTCGTTACGATAACTATAAAAAAGGCCAGGCACATAAGGACCGTATTTTTCCACAAGAATGTTAAGATATCGGCGGGCGCTCTGGCTAAATCCCTCAGTATGAAGAAGATAATAAGGAGTAATAATCCGTGGTCTCTCAGCTATAACCCTGCCCTCACGAATGGCCGTCTCTTTATTATTTTCTTCAACGGAAAGATAGGCCGGGACGGTAAGGACATAATAATGGATGTCGGTTACCCCAAAAGTAGCCAGCTTCTGCTTTGGCAGCCGCAAAATCTTAGTGCTGGCTACAACCCGCTGGATTTCATTGTCAATACTTTCCATTATCAGCTTATTTTCTTTAATTCCTCTTTGTAACTATTGAGCAGTTTTGAATATTCGCTATCAATGCGCCCCTGAGCACGCCGCAGTTCCTCTTGAAACTGTGGTAAGCTCTCTACGTCAAGATCAATATCACTCTTAATATTCGCTTCGCTCAAACTTTGCTTTAGCTGTCGGCGAAATTCATTCTTTAGCCCTTCGTAAATCTGCTTTTTCTGTTCGCTACCGCTGGTAGCATAGTGATCAAGCACATATTTTATCTTGGCCATAATACGATCGACTGCGGTTTTATCTCTCTTAAGAAGCTTTAAAGCCGACGCTGCTTTATCTACTCTCTGGCGAGCAAACTCACCACTGGGGAGATTAATACCCTCTAACATTACTTCCTCTACTCCCCGGTTGACATATTTAATTGCTTCAGGCGGGAACTTGGCCATTTCGGCACTAAGATCAACATCACGCTCATCAAGATACCTTACCCCGAGCCTACGCCCTTCAGGGGCATATTTCCACCTGAGCTTATCATCCTGGCTTGCCTCGCCCAATCCAGACAGTTTTTCCTGAACAATTTCCCGAGCACTTTTTATGTTACCTTCGCCCATGGCATACCTCCATCCAGTATTCAGCTAAATTATACTCCGTAGCATGTTTATCTGCTAAAATAGCTCTGATGGAGCAGGGATTTGAAATCCTAGAACATACCGCTGATATCGGCATTGTTGCCCGCGGTAAGAATCTGGCCGAAGTATTTGCTCAGGCAGCTAAAGGTATGTTCAGCCTCATAACAGACCTTAATACAGTGGAGGAAAGAGTAGCACGGAGGGTTAAGGTAGAAGCCCCCGACATTGAAAGCCTCCTTGTTGCCTGGCTCAATGAGCTTGTATACTTATTCGATACCAAAAATATGGTATTTAAGAGATTTGAATTTGATGAAATAAACCCGACAAATCTAACCGCCAGAGCATATGGTGAAAAGCTGGATAAACTAAGACATCCCCTAAAAGGGGCCATCAAGGCGGCGACATATCACATGCTGGAAGTCAAAAAGGAAGACAATCATTACGAGGCACGAGTAATATTTGATATCTAAATGACATGAGCTGGCAAGATATTTTAAGAAAGATTGATGACTTCCGCTGGGAGATACCCCAAGACTATAAGCCCGGCATGCGGGTGCCTGGTCTTATCTTCTCAAGCGAGGCTATGCTAGAGCATCTTGTTGAAGAACAGGTTTACGAACAGGTAGCCAATGTAGCTTTTCTACCTGGTATTGTCGGCCGATCTCTGGCCATGCCCGATATTCACTGGGGCTATGGCTTTCCTATAGGTGGAGTTGCCGCTACCCGAACGGGTGATGGTGTCATATCACCGGGTGGTGTTGGGTTTGACATCAACTGCGGCGTCCGTCTTTTAAGGACAAATATGAATGAAGAAGAGGTAAGGCCAAAGATAAAAGAGCTGGTTGAAGGTTTATTTAGGGCCATACCATCAGGAGTGGGCTCAAGCGGAAGAATAAAAGTGAGTGCCAAGGAACTTGATGAAGTTATGGTTAAAGGAAGCCGCTGGGCCATCGAAAGAGGACTGGGCGAGGAAGAGGATATTNNTAATCACGATAAGGTCAGCCGTAAGGCAAAAGAACGTGGTCTTCCCCAGTTGGGCACTCTTGGTTCGGGGAACCACTTCCTCGAGGTAGGCCGGGTCGATGAAATCTATGAGCCAGACATTGGCCGGGCGATGGGCATTGAAAATAAAGGGCAAATAGTCATCTGGATTCACACCGGCTCAAGGGGGCTGGGCCATCAGGTCTGCACCGACTACCTGGACATAATGGCCAGAGTTACTAAAAAACTTAATATCAATCTCCCCGATAGGCAGCTTGCCTGCGCCCCACTTGTTTCAGAAGAAGGGCGCAATTATCTGCAGGCGATGGCCGCCTCAGCTAACTATGCCTGGGCAAACCGCCAGTGTATAGCCCACTGGGTAAGGGAAGTCTTTAGTCGGGTCTTCAATAAAAGCTCCGATGAGATGGGCATAAGGCAAGTTTATGATGTCGCTCATAATATTGCCAAAATAGAATTACATATTGTGGATGGAAGGCGCCTGGAACTGTGCGTACATCGTAAAGGAGCGACGAGGGCCTTCCCCAAAGGGCATCCTATGATCCCCGATAAATATAAGGATATTGGACAGCCAGTGCTGATACCCGGAGATATGGGCCGGTACTCTTTTATTGCCATAGGTACCGATTTAGCCATGAAAGAAACATTTGGTTCAACCTGTCATGGTGCCGGGAGGCTAAAGAGCCGTGCCGCTTCCAAGCGCCAGCTAAAGGGGTCTGATGTGGCCAGTGAATTAGCCAGGAGGGGTATAACTGTCATGGCGGAGAGCATGGGCTCATTAGCTGAAGAGGATTCCTCAGCCTATAAAGATGTAAGCGATGTGGTTGAGGTTACCCAACAAGCAGGCATTTCATGTAAAATAGCCAAAACTTCACCAATAGGTGTAATAAAGGGGTGAAAATGTATTTTAAAGATATTGAGTCGTCATTGGGCCACACACCACTAATCGAATTACAAAACCTGAGTCCTAAAAAAAAGGTCCGTATCTTAGCCAAACTGGAGGGGCAGAATACCGGCGGAAGCGGTAGCATTAAGGATAGAATTGCCTACTACATGATAAAAAAGGCTGAAGAAGAAGGCCGGCTTAAGAAAAATAAAACGCTGCTTGAAGCAACCAGCGGCAACACCGGGATCGCTCTGGCATGGCTGGGCCAAAGGCAGGGCTATAAAGTCACCATAATAATGCCTGATAGTACAAACCAGGAGCGGCGAGATTTAATCCGCCTGTACGGTGCTGAGTTAATATTAACCGAGGGTAAGGCCGGAGTTGAGGGCTCTATTGAATTAGCCCATAAAATGGCCGCTAGCGGCAATTACTTTTTGACTGATCAATTCAGCAACCCGGCCAATCCTTTAGCCCACTACGAGACCACAGGAGTCGAGATCTTAACCGATTTCCCCTACGAGAAAATAGACTACCTGATCGCCGGCATCGGCACCGGAGGCACCATCACCGGAGTAGCCCGGCGTCTCAGGGAAAAATTCCCTACCGTAAAAGTTATCGGTGTTGAGCCGCCGCCAAATGACTCTATCCAGGGTTTAAGATGTCTTGAAAAATATGTCCCCCCGGTACTTGACCTCAGTCTTATAACCAGAAGGGCTTATGTTACTAGCCATGAGGCCAAAGCCGCAACAGGGGAACTCCTAAAGGCAGAGGGTATTTTTGCTGGACTTTCTTCGGGGGCAGCCATCTTTGAAGCAGTGAAGATAGCTAGTGAGATAGAGGAGGGTAACATTGTAGTTATTCTCCCCGATAGTGGCTGGAAATACTTGAGCCTAAAACTCTGGGAGTAAGTAAAAAGATTTTTGCTAATAAGCCATAATACCCAGTGCTGCTAAGATAAAGAAGACCGGCAGGTAAAGCACCGCCGAAAAAGCAAGCCCAATTACCATCCACCGCCACCAGAGCGCCCAGGCAAACCTCCAGGTAACCTTAACCTCAGTTTCTTCCTTCACTTTCCCTCCTTTTTACCAGCCAGTATTCCAAGCTATCAGCTAGTGCCTCCCAGCTAGCCTCGATGATATTTTCCGAACTGCCCACAGTGTGCCATCTATCAACACCGTCAGCAGATTCAATAAGAACCCGGACCGGAGACTCAGTACCCGTACTTTCCTCAAGAATACGCACCTTATAGTCAACAAGTTTTATCTTGGCCAGCTCAGGATAGGAGGCTAGAAGAGCTTTCCTTAATGCCTGATCCATAGCATTGACCGGACCGTTACCTTCAGCCGCCGTATGCATCACCTCACCCCCAACCCTCACCCTAACCACTGCCTCAGAGAGGACTTCCTCGTTGTTCCTATAAAGAGGGGTGCGCCTTCTTTTTTCTACCACCACCATAAAATCTACCAGTTCGAACGGAGGCACATAATCCGGCAGTGCCCGTCGCAAAAGAAGATAAAAGGACGCCTCAGCATTCTCATACTGAAAACCGCGGCTCTCCATGGCCTTTACTTTCTCTAAAACAACCCTTGTCTCTTCAGGAGAAAGCTCCAGGCCAAACTCTTTGGCCCGCTGGATGATGCTGGCCCTACCGGCCAATTCAGAAACGACTACCTTGGGACGATTGCCGACCAAGGCCGGATCAATATGCTGATAGCTAGCCGCCCATTTAGCAACACCCGAGGCATGAAGTCCTCCCTTATGGCTGAAGGCGCTGGAACCAACATAGGGTAATGATGGGTCGTGGGGCAAATTAGCTACCTCGCTGATATACCTTGAGACTTCGGTCAGCTTAGCTAAATTCTCATCACCGAGACAGTTTATACCCATCTTAAGCTTGAGGTTAGGCAGCACGGAGCAAAGGTCAGCATTGCCACAACGCTCGCCATAGCCATTTATCGTCCCCTGCACCTGGATGACACCGGCTTTAACGGCTGCTAGGGTATTGGCGACTGCAAGCCCACAGTCATTATGAGCATGAATACTTAGAGGAGTAGTGATCACTTTCGTTGCTGCTTTTACACCTTCCGAAATCTCCTCTGGCAAATTCCCACCGTTAGTATCACAAAGAACAATACACTCTGCCCCTGCCGCTGAGGCCGTCCTGAGGACTTCTAAAGCATAGTTTCTATCTGCCTTAAAGCCATCAAAAAAGTGCTCAGCATCAAAAAATATGGCCTTACCTTTTGACTTAAGAAAGCTAATCGTCTCACCGACCATACGCAGGTTATCCTCAGCGGTCACGCCCAGAACCTGAGACACTTGAGGTAAAGAAGCCTTGCCAACAATGGCCAGTACCCTGCCTCCTGATTCTAAAAGGGCCAGCAAACCCTGATCATCTTCAACCTCTACACCTGGCCGTCTGGTGCTGCCAAAGGCAACCAAGGTGCTTTTGCTAAGCTTGAGGTCTTTGGTGCGAGCAAAAAATTCAGTATCCTTAGGATTAGCCCCCGGCCACCCACCCTCGATAAAATGGACTCCGAGGTCATCAAGCCGACGAGCGATATTTAGCTTATCGAGTACGGAGAAGGAAACACCCTCTTTTTGGGCTCCATCTCGAAGGGTCGTATCGTAAATCTGGACGCTCAGGACAGCACCTCTTTTCTCACAAATTCACCCATCTCCCGCGTACCAACTTCGGTCTTACCAGGTGCCATTATGTCAGGCGTCCGGTAGCCCTCTTCCAGTACATGCCTTATGGCCTCCTCAATCTCCTCAGCCTCCCGATATAATCCAAAAGAATATCGGAGCATAAGGGCAACCGTCAGGATAGTAGCAATAGGATTAGCAATATTTTGGCCAGCAATAGCCGGGGCGCTGCCGTGAACCGGCTCGTAAAGACCAAAAGCGGGCGAAGAACCATCAGGAACACTGCTCAGACTGGCCGAGGGTAACATACCCATAGAACCGGCAAGCACAGCCGCTTCATCGGTTAATATATCGCCAAACATATTTTCGGTCGCGATGACATCAAAATAAGTTGGCGTTTGAACTAACTTTAAGGCACAGCTATCAACCAGCATATGCTCCAACTTAACATCAGGATATTCGCTTGCAATCTCGCCGGCTATTTCACGCCATAGTCTGGAGCTAAGAAGGACATTAGCTTTATCTACTGAGGTTAACTTCTTGCGCCTGCTTCTCGCCAGTTCAAAAGCAACCCTCAAAAGTCGCTCAATCTCTTCCTCAGAGTATATAAGACTATCAACCGCCTTTCGGCCTTTTTTTGTTTGCCAGCGCCTTTTCGGTTTCCCAAAGTAAAGCCCACCAGTTAACTCACGCACAAAAAGGATGTCCGAGCCCCTGATAACTTCTGGTTTTAAAGTCGTATTATCAACCAGAGCAGGAAAGACTACTACTGGCCTTAAGTTAGCAAATACACCCAGGCCCTTTCTTAAAGCGAGAAGCCCATCCTCAGGGTGCACCGGGACCGCCGGGTCATCATACTTGGGATCGCCGACCGCTGCTAAGAGCACCGCCTTTGACGCCAAGCACATCTTCAATGTTTCTTCCGGCAGGGCACTTCCGGTACGAGCTATAGCTGAGGCCCCTATAAGACCATAATCAAGTGAAAGTTTATGAGAATACTTCCCAGCAATAGCCCCCAGGAGTTTAATCCCTTCGGCCATAACTTCCGGGCCAATACCATCACCGGGAAGAACGGTTATTTTAATTTCCATCTAGTCCTTTGATCCTTCTCCTCGTATATTCTACAAGTCCCCCGCTTGATATAATCTCTCTCATAAAGGGAGGATATGGCTTAGCGGTAAGAGTAACCCCCTTATTAACGTCTTTTATAGTACCATTCTCGAGGTCCACCTCGAGAATATCTCCCTCTTCTATCCTTTGGTATGCCTCACCTGATTCAAGCAGAGGAAGGCCAATGTTGATGGCGTTACGATAGAAAATCCTGGCAAAACTACTGGCTATAACACAAGATATGCCAGCAGCCTTAATAGCTAGCGGAGCATGCTCTCTTGAAGAGCCACAACCAAAATTGGCCCCGGCTACTATAACATCTCCCGGCTCCATCTTCTTTAAAAAATCTGGATCAACATCTTCCATACAGTGACGGGCCAATTCCTCTGGCTCTGACACATTAAGGTACCGCGCCGGTATAATGCCATCAGTATCTATATTGGAACCAAACTTGTGGGCCCTTCCTCTTATCACCACTTTCAATCTCCTTGGATAACTTCTTCCGGACCTGTAATTTGGCCAGCAATAGCACTGGCAGCTGCTATAGCAGGATTAGATAAGTAGACCTCCGAGGACGGATGTCCCATACGACCAACAAAATTTCGATTAGTAGTCGAAAGACACTTTTCCCCAGCAGCCAGAATCCCCATATGGCCACCAAGACATGGCCCACAAGTAGGTGGGCTGACTACGGCTCCAGCACTAACGAATATCTCTATTAGGCCTTCCTTAAGGGCATCAAGATAGACTTTGGAAGAGCCAGGGATAACAATCAAACGAACATCAGGATGAATCTTGGCCCCTTCAAGTATCCGAGCTGCTATTTCAAGGTCTTCCAGACGGCCATTGGTACAGCTACCTATGACCACCTGGTCAATCTTGACGCCTTTAGTCTTACTCAAAGGTACAGCATTGGCCGGCGAATGAGGAAGCGAGACCTGAGGCTCAATAGATGAGACATCAAACTCTATAACCCTGGAGTATTCGGCATCATTATCTCCCTGGTAAACTGCATAAGGCCTTTTGGCCCGGGGCTTAAGATATAGAAGTGTCTTCTCGTCCACCTCAAAAATACCAGCCTTGGCTCCGGCCTCAATAGCCATATTGGCCATGGTAAACCTGCCATCCATAGAGATATTCTTGACCGCCTCTCCGGAAAACTCAAGAGCTGCATAAAGGGCACCATCAACACCAATTTGACCAATGGTGTAAAGTATAAGATCCTTACCACCGACCCACTGACCCACCCTTCCATGATAGATTACCTTAATGGTCTCAGGAACTTTCATCCAAGTATCCCCGGTAGCCATAGCCATAGCAATATCGGTTGAGCCCATGCCAGTAGCAAAAGCACCCAGAGCACCATAGGTACAGGTATGAGAATCGGCCCCAATAACAACTTCCCCAGGCAGTACCAGCCCTTGCTCCGGCAATAGCACGTGTTCTATACCCAGCCTGCCAACCTCAAAGTAGATTATTCCCTGCTCCCGGGCAAACTCCCTGACCATTTTGGCTTGCTCCGCTGAAGGAATATCTTTATTAGGAGTAAAATGATCAGGCACAAAAACAATCTTGCCTGGGTCAAAAACCCTTTTTAGACCCAAACGGCGGAACTCTTTTATCGCCAGGGGAGCCGTAATGTCATTAGCTAAGATGAGGTCTAGACGCGGCATTATAAAATCGCCCGGGCTAACTTTAGAGCGGCCGCTGTGGGCCGCTAATATTCTTTCAACCAGATTCATCTCTACTCCGCTCTTACGACCACTGCTTTTGGTTTAAAGGAAAATAGCTGAAGCCTAGCTTTTTACTTCTGATGTAAGAAGTCTGTTAATGGCATTAAGATAAGCCTTAGCACTGGCCACTATAATATCGGTGTCTGCCCCACGGCCGGTATAGACTAATCCATCTTTCTCAATCCGGATAAAGACTTCACCTATGGCATCTAAACCCTCGGTCACCGATTTGACGCTAAATTCAATGAGCCTGTTGGGCACCTTGATCAGTCTATTAATCGCCTGGTAAACAGCATCCACTGGACCACTGCCCAGTGCTGCGTCAGCCAAGACCTCACCCTGAGGCCCGATAAGTCTTACGGCTGCTGTTGGAATACCCCGGTCACCACAGGTCACTTGAATACGGTCAAGGCGGTATAGGCCATAGGCCGTACGTTTCTCCTCGGCTAAAAGTGACTCAATGTCTTTATCAGTAACATCCTTCTTTTTATCGGCCATTTCCTTAAAGGCCTGAAAGGCCCGATTTAGGGCCTCATCATCAAGATGATAGCCTAGCTCAGCCAACCTCTCCGCAAAAGCATGCCTCCCACTTAACTTGCCAAGGACAAGCTTTGAAGATGAGACCCCCACGCTGCTCGGCTCGATGATCTCATAGGTTATCGATTTCTTAAGGACACCATCCTGATGAATTCCCGATTGGTGACTAAAGGCATTAGCTCCAACAATAGCCTTATTCGGCTGAACCGGGAAGCCCATTATCTCACTCACCATCCGACTCGTTTTGTAAATCTCAGTGGTGTTAATGGCTGTCTCCAGACCAAAGAAATCAGACCTTGTCTTAAGAGCCATAACGATCTCTTCCAAAGCAGCGTTGCCCGCCCTTTCCCCTATGCCATTGATTGTACATTCAACCTGACGAGCCCCTTTTTTTAGGCCTTCAAGGCTGTTGGCAGTGGCAAGTCCAAGGTCATCATGACAATGAACGCTCAAGATAACATTTTTGTCTGGAGGTAGGCGGTTAATAATACTCTCAATGAACTGGCCAAACTCATCAGGTATAGCATAGCCAACGGTATCTGGGATATTAATCGTGGTGGCTCCAGCCTCGATAACAGCCTGAACCAGCTGGAAGATAAATTCAGGATCAGTCCTGGTAGCATCCATGGGCGAAAACTCTACATCATCGGTATAACCCTTGGCCTGGGTAACCGACTCAAGTGCCATTCTAAGCACTTCCTGACGGGTCTTTCTTAACTGGTAAGTAAGATGGATATCTGATGTTGAAAGAAATACATGTATCCTGGGATGAGATGCTTCTTTTATTGCTCCCCAAGCTTGATCAATATCCCTAGCATTAGCCCTGGCCAGAGCGCAAATCACCGGCCGGCGGAGCTCTTTAGCAATTGAGCTAACAGCTTCAAAATCGCCTGGCGAACTGGCTGGAAAGCCGGCTTCAATGATATCCACCCCTAAACTATCAAGCTGCCTAGCAATCTCAAGCTTTTCAGAAGAAGCCAGGGAGGCACCAGCCGCCTGTTCCCCATCTCTTAAGGTGGTATCAAAAACGAAAACCCTGTCTATGACCTACCTCCGAAGCCAAGGCATCATCTGTCTGAGTTCACTGCCGACATCCTCGATAAGATGATCCTGCTCCATCTTCTTCAAGGCCTTGTAGTGAGGGCGCCCGGCCATATTCTCTAAAATCCATTCTCTGGCAAATGTACCGTCCTGAATCTCACTGAGTATATTCCACATCTCCTCTTTTACCATGGAATCAATGACTCTTGGGCCACGGGTATAATCACCATACTCGGCAGTATCACTTACCGAATTACGCATGAAGGTAAGCCCTCCCTGATACATCAAGTCAACAATTAACTTAAGCTCATGGAAGCACTCAAAATAGGCTATTTCAGGCTGGTAGCCAGCCTCAACCAAGGTCTCAAAGCCAGCCTTCACTAAAGCGCTCACCCCGCCGCAGAGGACAGCCTGCTNNGATCGGTCTCGGTCTCCTCGGCAAATGTGGTCTCAATAATACCGGCCCGGCTAGAGCCGAGCCCCTTAGCATAAGCTAAGGCAATATCCCTGGCCTTTCCCGAAGCATCCTGCTCGACAGCCACCAAAGCGGGTACACCTATACCCCGGGTATAGAGCTCCCTGACCATAGGACCAGGACCTTTGGGAGCGATCATGGTTACATCAACAAAATCAGGCGGGACGATCTGGCCAAAGTGGATGTTAAAGCCATGGGCAAACATCAACATTTTGCCTGGCTTAAGGGCTGGCGCTACAAACTCACGATATACTTTGGGCTGAGCATCATCCTGGACCAGCATAACAATCACATCCGCTCTCTTGGCAAGCTCAGCCGCATCCATAACCTCAAAACCAGCCGCCTTAGCTCTCTCAAAGCCACCGCTACCTTTAACCTCAGCGACAATGACATCGAGGCCGCTATCCCGTAGATTTTGAGCATGGGCGTGACCCTGGCTACCATAGCCGATAATGCCGATTACCTTGCCTTTTAATAGGCTAAGATCACAGTCCTTGTCCTGGTAAACAGTTGCCATAAACCCTCCTTCTCCTATAAATTCCTGATTTCGTAAGAGCACCTGAACGATTCTTACGATGGAGGCATTCTACAACGCCCCCACCCCTTTTTCAAGTCCTGTTTTGTGTCATGGCGAGGCCCCTTACGAGGCCGTGGCAATCTCTCCCAAAGGCAGGGAGACAATTTGGGAGAGATTGCTTCGACGTTACACGCCTCGTAATGACAAGAGGGATAGAGTCTTACAATGACACTCCTCTTGACAGGATATTGCCCATAGGATATCATAGATTATGAGCATATGCTCATAAATTAAGGTGGAAAATGGCCAGACCATTTAAGTGTAAGCGAGTTAGCTTTGTGCCGGGTGTAACTTTCTTTAAGCCGGCAGGTATACCCTTAAGAGCTCTTGAAGAGGTCCAGCTCACGGTAGAGGAAGTTGAAGCCGTACGTTTAAAAGACCTGGAGGGGTTAGAGCAGGAGGAAGGAGCAGAAAAAATGAATATCTCACGCCCTACTTTCCAAAGGATCCTGGCGTCGGCCCGCCAGAAGATAGCCGACGCCCTCTTAAACGGCAAGGCGATAAGGATCGAAGGGGGTAACTTCGAGATTTCGCCGCTGCGCTTCCGCTGTGCCAATAACCACGAGTGGGAATCACCTTTCCGGGCTACCGCAGGAGCAAGTCCTCAGGGCTGCCCCATCTGCAACTCACCAGATATCAGGCCCCTCATAGTGCCAGGACCTAACCGGAGTGGATAGCATAAGTCTTAGATACGGACAAGCTTTTGAAGTTCATGAGAAAGCGCGCAATAAAGTAGAATGACACCTTACCGGAGGAAAGATAAGCCCAGAACAAACTTTACCAACAGCAAACCAAAGTAGAGGCTAAATATAAGTTAGAAAGGGAGGACCAATGAAAATTGCTTTTATAAGTGAAGACGGGGTTACCATTAGCCAGCACTTCGGCCAGGCACCATACTACCTGGTACTAACGATAGAAGATGGCAAGGTGATAAGCAAAGAAAAAAGGGATAAAATGAGCCACCGTAACTTCGCCAGTGAACAACACACCGAAGCAGAATGTTGCGAGAGACATGGCTATGGCGCTAACGCCCAGACAAAGCATGCTGACATGATGAGCAATATCGCTGATTGCCAGGTTCTCATCGCTGGAAGAATGGGATGGGGTGCTTACGAAGAACTCAAGAGCCGCGCCATCAAGACAATAATCACTGATGTTAAGAATATAGATGAAGCTGTAAGGCTTTACCTTAAAGGTGAGCTACCCAACCTTATAGAGCGGCTACACTAGATGAAAGCTCAGTAATCTATTTTAGGAGGGAAATATGCCAACGAAGGAAGAGATTATTAAAAACCTGGAGACGGTAGAAGTACCCGCAGCCAAGCGCAGCGTAGTGGGGCTTAATTTGGTGCGCGAGGTCACAACTTCTGGTGGAAAGGTAAATGTTACCCTGGCATCGACTGGACTTATTCCCGGGGCCCAAAACTGGATTAAGGACAGGGCAAAGGAAGCTATTGAGAAACTCCCCGGGATAGAAGAGGTAACAATTGAATACATCGACGCTAAAGCCAAAGATTTAAATAGAATTGACCATATCATTGCCGTAATGAGTGGCAAGGGAGGAGTTGGCAAATCTCTAGTGTCGGCACTACTTGCTATCGCCCTCAGGCGCATGGGTTATCAGGTGGGCATTCTTGACGCCGATATAACCGGTCCGAGCATACCAAAAATGTTCAACATCAAAGTCCCACCAAGTGGTAATGAAGGCGGAATACTCCCTGTACTCTCCAAGTCAGGAATTGAAGTTATGTCAATAAACCTACTTTTGCCCAGCGAGGACGAGGCTGTTATCTGGCGCGGACCTCTGATCGGGAAAGTTATTACCCAGTTTGGTGAAGAGGTTCTCTGGGGCAAATTAAACTATTTAATAATTGACCTACCACCAGGCACCGCTGATGCTCCCCTCACCGTGATGCAAAATCTCCCTATCTCGGGCGTAATCATCGTCTTCACCCCCCAGGACCTGGTTGAAATGATCGTTAAAAAGGCAGTGAATATGGTTCGGCAAATGGATAAGCCTATCCTAGGTATAGTGGAGAACATGAGTTACCTCTATATACCTGAGATGGACAAAAAGATCGAAATATTCGGGAAAAGCAGGGCAGAGGAAATGTCCCACGTCACGAATGCACCACTTTTAGGTCAACTTCCTCTAGACCCAGACTTGGCTAAACTCTGTGACGAGGGTAAGATCGAAAGTTATGAAGGAGAAATAGTAACTCGATTTGCTGAAGCTATTATCCAAGCATTGCCTGTTAAAGATAAGCCACTATCTTAATGATGGGAATGTTGAAAAAAGAAACTGGAAAGCTATTTTTCCTGTGCCGAGATAAGATTACCGCGGTTCATCGCCAGGTAGCCTGTACGAGCTACTTCTTTTATGCCAAAGGGGCGAAGAAGATTATAGAGTGAGTCTACCTTATCCTTATCACCGGTAACCTCAACTATCAATGAATCCGATGAGACATCTACGATACCGGCACGGAAAATATCCACGATCTGAATAATGCTGCCGCGTGTCTCAGCGGTAGCTTTTACTTTAATCAAAGCGAGTTCGCGGACAACAGCATTATCAGCGCCAAGATCCAGTATTTTAATCACATCAATTAATTTATCAAGCTGCTTTCTCACCTGTTCCAGTTTGCCAGTAGAGCCATCAACCACGATAGTCATCCTTGAGATATCAGGCTGTTCACTTAAGCCTACGGCAATGCTCTCAATGTTAAAGCCACGCCGTCTGAAAAGACTAGCCACTCGGTTTAATACCCCGGGTTTGTTGTTTACCAATACCACTAAGATCTGTTTTGATGGCATATCCCTACCTCTTTTGGCATCTCAAGCATCTGGCTGATCGAAGCCCCGGGCGGCACCATAGGATAAACATTCTCCTCAGGCCTGACTCTAAAATCAATCAGGAAAGGTCCTTCTTCAGCCATTGCCTTCTCAATCGCCGCTTCAACGTCTTCGCTCCGGCTCACCCTCACCGCCGGTATGCCATAAGCCTCAGCCACCTTAACAAAATCAGGACCACTAAGCTCAGTAGCCGTATAGCGGCGGTCATAGAAAAGATCCTGCCACTGCCTGACCATACCAAGGTAACCATTGTTGATAATAGCAATCTTGACCGCCGCCTGTTCCTGGACAATGGTAGCCAGTTCCTGAATAGTCATCTGGAATCCACCATCCCCGGCAATACACCATACAGTCTCCTCTGGCCGGCCTATCTTAGCTCCAAAGGCCGCCGGAAGCTCAAAGCCCATTGTCCCCAGACCGCCGGAGGAAATAAACATACCTGGCCGATCGAAGACATAGTATTGACCGGCCCACATCTGGTTCTGGCCGACCCCGGTCACCACAATCGCCTGTCCAGCAGTTACTTCATAAAGCTTGTGGACCACAAACTGAGGCAAGAGCTCGCCTGAGGATGGAGTGAAAGTATGAGGATGTTCACGGCGCCATTCATCAATTTGCCTTATCCACTCCCCATGGTGAGCAGGAGTAATAAGTTTATTCAGTGCTGAAAGCACATTTCTAGCATCCCCCACTATAGGGAGGTCTACCTTGACATTCTTACCTATCTCCGCTGGGTCAATATCAACATGGATAAATTTGGCCTTAGGGGCAAAATTGTTCACATCCCCGGTGACTCTATCATCAAAACGCATGCCGATAGCGATTATAAGATCGGCACCACTAACCGCCAAATTGGCCCAGGCTAGGCCGTGCATACCCAACCAGCCGCTATAAAGAGCATGCGACTGAGGGAACGACCCTATACCCAGGAAAGTAGTAACCACTGGGACCTGGGCTGTCTCGGCCAGGTTAAGAAGCTCCTCATAGGCACCCGAAATAACCACGCCATGGCCGGAGATGATAATGGGACGTTCCGCTTCGGCAATCATCCTGGCGGCCTTCTTGATCTGAGTCGGATGCCCCTGAATAGTAGGTCTGTATCCCGGAAGCCTGACCTGCGAGGGATAGTCAAACTCGGCAAGTTCAGTCTGCACATCCCTTGGCAAATCAATAAGCACCGGGCCAGGCCGCCCACTACGAGCAAGATAAAAGGCCTCCTTAAAAATTTGAGGCAGGCTAGCCGCATCCGGAACAAGATAATTATGCTTTGTAATCGGCAGGGTTATACCAGTAATATCTATCTCTTGAAAAGCATCCTTGCCTATAAGAGGCCGGGCCACCTGACCAGTAATGGCCACTATGGGTACCGAATCCATATAGGCATCAGCAATCCCGGTCACCAAGTTGGTGGCCCCAGGACCGGAGGTTGAAATGCAAACGCCAACCTTGCCGGTAGCTCTAGCATAACCTTCGGCCGCATGGGCTGCACCTTGCTCATGCCGAACTAGGATATGCCGTATTTGAGGATATTGAGGCAGGGTATCATAAAAGGGCAAGATAGCCCCCCCAAGGATACCAAAAATAATGGTAGCATCCTCTCTTATAAGGCATTCGGCAGCAATCTGGGCACCAGTTAGCTTCACTTTTCTACCCCGAAAATAGCACCGCTGCTTGATGGCGAGACTTGTTTTAAGTAACGCCCTAAATATCCACCCTGAACCTTAGGGCTAAATGGCAGGAGCTGACTAAGCCTATGAGTTATCTCAGCCTCGCTAAGCTCCACCTCAAGAGAGCAAGAGGGAATATCTATCTTGATTATGTCGTTGTCCTTAAGACAGGCAATGGGGCCCTTGTCAGCTGCTTCAGGCGAAACATGACCTATCGCCGCACCACGGGTAGCCCCGGAAAAGCGCCCATCAGTTATCAGGGCAACATCCTTATCGTGCCCCATACCGGCAAGCAGGGCCGTAGGCGTTAGCATTTCCCTCATGCCGGGCCCACCTCTTGGTCCTTCGTAGCGAATAACAACCACATCGCCTGACTTGATTCCTCCGTTCATAATACACCGGGTCGCCTCTTCTTCAGAGTCAAAGACCCTGGCCGGCCCCTCATGGCAAAGCACTTCTGGGGCCACGGCTGACTTTTTGACCACTGCCCCTTCAGGTGCCAGGTTACCAAAAAGAATAGCTATGCCACCCGATGAAAGATAAGGGTTACTAACTGGCCGAATAACATCAAAATTTAAGGAGTGCTTACCACTTATAACCTGGCCTAAACTTTTGCCGCTTACGGTTGGTGAATCAAGATGTAGCAAGTCTCCTAGTTCAGCCATCAAGGCACTTATGCCACCAGCTAGATCGAGGTCCTCAACGTGATAGTTGCCGGCTGGTCTCAAATGGCAAAGCGTCGGCGTTTTCTTGCTTATGTCATTTATCTTCTCGAGTGGAAAATCTATTCCCGCCTCGGCGGCTACAGCCTTAAGATGTAGCACCGAGTTGGTGCTGCCGCCAAGAGCCATATCAACCGTAAAGGCATTTTCTAGAGACTCTTTGGTGATAACATCCTGAGGAAGCAGGCCCTCTTTTACCAGCTCCACGGCCCGCTTCCCCACTTCAAAAGCCAGCCTCAGGCGCCCGCCTGACACAGCAGGGACAGTCCCATTACCGGGAAGGGCCATACCTAGCGCCTCAGTAAGACAGTTCATAGTGTTGGCCGTAAACATCCCCGAGCAGCTACCACAGCCAGGACAGGCAATCTCCTCAAGATGGGCCAACTCTTCTTCACTCATGGCCCCGGCAGCCACCTTACCAACCGCCTCAAACATTGAACTTAAGTCAACTGAATCCTGGCCGCTCTTGCCAGCAAGCATTGGCCCACCACTTAGAAAAATGGAGGGCAGATTAATCCTAACACAGGCCATAAGCATTCCGGGAACAACCTTGTCACAATTTGGCATAAAGACCAGGCCATCAAAAGCATGAGCTTTAGCCATCACTTCTATAGAATCGGCAATAAGTTCACGGCTGGGCAGGCTATACTTCATCCCTTCATGGTTCATTGCCAGCCCATCACAAATAGCAATGGTATTAAACTCGAAGGGAACGCCTCCAGCGCTTCTTATGCCGTCTTTTACCGCCCGGGCCAGTTGGCCAAGATGCTTATGCCCAGGAACGATTTCGGTAAAGCTATTGGCAATGCCTATAAAGGGCTTACTAAAATCTTCCCGGCCAAGCCCCAGAGCAAAAAGTAAAGACCTGTGAGGTGCTCTCTCCAGCCCTTCTTTAATAGAACTACTTCTCATTTTGTATCTTACTTAACATCTCCTTTGAAAAACAAAAAGGTGCGCTTAAAGTAGCACAAGGGACAAATTGATGTCAAACGGGGAATCCAATAATTCTCTCTAATTCCACACGGGATATTGCCCCCTCCCTTTTGACATGGGGGATTTCGCCGCGCACGTCAACCACCGTGGACTCAATACCCCTTGGAGGAGGCCCCATAGAGAGAATAAGGTCAACCTTGCCTCCAAGTTGCCTTGCCGCTTCATCAGCACTAAGGGCGCTCGGCATACCCGATAGATTAGCGCTGGTACCAATGATTGGTCGACCTAGACCATTAACTAGCGCTACGGGTACAGGATGATCCGGCCAGCGCAGGGCCACACCACCATTCTGACTGAGAATATTAGGCACCTTACTGGAAGGGGGTAACACCAGTGTTAGTGCCCCAGGCCAGAAGTTTTCTGCCAAAGACAGAGCCACAGGCGGCACATAGTCAGCAAGCTCAAACACCTGGTCAATACTGCCGATAAGGACAGGTAAAGCCTTGTCACGGCTTCTCCCTTTAATCTTATATATACGCTCTATACTGCGATGGACACTAAAATCACAACCCAGCCCATAGACGGTGTCTGTAGGGAAAACTACAACCCCTCCACGTCTTAAGATATCTACTGCCTTTTCTAGCTCATCCGGGGACATATTCCCTTGACTCAAGTATAACACAATGCTAAGCTCTCACAAATGGAAAATTCTCACCGGATAAAAGCAAGCGGCGATACAGAAGTTGCTACCTATCTTGAAATAGCCCGGGAGAAAAGAGGAGAAAAGCCAGTCAGCGAGATAACCTCGCCGGGAAAAGAAGAGGGGATAGTCATCCTTGACTTCGGTTCCCAAT
>DFYH01000022.1 GCA_002382615.1 Dehalococcoidia bacterium UBA4087
CCATCACGGATGGTTTGATGGCCAAATACCACGGGTCATGAGAATTAAGAGTGAAGAGGATCTCCTCAACGAGGCTAGGGGCTATATCTATATAATATGATAACTTAAGAGGACATTCATCTCTGGGTTACCAGACACCTTTTGCTTACCTCAAATCACAACTACCCGAGATCGATGATAAAATAAGGTTTGTCATCCCTATAATGCTTGATAAAGTATCTGTAGAGTTAGGTCCCTGGAGTGGATACCATGTCTTGGCACCCAATGGTGGAGCCGACGGGATTCGAACCCGTTACCTCTTGACTGCCAGTCAAGTGTTCTCCCAATTGAACTACGGCCCCTTACCGTTAATGTAGCAAAAAAGGATATCTAACGCAACCTCAAGTACAGTGTTTAGGGCCTGTCTCAAGAAATATACACTACTCATTAAGAGAAGGGCCCACGCTTAAAGGAGGTAAATGCCTCCTTTATAACCACCCAGGACGGCTCGTTTCCCTCAGAAACAAAGCTATGGTATAATAAATATAAAGTGTGATTTTGGAGAAAGTCTAAAAAAGCCGCCACCACCTCATAACGGCGGCTTTTTGAATGTTAAGTGTATGGAAAATACAAAAAAGACCGAACAAAACTATGCCGCCTCCGATATCCAGGTATTAGGCGGGCTTGAGGCCGTCAGACGGCGCCCCGGCATGTATATCGGCAGCACCGACCAGAGAGGCCTTCATCACCTAATATACGAAATAGTCTACAACAGCGTTGATGAGGCCATGGCCGGCTACTGTGACCACGTCTCTCTCACCCTTCATGCTGATAAATCGGTCACCGTTGAAGACAATGGCCGCGGTATACCGGTAGAAAAACACCCAGTGACCAATATTTCAGCTCTGGAGACAGTACTAACCATACTGCATGCCGGTGCCAAGTTTGGCGGCAAGACCTACCAGGTATCTGGAGGGCTACACGGGGTTGGCGCCTCCGTAGTCAACGCCCTTTCCCGTCACTTCAAAGTTATAACCCGCCGAGATGGCCTAGCCTACTACCAGGAGTATAAGAGAGGCATCCCGGTAGGCCCGGTGACCGAAATCGGACCGACGGATGAAAGAGGGACCGTTATCACCTTCCTCCCTGATGAAGAGATCTTCCCCACCATAGAATACGACTTTGATGTCCTCTGTGAGCGGATGAGAGAGCTGGCCTATCTGAATAAAGGGCTATTCTTAAGTATCATCGATGAGGCATCCGACCGCGAAAGTGGCTTCTACTTTGAGGGAGGTATATCCAGTTTTATCCAACGGCTTAACCGAAACCACAACGCTCTCCACTCCCCAATTTATATCTACCGCCAGGATGACAGCACTATCACTGAAATAGCCATCCAGTATAATGACGGCTATAGCGAGAATATATTAAGCTTCGTTAACTGTATCAACACCAGCGACGGCGGTACCCACGTCACCGGTTTTCGCTCGGCACTAACCCGGGCCATAAATGACTACGCCCGCAAATCTAAGCTATTAAAAGAAGAGGACACCAATCTCACCGGGGAAGATACCCGGCAAGGCCTGGTAGCCATCATAAACATAAAGATGCCCGAACCCCAATTTGAAGGCCAGACAAAGGCCAAGCTGGGCAATATTGAAGTAAAAGGGCTGGTGGAAAATGTAACCGCTGCTGGCATTAGTCTCTATCTTGAGGAGCATCCTGACGAAGCAAGGACAATTGTTGACAAGTGTCTCATCGCGGCTAAGGCCAGAGAGGCGGCCCGGAAGGCCAGAGAGCTGGTTATCAAGAAAAGCAGCCTTGATGGTGACCTCCCCGGCAAATTAGCCGATTGTTCCAGTAAGAACCCTGCCGAGTGCGAGCTTTTCATCGTCGAGGGAGAATCAGCCGGGGGCTCAGCCAAACAGGGAAGAAACCGGCGCTTTCAGGCCATTCTGCCGCTAAGAGGCAAAATTCTCAATGTGGAGAAGGCCCCTCAGGACAAGATCTTCTCTCACAGTGAAATAAGGGCCATTGCCACTGCCTTAGGAGCTGGCATAGATAGCGACTTTAACCCGGCTAAACTCCGCTACCACAAAATTATCTTAATGGCCGATGCTGATGTTGATGGTGCCCACATTTGTACCTTGTTACTTACTCTATTTTTCCGTCACTTGCCCCAGGTTATAAGCGACGGCCATCTGTACATTGCTATGCCGCCGCTTTATCGGCTGAAGGCTGGCAAAGAAGAGTACTGGGCCTATTCAGAAGAAGAAAAGGAGACCTGCCTAGCAAAGCTCGATGGCAAGCGAGTTGAGATCCAGCGCTACAAAGGTCTGGGGGAAATGAATGCCGAACAACTATGGGAGACAACCATGAACCCCGAGACAAGAACTCTATTGCAGGTCACCGTCGAGGACTTTACTAAGGCCGATAACATCTTTACCGTTCTCATGGGCAAAGAGGTGGCCCCCCGGCGCCAGTTTATCCAGACACATGCCCGGGCTGTTAGAAACCTGGATATTTAACTATAAAGACCCTTCGCTTTAATGTAGGCTTCAACTTCCCCTGGGACAAGATGATCTATAGGACGCAAGCTGGCCACCCGCTTTCTCACGCCAGTAGAGCTAATGTCGACAAGAGGCCTATCAAGAATTATCACCCGGTTTGAGATACCTGGAAGGGCTTTCTCAATGGCACACATATTAATAGCACTACCTCCAAACCGGGGGACACTAACCAAGGTGCAAAGCCTGATCAGATCAAGAGGTTTATGCCACGAAGGAAGGGCAAGGAGGTTATCACTACCAAGTATAAAATACAGTTCCCCACCAGACTTTTGAAACTCGGCCATTGTATCTACGGTATATGATGGTCCAGGACGGTTTACTTCTATAGCTGACAGGCTAAAATAAGGCTTTCCTGCAATAGCCATGGATACCATAGCCATCCGATGAGTTGCCTCTGATATTGAGCGGTTAGTTTTAAGCCAGGGGTTTCCCGCCGGAACAAATATCACCTCATCAAGGGCAAGTTTCCTCCTTACGTACTCAGCAATACGAAGATGACCAAGATGAACTGGGTCAAAGGTCCCTCCAAAGACTCCCCTTTTTACCACCACGGCCATGCGGTGTCACCTATCTTAATTTCATCCCCTGGCCTGGCCCCGGCCCTTCTTAGTGCCTGACTCACGCCACGCCGCTCCAAAAGGCCATATAACTGGCGACGGACCTCTGGGTCTTCCAGATCAACCAGAGCCATGATACGCTCTATATCAGGGGCAACCACCCTGAAGCTGTTAGCCTCCCTGTAGACCTGCACAGAAGCTTTTGCCTCAGGCCTGAGGATAATCTCGATATTAGTCTCTACTGGCCGCTCCTCTTTTACCATATCCTTAACCTTATTTAAAAGGTCATAAACTCCTTCTCCGGTTTTAGCTGATATAAAATAAGGTTTTATACCATATTCCTCAAATGTTTTTTTGATTTCTTGCATCTTTGACCTAACCTCAGATAGGTCAATCTTATTTATAGCCACCACGCTAGGTTTTGACACTAGCTCAGAGTCAAAAAACTCAAGCTCCCCCTTTAGGGTAATAAAATCCCCCAAAGGAGATTCTGACCCACCGTCTATAAGATAAATCAAAAGCTGACTCCTCATAGCATGGTTGAGGAAGCTATTTCCTAAACCCCTGCCCTCGTGAGCGCCAGCTAAAAGGCCGGGTATCTCCACAAATATTAAATTACGCTCTCCACTCAAAACACCCAAAACTGGCTCCTTAGTAGTAAATGGATAATCAGCTATCCGGGGACGGCTGTGGCTGATCAGATTTAAAAAGGATGATTTCCCAGCATTGGGGCAACCGATTATAGCCACATCAGATAGTAGCCTTAGTTCAAGAATAATTTCTAACTCTCCCCCAGTTTCTCCTTTTTGAGCCAGACGTGGCGCCTGATTGGTAGAAGAGGCAAAACTAACATTACCCAACCCACCACGACCACCTCGGGCAACTATAACCTCCTGGCCGTCCGCTACAAGATCAGCCATAAGAATTTCATTTTTGACATCAATCACTCTGGTACCAAGTGGAACTTCCAGAATAAGATCCTTTCCCCGACGACCCTTTCTTTTACCCCCTTGCCCCGGCTCACCATTTTCGGCTTGGAAAACTTTTCGAAAACGATACTTACCTAGATCCGAAGTATTACCATTTGCCCGAAGAATAACATTACCCCCCTGACCACCTTCGCCACCATCAGGACCACCCAAGGGGACAAATTTCTCATGGCGAAAGCTAACGGCACCATGACCACCTTCGCCACCCCTTACAATTATTTTAGCTCTATCAAAAGTATTCTCCATAGCATTTATATCAGATATTCTAGTAACTATTAACAGTATAGTATTATGAGGTTAGCTTCAAGTTTTAAAAATTAGCCTTCAGTTTTTGGAAAGTTTTGAAATTAGCAGTCTTAAATATTCTAAAGTTTTGAGCGGATGGCCTCTATGCGTCGCTTTAATGCCGCGTCATCATCAATAGCCTGTTCTATTTTCTGATAGGCATGACTTATAGTTGAAGGGCTGCGATTGCCAAAGAATTCACCAATATTGGCAAGTGAGTAACTCCCTGTCTCTTTTAGAAGGTAAATAGCTACTTCTCGGGCCAGGGCTATCTTCTTATCTCTTTTCTTGCTGGTCAGTTCCTCATCGTCAAGGCCAAAGTTTTGGGCAACAGTACTGATAATAAACTTTGGTTGAGCAAGGGAATTTTGAGGTGGGTTGGTGATATCTCTTAAGGCTTCTTCGGCTAGTTCGGTGGTGGCCTCCGAGCGCATGAGCCTGGCCAGGGCAATAACGCGGTTTAAGTAACCTTCTAACTCTCTTATATTCCTTTTGGCCTGCCTAGCGATCATCTCAATTACCTCAGGTATGAGCTCTAGACCAGCGTCTTTTGATTTGGACTCCAGAATAGCCATTCTTGTCTCCAGATCTGGTGGTTTGATATCGACGACAAGTCCCCATTCGAGCCGGGAGCGTAGTTTCTCCTCTATAAGAGACATCTCCTGGGGTGTCTGGTTACTGGTCAGCACGATTTGGCCTCGGGCATCATGAAGCTCGTTAAAGGTGTGGAAGAAGCTTTCCTGCGTTTGTTCTTTGCCGGCGATGAATTGGATATCGTCAACCAGAAGAACGTCAGCGTTACGATAACGATATCGGAACTCGTCCGCCGTTCCTTCTTTCAGGCTGCTTATAAACTCGTTGGTAAAGCGCTCTCCAGTGGTGTACAGGACCTGATAGTTGTTTTTAGCCGCCAGGTTACCGGCCGCCTGGATTAGGTGGGTCTTGCCGACACCGGTCTCACCATAGATGAAAAGGGGATTGTATACTTTACCGAGATCCTGAATAACCTTCATGGTAGCTGCCTGGGCCAAGCGATTGGAACTCCCCACTACGAAGTTTTCAAAGGTGTAGCGGGGATTAAGCCCAATGGAAGGTGCCACCGGGCTTCTTAAACCTGGTCTTACCTCAAAGTCAGCTGATATACTTTCCTTCAGAAAGCTGCTCAGTATCTTTTCAATTAACGAGCGCTGGCTCTTTTGCAGGTATTCCAGTACGAAGGTATTAGGGACCCGGATAGTAAACCGGCCGTTTTCAAATCTTACCCCTTCGGTATCCTTAAACCAGGTGTTGAAGTTGGCTCGGTTGACCTCTATCTGGATAATGCCCAGAACAGTTTCCCAGATTTCTTTAGATTGAGTCACTGACAAGTCTCTATGATACCATGCCCTTAAGCTAGGGGGACAAGGTTAGTGTGGGCGACTGGAAGGGAGTTACAGGGTGGGTGTTATCTTGAAAGCTTGTTCAACCTCACTTTTTCCCTTGTTTTTCGGGTGGTAAAATAGAGGGCATGAGAATTGTTTTTATGGGCTCACCGGCCTTTGCCGTTTTTACTCTTGAGTCCCTTGCCCGAGAAGGCCAGGAAATAGCACTGGTGGTTACTTTACCGGATAAAGTGGCGGGGAGGGGGAGAAGACTCTCTCCTACTCCAGTTAAAGTAAAGGCGGCTGAGCTTGATTTACCAATCCTTGAGACAACCAGCCTTAAGAAAGCGGGAGTCTTTGAAAGACTTAAAGAACTACGGCCTGATGTTATTGTCTTGTCGGCACTCGGGCTCCTCGTCCCCCCAAACATACTCGAACTACCTGATTATGGTTGTCTTAACATACATCCCTCAATTTTGCCCCGGTGGCGGGGTGCTTCGCCCATATCAAGCGCTATCATGGCCGGCGACAAATTTTCGGGGGTAAGTGTAATGCTGATGGATGAAGGATTGGATACCGGGCCGATCTTGAGTCAATGCCAGGTGGTTATTTTAAACTCAGACACGGCTGCTTCCCTTACCGAGAAGCTTGCTATCTTGGGCGCCCGATTTTTTGGCGATGTGTTAGTGGGTTGGTCAAGGGGAGAGATTATACCCTTGGCGCAGGATGAATCAAAAGCAACTTACTCCAGGGCCCTTACCAGGGCAGATGGCGAGATTAATTGGGCTAGGCCGGCCGAGTATATCTGGAGGATGACCAGGGCCTATCAACCCTGGCCGGGAGTCTATACCTGGTGGCATGGTAAAAGGCTTAAAATTATTGAAGCCCTCCCTTTGAATGGAGGCGGTGAGATTGGCAGAGTAGCCTTGCTGGGAAAGGACTTATTTGGTGTTGCCTGTGGGGAAGGGGCACTGGCTATAACCAAGCTTCAACTTGAAGGAGGCAAGGTCCTGTCGGCTGCTGAATTTTTGAGAGGACAGAGAGGACTCATAGGAGAAGTGTTGCCATCTTAGGAGGAAAATGGAAAAGACGGATATATTAGAAGCAGACCCAGCCAAGTTTGAGACGCTGGTCGAATTGATTAGATACCTCCGGGGGCCTGATGGTTGCCCCTGGGATAAGGAACAAACCCACCTCTCGATGAGGGATTCTATGCTTCAAGAATGTTATGAAGCCCTCGAAGCCGTCGATGAGAATAATACGGCAAAACTTTGTGAGGAGCTAGGCGACCTTCTCTGCCAGATTGTGTTCCAGGCCCAATTAGCTGCCGAGAATGGTGATTTTGATATCGGTGGTGTGATTTCTTCCATTACCACCAAACTTATTCGTCGTCATCCCCATATTTTTGGCAATACTGAGGTGGAGAACAGTAAAGAAGTCCTGGCCAACTGGGAAAAAATTAAGCGGGAAGAGAGGGGAGGGAACGGGTCAAGTTTCTCCAGTATCCCGGGGGAATTGCCGGCTCTGGCCTTTAGCGAGGAAGTACAGGAGAGAACAAGCCGTGTCGGTTTTGATTGGAGTGAAGACAGCGGCCTCCTGGAGAAGATAGCCGAGGAAGCCAGTGAGATAGCGATGGCCCAGGGGAAAGAGGAGAAGGAGGATGAGTTTGGTGATTTACTTTTCGCACTGGTTAATTTTGCCCGTCGGCAGGGGGTGGATGCTGAGTCGGCCTTAAGGAAGGCCAACCGGCGCTTTACCAAGCGTTTTGAGGTCATGAATGAGTTAGCCCAAAAAGCTGGCTCTAAATTTGAGGATCTTTCGGCCGAGGAGAAAAATACTCTCTGGGAACAGGCCAAAATGATGCTTAACTCTCGGGGCGAGAGGATTTGAACCTCCGGCNNTCAGCGTCCCGAACGCTGCGCGCTAGCCAGGCTGCGCTACGCCCCGCTTTGAGCTATTATAGATAAGCATAGAAGGAAAGACAAATGAAGTATATCGTTTTGATCCTTGATGGTGCTGCTGACCGCCCAATAGCCTGGCTTAATGGCCGGACCTGTCTTGAAGCTGCCTTTACTCCCAACCTTGACCGGCTTGTCCCGAAGAGCACTGTCGGACTAGTGTGTAATGTGCCTTCAGGTATGGAACCCTCAAGTGCTTGTGCCTGCCTTTCTATTCTGGGATATGACCCGAGGGTCTACTATAAGGGCAGGGGAGCCATCGAGGCCATAAGCGTCGGTGTCCCTCTGGATGAGGGTGATGTGGTATTCCGGTGTAATCTGGTGAGTGTAAAGGACGGTAAGATGTCTAGCTATGCTGCGGGCTACATACCTACCGGGGAAGCCAGCGAACTGGTCTCGGCTTTAAATGAGGGGCTAGGTAATAATGAGATCCGGTTTTATACTGGTACAAGTTATAGGCATCTTCTTAAGCTTAAGAACCATCTGGAGACGCTTCAGACAGTCTGCACACCGCCCCATGATATACCAGAAAGAGAGATTGCCGGCTTTTTGCCATCGGGAGAGGGTAGCGCTCTGCTACGTGATTTGATGTTTAGGTCGAGAGAGATACTGGAGAACCATCCGGTCAACCGGTTGAGGGCCCGCCGGGGTGAGCCCGAGGCTAATATGATCTGGCCCTTCTGGGGAAGCGAGAAGTTACCGCCTATGCCTTCTTTTGAGCAACTTTATGGCTTTAGGGCGGCCCTCACTTCAGGCGTGGATTTACTTAAAGGATTAGCCGAGCTGGTGGGAATAAAGGTTCTTGAGATAGAAGGGGTGACCGATAATCTGGATAATGACTTTTCGGCCCAGGCGAAAGGGGCACTTAAGAGCCTGGATGATAATGATATGGTCATTATTCATATAGAGGCCCCTGATGAAGCTGGCCACAGCGGAGAGGCTCTGAAGAAGATAAGGGCTATTGAGCTTATTGATCAGCTGGTCTTGGGTGAGATTCTGAGTTTTAAGGGGCCGCGGCGCCTTTTTGTTCTACCTGATCATCCCACTCCTGTCGAGGTGAGGACCCATACTGTTGATCCGGTTCCATTTATGCTTAATGGTCCTGGATTTGATCCGAATGGTGCAGCTAAATTTAACGAAGATGAGGCCCGTAAGACTGGTCTTTTTCTTAAAGAAGGTTATAAAATTATGGACTATTTTTTGAGGGGGAAGCTGTGGGACTGAGTGTTTGGAAGTTTGGCGGGACATCAGTGGGGAGTGTAGAAAGAATAAAGCTCATTGCCCGGCGGATAGCCCGGGAAAGGAAGGCGGGGCGTGAGCTGGTGATAGTTGTTTCGGCCATGGGCGATACTACTGATGATTTGCTGGAGTTAGCCAGACAGGTTACCACTAACCCTAAACCAAGGGAGCTTGATTTCCTCCTTTCGACGGGGGAGCTTGTCTCGAGTGCCCTTCTGGCTATGGCCCTTAATGATATAGGTTGCCGGGCTATAAGCCTGTCTGGTTATCAGGCGGGCATATTAACCGATCCGATCTATAGCCGAGCCCGTATCCTTAAAATAGACACCAAGCGGCTGAGGGAAGAGCTTGACCGGGGTAATGTGGTGGTGGTAGCCGGCTTTCAGGGTATGAATGAAGGGATGGATGTTACCACACTGGGCCGTGGCGGTTCGGATACCACGGCGGTTGCTCTAGCCGCTGCCCTAAACGCCGAAGAATGCCGGATTTATACCGATGTTGATGGCGTTTATACTGCTGACCCGAGCGTTGTCCTCGAAGCAAGAAAGCTGGACAGGATTGGCTATGAGGAGATGCTGGAACTGGCCAGCTACGGGGCTAAAGTCTTACATCCCCGGGCAGTAGAAATCGGGTGGTGGTTTAAAATACCCATAGTGGTGGCTTCGAGTTTTAATGATAATGCTGGGACATTAATTGATGGAGGTGAAAGCATGGAGGTGCGTCGTAAGGCTACAGCTGTAGCCCATGACCTTAATGTGGCTAAAATTACTATCGTTGGTGTGCCTGATCGGCCGGGCATAGCCGCCAGTATCTTTGAACCCCTAGCCGATGCAGGCATCAGTGTTGATTGTATTGTTCAGAATGCCAGCATTGACGGTATCACTGATCTTACCTTTACGGTGAGTAGAGAGAATGTGGGGGAGGTAATGAAAATCATTCAGCCTATAGCCAAGGAGATTGGTGCCGCTAAATGTGTCAGCGATACCCATGTGGGTAAGGTCAGCCTTATCGGGGCCGGAATGCTTAATACGCCGGGCTATGCCGCCAAGATGTTTAAGGCCCTGGCCCGAGAAGGGATTAATATAGAGCTGATTTCTACTTCAGAGATAAGGATAACTTGCATCCTGAGGGAGGACAAGGTTCCGGACGCCGTGAGGGTATTCCACCGGGAGTTTGAGCTTGCCTCGGCCTAGACGGCAATAACTTCTTTTACCTCGGGCACCTCTTGCCTTAAGGCTCTTTCTATGCCCTGTCTTAAAGTGTAGGTTGCCATGGGGCAGCCCCCGCAGGCACCGGTCAATCTGAGCCTGACAATGCCATCTTTGACGTCAACAAGCTGGACATCCCCGCCATCGGCAATAAGCGCCGGTCTGATCTTTTCTAGTGCGGCCTCAACTTTTTCCTTCACTTCGTGCCTCCCAAAATTGAAAATTTCTTTGCTAGACTATCACGAGGGCTCCTGTCTGTCAAAGCGACTTGCCAAATAGTCTGGATAGTCTTACTTATACTTTTGCCATTTGACTTTTGCTGGTGTTTTCTTGGTTTCTAGTTTATCCGGCTTCTTGACTAGTATCAGGTACTTAAAACCGCGCAGAAAGAAGTTGTGAACTAAATTCTTTCGAAGTTATCGTTTCCCCAGGCATGACATCTAGGGCAACCCACGATTTCGCCAATAATTGCTTCTCCTGGCCCTTTATCTTCTAACCATTCTGGTGGTTTTCCCATATACTCTGGTTCGCTCCTATTGGAGGCAAGGCAGTAGCTAAAGTCATCCATTTCAAAAATGAATTCTTTGCCACTATAACCGCAGATTTTACATCTGTATTTCATTTCCATCTATACCTCAATCAGAGAAATGTCATTATTATTTAGTTTATATTTAAACAGTCTCACCGCTTTTTCTTCAATCGATGTTCTCTTGTCTCGGTACTGTAGTACTTCATCATCGAAATCAAACCCAACGAGGATACTCTGCACCATTTCAGCATCACCATTAGCTAGCTTTCTAATAAGCCAGCTTTCATATCTGATGATTTGTTTAAGATTTGCTTCTGTCACAGTGTCAGTTTTTAATTCAATACAGGTAAATTTATGCAGAATCTCTACGGAATCGATTAGAGTTACATGAGTTAGAAATAAATCCATGACATTATTAAAAGAGGTGGGGACATAATTTAAGAAATCCTTGTAATCACCAATTAGGTCTTTCAATTTTCCTTCGGTAAATGACCTCATAAACCATGCGTTAAGATAACCCTCGTATTTTATTTTCCCCCTGCTATCGCATTCCAGTGGTAAGGGAATATGTTCGTAGGAGCTTGGCTTATAAGGATAGTTTATTTCTTCTGCTGGTAGAAAAACTGGATTGTTTCTTAGCAAGAGCCTTATGATTTCCTTTCCTTCCTCTGTTGTAAGCGTATATTGGTTCTTTTTAGTTAATGAACCTAAATCGAAGGTCCAAATCTTCCCTTTATCTCTTAAGTCCAGGATATCGCTCAGAGCGACCGGCCGGGTAAATTTCCTGACCGTTGGTTCAAAACAGAAGCGAAATGGATAGTTCTGGCCCTCCGACTTCCAGATCGGTGTTTGATCGTAAAACGGTTGTGTAGTGACTCGCCATAGTCCATAGATTCCTACATTCTTAACGTAGAAAAAGATAAGATCTCCTGGTTTAACACCCAGAGTGCTGGACACAACCTCCGACTTTGATTTTTCAGAAGCAGATTCAACGCCCCCGTAGACACCTCTATCTATGCAGGTTTGAAAATTTTCCTGTCCAACTAAAAGGACGTGGTAGCTCATCAACTTTTAAAGAGTAATGTTGGCATTCTTATAATAGCCTTTTGAAATATTATATAGGTTTCTCGGCTAAATAGGAAACCGGCTCTGGCCACCCTGCAATTCTTGTTGGTTTTTGCCTCGTCTTTTTGTAAAATAGCTCCGCTTTAGGAGGTGAACTATGCCCCGTGATAAAGACAAAGAAGCTAAACTAGTTCGACAAAAGACCAAGCAGGCGGTTGATCTGGCCCTTGCCGCCAAGTGGCGAGAAGCGATAGAGGTTAATAAATCAATACTCGAAATTGCCCCGGATGACGTTGATGCCTATAACCGTCTGGGTCGGGCTTATCTAGAAACAGGCGAATACGATAAGGCGAGAGAGGCCTACCAGAGGGCCCTGGAGCTTGATCCTTATAATACCATTGCTCAGAAAAATTTACGCCGCCTGGCCAATCTTTCGGAAGTGGCCGGTAAAATACAAAATCAGTGGCGCCTTGAGCCAGCTTCGTTTATTGAAGAGACAAGCCGAGCGGCAGTGGTAAATCTTTACCACCTAGGCCCTGCTTCGGGGCGGATAAAGCTTGTGGCTGGCGGTCCGGTTGAATTGAGGATCCAGGACAATAAGCTGGCGGTCTTTAGTATGGCAGGTGATTATCTGGGGTTGGTCGAACCGCGTTACACGCAAAGGCCGGTTAGACTGATGAAGGGTGGCAATCGTTATGCGGCGGTGGTAGCTTCTTCTTCGGATGAAGCGATTTCAGTTGTGATAAGACTTGTCCATCAGGATCCCTCTCTGGTAGGCATTCCTTCATTCCCACCACCCTTAGGAGGGGGAGTTTATGAGAGCCCGGATAGTGGGCTTGAGGATGAGTTCGAAGAGAGTTACACTTTGGAGGAAGGGGAAGAACCCGGGGAAGAGGAGGGAGAGGAGGAAGAGAGTGTTGAGGAGGATGTTGAGGATGAAACCGATGAGGAGGATATATAAGTGACGGCTCGAATACTACCGGCCAGCATCGAAGAGCAGATGAAGACCAGTTATCTGGACTATGCCATGAGTGTCATCATCGCTCGTGCTGTCCCAGATGTTGGGGATGGGTTAAAGCCCGTCCAGCGCCGCATACTCTTTGCGATGCAGGAACTGGGCCTCTTTCACAATACACCCTACAAGAAAAGTGCCCGTGTGGTGGGGGAGGTCCTGGGGAAATATCATCCCCATGGTGATGTCTCTGTTTATGATGCCCTGGTGCGTCTGGCCCAGGACTTTACCATGCGCTATCCATTAGTTGATGGCCAGGGTAACTTTGGTAGTCTTGATGGTGACCCTCCGGCAGCTATGCGTTACACCGAAGTGCGCCTTGCTGCTATAAGTGATGAGGTACTGGCCGATATTGGCAAGGAGACAGTTGACTTTGTACCTAATTTTGATAATTCCTTAAAGGAGCCTGTAGTACTGCCCAGCCGCTTGCCAAATCTTCTGGTAAATGGGAGCTCCGGCATCGCTGTGGGCATGGCCACCAACATACCGCCTCACAATCTAACTGAAATATGCCACGGCATAGTCTATCTGGTTGATCATCCGGATGCCTCCTTGGATGACCTTCTTGGTCTGGTGAAAGGCCCCGACTTTCCTACCGGGGCGATCATTATGGGCGATGAGGGCATAAGGAGTGCCTATGCCACCGGGCGCGGGCAAATTACTCTTCGTGCCCGGACTACCATAGAAGAGTCTGGAGGACGCCCTCAGCTCATTATTACCGAGCTTCCCTATCAGGTTAATAAAGCAGTTTTAGTCAGCCGAATTGCCGAGCTGGCCAGGGAAAAGAAAATATCTGGTATTTCTGAGGTAAGAGATGAATCAGACCGGCAGGGCGTAAGGGTTGTAGTGGAGCTTAAAAAAGAAGCCCGCCCCGAACATGTCTTAAACGCACTTTTCCGCTATACATCTATGCAACAGGGCTTCTTTATAAATATGTTGGCCCTGGTGCAGGGGCAGCCCAGGCTTCTTAGTCTTAAAGAGGCCCTGCAGTATTTTATTGACTTTCGCTTCAACGTCTTGAAGCGACGCAGTGAGTATGAGCTCAGACTGGCTAAAGAAAGATTGCATATTCTCGATGGCCTCAGGATTGCACTGGATAATATAGATCAGGTTATTAATCTGATAAGATCAGCTGCGAACGCTGAAGCTGCTAGGGGAGCTCTTATGACCACTCTGGGCCTTTCGGTGGCCCAGAGCCAGGCCATTCTTGATATGCAATTAAGGCGCCTAGCTAATCTGGAAAGGCAAAAAATTCTTGATGAGTATGAAGAGGTCGGGGCCAAAATTGGTTATCTGGAAGGATTGCTGGCCGATCCAATTAAGATTTTAACCCTGCTTAAAGAGGATATCTTTGAGCTTATAGAAAAGCACGGCGACCCAAGGCGTACCGCTATCAGCCGTGAGCAGGCCATCACTTTTGCTGAAGAAGATCTTATACCCCACCAGGACTTAATTGTGTTTGTGACCCGACGGGGTTATGTCAAGAGTGTTCCGCTCTCTATTCATCGCGTCCAGCAGCGTGGTGGGCGTGGTATCAGTGGTATGAGCATCCGTGAGTCTGACCTTGTAAAGCTGGTTTTAGCCGCTGATTCCCATGACAACATCCTGTTTCTGACTACTCGTGGTCGTCTCTTCAGCCTTAAATGTTATGACCTGCCATCTGATAGCTCGAGGTCTGGTAAAGGGGCAGCGCTGGCTAATTTCTTCCCTATTGGTGAAGATGAAACAGTTAGTTATGCCCTGCCGGTGCGGGAGTTTTTAGATGATAGCTATATTATTCTGGCTACGGCCAAGGGGGAATTCAAGAGGATGCCCCTGGGGCAGTTTAATAATGTCCGGAGCAGCGGTATTATTGCCATGGATTTGGCACCGGGCGATGAGATAGTTGCGGCTACTATAGCCGGTAGCGAGGATGAGATTATCGCCTTAAGCCAAAAGTCCCAGGCAATTCGTTTTGCCTCTGCCGAGATAAGAGTAAGCCACAGGGCCAGTGGTGGTGTGCGAGGCATAAGCCGGGCAAGTGATGATAGGGTTGTTGGTCTGGATACTATCGTGGCCGGTGGGTTTCTTCTGACGGTCACTAGCCAAGGCTATGGTAAACTTACTCCCCTTAATAGTTACCCCGTGCAGCACCGCGGCGGTAAAGGTGTTTCTTCTTTTAAGCTCAGTGAAAAAACCGGTGAAATTACAGCTGCCAGAGTTGTCAGGAAAGATCAGTCGATTATTCTGGTCTCGGCTTCCGGTATTGTGACGCTTATAAGGAGTATGGGAGAGGGGCTAAGAAATTATATTCCTGTTCAGGGTAGAAGGCGGCATGGGGCCAGGCTGGTACGCCTGGATGAGGGTGATATCCTTCAAGCCGTTACTTGTTTTGGCGAACCGGGCACGTTTCCTCCAACCCGCAGCACTGACAGGCCTCAAGACAGTTCGGAGTCTCCTTTCCTTCTAGAGAGCGAAGATATTCTCTCTTCAGAAACTCAGGGCTGACCCCACAGGAAATGTGTGACCAGGGCAGGGGCTTTTCCAGCGGTAAGGTGCGTTGGGCATAGCGTTCAATATCGAGACCATTAATGGCAAAGGCCTCCTGCCACAACTGGAAGTTAAAATATTCCCTCCAGCTGTCAAAGATGGCCCCTCTCTGCCAGGCAGTCTGAACTACTTTAGCAACTCTTCTATCGGCTCGTGAAAGGGCAGCCTCAAGTATACTCATCTTTGGATCTGCCCAGGATGAGCTTATACCTAGATGGCGAAGGCCATTCCAAATTATTTCGTGGCGTCGGGTCAGGTTTTCCTCCTTTTCCTGTCCCACCCACTGGAAGGGGGTATGGGTTTTGGGAACAAAATTAGAAATTGATACCCTTATCTGTGGTTTTTTGCCCAGTGTCTTAGCCCCAGCATATTCAATAGCGCTAGCAAGATCTACAATGCTTCTGGCATCTTCATCTGTTTCGGTTGGTAGGCCTAAGAGAAAGTAGAGCTTGATACTGGCCCATCCCTTCTCAAAGGCAAACTGGCAGGTCTCCAGGACCTGCTCCCGAGGAATAAATTTATTAATCACCCGGCCCAGTCTCTCAGTGGCTACTTCAGGAGCAAAGGTAAGGTTCATCTTTTTTCCGCCGGGCAGGCTTTCCATCATTCTTATTGAAGATGAGTTAATCCTCAGGCTGGGCAACGATATTGTCAGATGCTGGTTATGGTAGAGCTTTCTTATCTGACTGATGAGGTCTTCTATATGGCTATAATCACCGGTGGAAAGGGAAAGCAGTGAAATTTCATCATAACCGCAGTGGTTAATAATTTCACCGATCGCTTGAGCAATTTCTTCTTTGGTTCTTTCCCTTGCCGGGCGATAGATCACCCCTGCCTGGCAGAAGCGGCAGCCGCGGGGGCAACCACGGCTGATCTCGACAGCACCTCGGTCATGGATAACCTCGATATAGGGGACTACGGTTGCCGTGGGCGGTGGTGGCAGGGTGGGGAGGATTCGCCTCTCTATTAAAGGTTTTGCATCTTTATCCGCCTCTAGGCGCTTAAATTCACCCCCATCATAAAAGTCCTGGTAAAAGCTGGGTACATAGACGCCGGGAATCCGAGAAAGCTCCTTAAGCAGACCTTGCTTGCCATTCTTTCCTTCTTTTTTCCAGTCCTTAACGGTGTTGGCTATCTCTAAGATGGCCTCCTCGGCTTCACCGATAAAGAAGAGGTCAAAAAATGGTGCTAAGGGCTCAGGGTTAAGGGTGGCACCACCTATGATGAGGGGAAAATTGCTACCCCTTTCTTCTGATAATACGGGGATCCCGGCGAGGTCCATAGTTTCAAGAATATTGGTGTAGGTGAGCTCGTAGCCGATAGAAAAACCCAGAATATCAAACTCAGATACCGGCTGGCCACTCTCCAGGCTTAAAAGAGGAAGATTTGCTCGCCGTAAAGCCTGGCTCATGTCTGTCCAGGGAGTAAATACCCTCTCGCAGAGGATGTCCGGCTGGCGGTTTAGTATGTCGTAAAGGATGGCTATGGCCATATTGGACATCCCGATCTCGTAAGTATCGGGATAGCTGAGGATGACCTTTAAATCTGTTCCGGACCAGTCTTTGCTAACACTGTTCCACTCCCCTCCGGTGTAGCGTCCGGGGCGGTTCACATCGGTAAGAAGTTCGTCAGGGTATTTCATCTAATTTGTTTAAGTCAAAACCCATGCCGTCCCGGGCGGCAATAACCTTTACTCCGGTTTCATCACTTAACTCCCGGGCTATTTCCCAGGGATGGGCCCGGAAGACACTCATGCCGAAGTGGGTTATGATGGCCACCTTGGGTTTAAGATCTTGGACTAAGGTCTTTACATCGGGAATGGCAAGATGGTCTATGGTGGGATGAGGCTCCATAAAGACCACATTCATAATGAGCAGGTCGCTCCGGTAGACGCTCAGCCCATCAAAGTACCTGGTATCGGCGATATAGGCAAAGCGGTGCTTCTCTATTTCAAATAGAAAGCCGTAGGTCTCCACTGGATGCATGTGACGCACCGGAGTTGAAAATCGGACCTGGCCAACTTGATAGCTTGAGCCCTCACTTAAGACCTCTATTCCGTTAAGGGATTCTTTCAGATAAGAATAGATAACCGGTTCCTCGCCTAAAGCATCGGCCGGGGCAAAAAAATAACCCCGGCGCCGGGGACTATCCATGGTCATAGCTTCAATCATGACGTTGGTGTCATTGCTGTGGTCAAGGTGGCGGTGCGAGAGTAGTATAGCCTCCAAATTTTTTGGCTTAAGCTTTCTCTTATTCACCTGCACTATGGCGCCCGGTCCGGGATCAATTAAAATTTGGGTGTCGCCCAGGCTGAGCCATATGCCACCCGATGCTAAGAGCTGGGTTGATATCATAACTCTGGCGCCACCGGTGCCCAGAAAAATAATTTTATCCTCGGAACTTTTGATGTCCATCCAGCGAGTATATAAAATAGCACAAGTTGGCAAGGAGGTGAAAGGTGGAACATCTTTGGGCGCCGTGGCGGATAGAATATGTTAAAAAGGCCAAAGAGGAGGGCTGCGTTTTCTGTGAGAAGCCCCAGGAGGCTGATGATCGCTCAAACCTTATCCTCTATCGGGGGAAATTTAATTTCATTATCCTCAATGCTTATCCTTATAATCCTGGCCATATTATGGTGGCTCCTAACAGGCACATCGGTGACCTTGATTTCTTTGAGGATGATGAAATTAAAGAGCATGCTGATCTGGTGAGGCTAGGTATCTCAATTTTAAAGAAAGCCTTTCATCCTGACGGCTTTAATATTGGTATGAACATAGGGCGGGTAGCCGGGGCAGGTGTGGAAGGGCACTTGCATACCCATATCGTGCCGCGCTGGTCGGGTGACAACAATTTTATGCCGGTAATATCTGATACCCGAGTGGTAAACCAAGCTCTTCTGGATACCTATAACCGCTTAGCAAGCGAAATTGCGGCCAACCAGCAAAACTCTCAGTCCTCGTGTTAAGTAACTTGGTAATATGCCCCCAAGCGAATTCGAATCGCTGTTACCGGCTTGAAAGGCCGGTGTCCTGGGCCACTAGACGATGGGGGCATGGCTTTTTAGTATAACAAAACATTGCCCAATCATCTAGCCGGGCAGGTTTAGCCGAATGGCCTATTCTCGCAAAGGCGGTTAAGGAGGGCCTAAAACAGTCACACCCAGAGAATGGCAAGAACTCCAGCATCCAGGATAGGCCGGCCCCCAGGGATTTGAACCCCTGACTTCCACTGTGGCCTGTTTGACTGTTATACTGTGGGGCCTCTATGAAGGATATCAAAGGGGGTGTCCCAATAGCCAAATGGCTATAGCTACCCATCAGGATTACACAGCTTTAATGGCCGGATTAAGTATGCTTATCTTCAGCGTAGAAGGAGACTCCTACCACTCTTGGCCCAAGGTGGACACCACAGGCAGGGGTAATATCTGATATGTAGATCTCGTAGCAGTCAAAATTGGCAATAACCTGCTCCTTAAGCCTTTCCGCTTCCACAGGTGTGTTACTATGGTCAACAATGGCATGCAGCGGCCCTTGGCCTTTTACCCTTTCACTCACGATTTCCAGCAAACGCTCCAAGGCCTTCTGTTTCGTCCTTATCCGTTCCACTGGCTCCACGGCTCCGGTAAGATTGGATACCTCCAGTATAGGCTTTATGTTAAGCAGGCTTCCTGCCCAGTGAGCAGCCTTACCTATCCGTCCACCTTTGGCCAAATACTTGAGGGTATCCATGACCTCTATTACATTTATTCTGTCGCGGACACTTTCTGCGGTCGCTATAACCTCGGGTAAAGTCTTGCCCTCCTGTGCCGCTTGAGCTGCCGCGAGAACTATTAAGCCCATGCCGCCGACGGCGCTGCGAGAGTCAAATACCTCTATACGGACATCTGGTAGGAACTCTCTTGCCTCCTCTTTTGCCTGTAAGGCTGACTTTATTCCCATAGTGCTGAACCGCTGGGTAAGGCAAAGGCATACGATGTTTTTGGCCTCATTTGCGGCCTCTTTATAAATAGCTAGGAAGTCCTGAGAAGTTGGCGCCGAGGTGGTGGGGAGTTTATCTGATCCTTCTAGCATAGAATAAAAGTCGGCTGGGGAGAGTTCAATTCTGTCTCGGTAAGTTTTATCTCCAAAAATAATCTGTAGGGGAGCAAAGCGAATCCCGTACTCTTCAATTAATGCATCGGGCAGCCCCACTGAGCTATCGGTGACTACCTTTACTTGTTGCATGTGAACTCCTTGGAAAGATTATACTCCCATGCGTCATTTAAATTCTGTATTTCATTTGCTATGATATACCATTTACATCAGACAATCAACATTTCAATACCTTTAAATCCTCCTTCTTTTGTAGAACCGCCAAAGTCGAATTTCATATAACTTCGTTATAAATGAACTCCAGATTTATTTAACCTGTATCGCTGTTGGCGGTCGGCTTAGCTACGAAACTGTGGGTGGCCAGGGGCCGGTAAAACGGACCGAGAAACCCTCCATATTATCTATTTTTCTCCAGCTCCTCACCCAGGCTATTGAACTTCTTCCTAAACACAAGGCTGGAGAGGTTAAGCCGCATCACCCTATCCTTTTCAACTCTTTAGTGGAGTGCCGAATACACAAACCATGATACGTTCTGTTAGGCGAAGCATCAATCATTTTTTGGTTTTGTGTTGCCGAATTTCATATAACTTCGTTATAAATGTTCTATAATCTTGTCACCTTCTATTAGACCTCTCTGCCCTGTAAAAGGAGGATTTTTAGCGGCATACAAAAAGAAGGTTACCTCTCCAAGCTCATTTTTCTACTAGAAAGGACTGCCCAGAAGCCTTTTTGAAGATGCTACCTGGGCAAGTTATAATCCAACAATCTGTGATGAGGAAGAAAGATGCTGAAAACACATAGTTGCGGGCAATTAAGACGGACCGATATTGGCAGCCAGGTTGTTCTTGCTGGATGGGTCCACCGGCGCCGTGATCATGGCGGGCTTATATTTATTGACTTAAGAGATAGGGAGGGTGTTGTCCAGATTGTCTTTAACCCTCAAAAATCCCCTGAGCCTTATCAGCTGGCCGATGAACTCCGTAACGAATATGTTATCCGTATCTGGGGTGAAGTTGTCCTCAGGCCCGAAGGAACAGAAAATCCTGCCCTTCCTACAGGAGAAATTGAGGTCCTAGTAGAGCGGATGGAGATTTTAAACAAGGCCGAGACACCGCCTTTTTATATCAATAAGGATGTTGAGGTAGATGAAAACCTGCGCCTTGAGTACCGCTATCTTGATCTACGCCGCGAAAGGATGCAGAGGAACATAAAGGCCAGGCACCTGGTGGTTAACTTTATGCGGGAGTTCCTTAATAATAAAGGCTTTCTGGAGATTGAAACGCCGATACTTATCAAGAGCACGCCTGAAGGTGCCCGTGATTATCTGGTACCCAGCCGCCTCTATCCGGGTAGCTTCTATGCCCTACCTCAGTCTCCCCAGCAACTAAAGCAGCTTTTGATGGTCGCCGGCTTTGAAAAGTATTACCAGATAGCCAAATGTTTTCGCGATGAAGATACCCGGGCTGACCGGCAGCCGGAGTTTACTCAGCTTGATATAGAAATGAGTTTTGTTGAAGAAGATGATGTGATGCTTCTTACTGAGGAGCTGCTTACCAGGCTCGTAGAGGGCTTCTTCCCTGACTACAAGTTAAAGAAGCCTTTCCCCAGAATAAGATATGCTGAGGCCATGGCCCGCTATGGGAGTGACAAGCCGGATATCCGCTTTGGTCTTGAGATGTCTGATCTTTCGGATATATTAGTTTCATCTTCCTTCCCTGTTTTTAGCCGGAGCCTGGCTAATGGTGGCTGTATTAAAGGAATAGCCCTTCCTGGTTGCGGAGACTATAGCCGCCGGAGTATTGACGAGCTTACTAATCTGGCCAAAGATAGTGGTGGTGGGGGGCTTGTAACCATATCTTTAGATAAGACCCTAAATAGCATTGAAGACCTTACCATGAGTGCTGTTAAATCATCAGCCGCCAGGTACCTAGCAGTTGATGAAGTGCGTCTGATGGCCAAGCGCTTGGGTGCTTCGGGGGGTGACCTCATCCTTATTCTGGCCGGCGATGTCAGTACGGTTAACCGGGCATTAGGGGCCCTTCGATTAGAGATGGGGCGTCGTCTGGAGCTGGCCAGGCCAGGTGAGCTTGCCTTTGCCTTTGTGGTGGACTTTCCCCTCTTTAACTGGAACCAGGAGCTTGGCCGCTGGGAATCGATGCATCACCCCTTTACTTCTCCCCGTGAAGAAGACCTATCTCTTCTGGTTACCACTCCGGAAAAGGTCCGAGGCCGGCATTACGATATAGTGCTCAACGGCTATGAAATTGGCGGCGGCAGTATCAGGATTCATAAGGGTGATCTACAAAGGGAAGTCTTCCATATACTAGGCTACGAAGATAAAGAGATTGATGACCTTTTTGGCCATCTAATTAAGGCTTTTAATTACGGGGCGCCCCCTCATGGAGGTATTGCCCTTGGTATTGACCGGTTACTCATGACATTGCTGGGCGAAGAGACCATAAGGGATGTTATAGCTTTCCCCAAGAACCAAAATGCCCGGGACCTGCTTTTTGGTTCGCCGGCGCCGGTTAAAGATGAGCAACTCAAAGAGCTACATTTGCGTTTGGAAACAAGTTAAGCTACTCTTAATTAGGAAGGTGTAAATGAAGGTAACCGAAAAGCGCGTAGAAAATAGTCAGGCCTATCTTACCGTTGAGGTGGAGGAGACAGAGTTAGATAGTTCACTGGAAGGCGCCTATAAGCGCCTAGTTCAGAGTACAGACATACCGGGTTTTCGTCGGGGTAAGGCGTCGCGGGATGTTTTGGAGACGTTTTTGGGCAAAGACCGCTTGATGGAGGACGCCTTAAATAACTTCCTGCCTGAGGCTTGCTTTCAACTGATGAAATCCGAAGATATTCCGGCCATCGCCGAGCCATATATTGAAGTAACCAGTACCAGCCCGCTTGTTTTTCAGGCGATATTTCCTCTGGCACCCTCGGTGAAGCTGGGTGATTACCGAAGCATCAATATAGCACCCGAGGTGGTGGCGGTTAAAGACGAAGATGTAGACAAGGTAATTGAAGACTTGCGTCACCAGCAAGCTACCTGGGAAGCCGTTGATCGAGCGGTAGCAGCCCGGAATTTGGTGGCAATTGATGTTGAAAGTAATGTTGAAGAGACGCCCTTCGTTAGTGGAAAAGGGGTTGAATATCTTGTGGTCGAGGGCTCTAAGAATCCGGTACCCGGTTTTGCTGAGGAGCTTATCGGGCTTCATAGCGGTGAGGAGAAGGAGTTTTCCCTTAAGCTACCCGAAGATTTTAGCAACAAGGAGCAGGCGGGCAAGGAAGCCAAGTTCAAGGTCAAAGTTATAAGTGTTAAGGAAGAAAAGCTGCCCGAGCTTGATGGCAGCTTTGTTAAGAGTATAGCTCCGGACCTGGAGGACCTTTCTTCTCTTAAGGAAAGAATTAAAGAAAATATGACGCATCAGCTTGAGGATAAGGCCATGTCCGATTTTGAGGACAGGCTCTTGGATGAGATTGTTAAGAAGAGCACGGTTGAGTTTCCTCCTTTTATAGTGGAGAATGAAATAGACTACCTTCTTCAGAGACAGTTTGAAGAATGGCAACGCTACCCGGAGAATGTCCAGGAAAGCCTTAGAAAAATACCCGAAGCCAAACTGAGAGAGAACCTGAGGCCACTCGCTATTAAAAGAGTAGGTCGTCTGCTGGTGATGGATGAGTTCGCCAAAGCCGAGAATATTGAAGTTAATGAGGCTGAGGTAGACCTTGAAATGAGCCTCATGGCCGGGAGCGAAGATAATAGAAAGGCCATTGATACTCCGGAGAACCGTGAAGTTATGCGGCGCTACATTCGGCGAAGGAAGGCCATGGAGCAATTAATGGCAATGGCGCAGAATAAGCCGAAAGATGAAGAAGCCCGAGTATCACCTGAGGGAGATGCTCCGCAACAACAAGAAACTCAGGTAGCGCCCGATAGTGCTAATATAGAAGATAATACCAATCAAACCTAAACAGGAGGAGGTTAATGGAAACCAGTAACATTATACCAATGGTAATTGAGAGCGGTACTCGCGGGGAGAGGGCCTACGATATATACTCTCTTTTGCTCAAGGAGCGGATTATCTTTTTGGGTACCCCAATTAATGACCAGGTGGCTAATCTTATTATTGCACAGCTTTTATTCCTGGAGAGAGAAGATTCGGATAAGGACATAAATCTTTACATAAACTCACCGGGGGGAGTTATCTCATCAGGTCTAGCCATCTACGATACCATGCAGCTTATTAAGCCAGATGTCTCAACTATCTGTATCGGCATGGCGGCCAGCATGGCCACCATATTACTCTGTGCTGGTGCCAAAGGTAAGCGTTTTGCCCTGCCGCATTCGACTGTCCATCTTCATCAGGCAATTGGCGGGGCCCAGGGTCAGGCAGCTGATGTGGTTATTGCTGCCCGGGAGATTATGCGGCTTCAGGATATTATTACCGATATCTTGGTCCAGCATAGCGGCCAGCCGCGGGAAAAAATAGCCCATGACATTGATCGTGATTTCTTCCTTAATGCCGAGCAGGCCATAGAGTATGGCCTTATTGATGGGACTCTCTCGGGAGCTAAGGCTAAGCCCTAAAAGGGCTCGTCGTAAACTTTAAGATAACGCTTTTCAAGAGCCTTTCGGGTGGGCAGACCAACTCTCGGTCCTATTTTCTTAACTGAGAAGTTAGCTACCAGAGCCCCCAGACGGCCGGAGCGCTTTATATCCTGCCCTAACCTAAGCCCCAAAAGAAAGCCAGCGGCAAAGCCGTCACCGGCCCCGGTGGTATCAACGGGGTGAGTTTTTTCTACGTCCTCTATAAAATGCTCCTCTTTTGCGGTGCGTACATAACTTACGACTTTGGTCTGGGTTAGCATTATTCCTGCCCCTAAGGTAACCGCGACTATGCCGCATCCATAGTCAAGAAGTTTTTGGGTTCCCTCAGAGAGCTCTTTAGTACCGGTAAGCCCTACTAGCTCACGGTAGCTTAAGAAAAGGACATAAGTCTTTCTAAGGACAGGCGCCAGATTTTCTATACCGTTTCTGGCGTATATAGCACCGGGTGAAAAACTAAGCCTGGTAGCGGGCCCCAGGCTACTTACGGCTTTTAATATTTCGGGCCACTGCTCAGGCCCGGCAAAGGAAGAAACATGCAAAATCTGGGCCTGGTTTATAAAGTCAAGGCTATTATTATCAAGGTGAAAAAGGTCATTAGCCTGGGGTAGCAGATATATTGAGCGGTTGCCCTTAGGGTCGCTTAGACATAAGCTCATCCCGGTCTTTACGCCGGGAATCGTATTTATGAATGTTACATCCACCCCAGCTCGCAGAAAGTCTTGCTTTAGCCGCCGTCCATCAATATCTTTTCCCACTGCTCCTATAAAGCCTGTTTTAAGCCCCAGGCGCCCCAGAGCGTAAATGGTATTGGCGGCTGAGCCGCCGGGGAACTTGCCGGCCAGCCTGGCAGTTACCTCGTTATCCGCGGCTATCTCCGGCACGAGGAAGATATTATCCATGTTCATGGCGCCAAGGCCGATAACGTCAAACCTAGCCAAGTTTCCCAGCCTCCTGGCGCATCTTAAGACGAACTTGGCGGTGCACCTCAAGAACATCGTCCAATCTTTTACCCTGAAGCCAACTGTATTTTTCGGGAGCCAATCTTTCCAGCTCTAAAACTTTTTCCCGCATCAGATCAAGGCCCCCCTCCTGCCAGCCGTCAAGGATGGGCCAGAGGTCTTTGGTCTCGGTTGAGGCTAGGGCAATGGTGGCAAAAGATAGGGCATGTATATTGGCGTTAAAGGCAATAGCCAGCCCATTGGCAGATCTTAATCTTTCTAAGACTTTGGCATCAGTAATACTATCGCCCACAAATACCCAACAGGCGAGTTTCGGCTGGTGTATCCGGGAAAAATTTTCCAGGGCCTTTACCTTGCGCGTTCCCCCGATGGGCAATGTGGTCTTCATGATAGGAGACAGATCGGTCTTAGGTATCTCCTGCCAGAAAAATCTGTCCAGAGCCTTTTTTAAGTCTTTTTGGCCCTCAAGTATCATGTTTTCTATTTCTTCGATGAGCTTTTCTTCGCTTTTATTTAACTTTATGTTCAGGGGCGGGAAAGGGGTAGCCGCCACATTATCCTTTTTTATGCCAAGTTTGGCCGTTAAGACTAGGGCATAGGGTTCATAGGCAGTGGTTATAGAAAATACCTGCCAGCCTGCATTCTTTAAGTCTCTTATAAGCTCACTGGCACCCTGGTTAAGCCGGGCTTTTTCGGCTAGCTCTTCTATGTGTTTTCTTGAGATATCGTGTTTAATAAGAAAGGGCAGGATGAGTCTTAGTGTATCACCGGCCTCATAGCCTTCTTTACCTTCTAAGGCCAACTGGTCATCGTATAAACTTAGGGCCTCAAAGATCTTTTTACCGTTCGGGAAAAGCCCCATTAAATCGTAGGCATTATCATCAGGCGAGAGTGGGCCTTCAAGGTCAAAGGCAATAAAACGCCGGTCTAAATGGTCTTTACTCATAGCTCAAGCGGTACCTGGCATCTACTTTTTCCTCAACCTCGTGGCTTAGATCATAAGGGGTTAAGGGCTTATAATCTAATTTTATCAGACCTGAGCCTAGAGCTTTTAAGGTGGCTATCACTAGAGGAAATTCCCTGGCCAGCTCGTAGCGGCGGATAGTATTAAAAAGCCTTTGGGCTGCTGGTAGTTGTCTCATGTCGGTCCCTTCTTTGCCCTTTAGCCTAAGCCAGTACTTCTCAAAGGGCTGTCCGGTTAGCGGGAAGGCAAAATAGGTAAGTGCTGGTCCCCCGTCGAGTTGGGGGGTTACCAGATGCATCATGGCGCCAGCTTTTTCGGCCCTTTCTTCAATTAGCTGCCAGATAACCTCCTCCCAGGTGCCGACTGGGCCGCCGGGGATAGAAGGGTGCAGGTTAATCAATCTATATCGCAAGCAGAGCTCTTCACTCATGATGAGCATATAGCCGGCAAGCACTCCAATATCAAATTCAAAACTGCCTATTTCCCTTATTACTTCTTTATCATAATCAAGCCGCCAGGGGGCTAAGTGGTGGCCCAAGCGCAGACCACTTCTTTCACCCTTAAATTTCTGGTAAGAAAGGGTTTTAAGCGGCAGGTGATAGCTTTTCGCCAGATTTAGAAAGCGGTCGCTTTCTTCAGATTCACCGTACTCGCGGCTGCAGAACACAAAGCTTATTTCGGCCTTAATCTCACCACTTTTAATGGCGTTCCTAACGGCTCTTAAAAGGTCTCGGGCGGCCTTATCCCGGCCGCTGGAAAACCAGCCTATTTTAAGTGTCATGTTTTCTTTTCTTCTGAAGAGAGCTTGAGATATGTACGAACGGGCTTGAGCGGTGCCCGTGTATCTTAGCCAGGCGTATTGCTTTTAAAAAGCCCTGTGGCCCATCAAAGTCGGGCATTTCCACCCAGCTTTTCCCTATCTCACCCAGTGTATGGGCGTCACTACCCGCACCCATAGGTAGGTTATATTTTTCGGCTAGGGCCTGGGCCTGGGATATATATCTTAAAAGTATAATCCGGGCGTTATAGACTTCGATAATATCCACGCTTCCGATTATCTCTTCTAAGGCTTGTTCGTCAAGTGGCGAGCGAAAGCGGTCAAAAGGATGTGGTATATAGACCAGCCCCCCTTGCTCTTTTATGAGGCTGACTGTATCTTGGGGTGAAAGGCCGCCGGATATCTTTTCTTTAAGAAACATGCCGATGATCTCACCATTCCGAGTCAGTATTTCCTCGCTGATAATAACCTTAAAGGGAGCTATTTTTTGCATCTTCACGGCTCCTTCAATAGCGCCGTGGTCGGTAACCGAGAGGCAATTTAGGCCTTTCTTAACACAGGTGCTGATTATATCCTCAATTTTGCTGGCCGAGTCCATGGAGTACTCGGTATGGATATGAAGATCAGCGCGCAAGGGCCTATCTATTTCTTCACTTTCGATAGGCACCTTATCTTTCCTTCCAGCATTACTGAATCCTCTATCCTTACCCCGCCCCACCCCGGTAAGTATATGCCCGGCTCTATGGTAAAGACCATGTTATCAGTTAAAATATTTTTGGAATTGGGACTAAGGTTAGGGGCCTCATGAATTTCAAGGCCTATGCCATGCCCCAGTGAATGGCCAAAGGCCTCGCCAAAACCGGCTCGGCTGATAATGTCGCGGGCAATGCTATCAGCCTGGTCGGCTGGCATACCGTTAGTAATGCCGTTTATAGCCGCTAGCTGGGCTTCAAGCACAATACCATATATTTTTTCAAAAGTATCATCTTTTTTACCCACATAAAGCGTTCTAGTAAGGTCACTCGCATATCCATCAACCTTAGCTCCGATATCTATAATAATAGGTTCGCCAGGGTTTATTAGCCGCGGCTCGGGTTGGGCATGGGGCAGGGCAGCATTGGGGCCTGAGGCGACGATAACATCAAAAGGCAGGTGTTGGCTGCCATTCTCCCTCATGAACTTTTCTATCTCCCAGGCTACTTTTTCCTCCGTCATACCTGGCTGGATAAATTCGGATATATACTCCATAGCGGCATCGCTTATAGCCGCCGCCCGGGTAATGGCGCTTATTTCTTCCTGGTCTTTAACTATCCTTAAAGAGCCCACTATATTTTCGGTCGGTATAATTACAGCTTGGGGGAACTGTTCTTTTAACAGGCTCTCAAGGTGATTAAAAAAGAGCAGATTGGTACTTTCGGCCTCAAGTCCGATGCGCTCAGCTTTAAGGCGGCCCAGTAGTGGCGGTAGCCATTTGGTAATTCCGCCTTCTATTTTATAAATTTCCCACCCCGGTGATTGTTCTTTGGCCTGCTCAATGTAGCGAAAGTCAGTGGCCAGCACGTTTTCATTTGGGGTAATAAAAAGGTAGGCCTCAGAGCTATTAAAGCCGGAGAGGTAAAATAGGTTGGCCGCATTAGAGACGATTAAAAGGTCAAGATTATTTTCCTTTATCTTCTGGCGCAGTTTCTCCAGTCGGTTTATCATTTTCCTCCTTGCTTAATGGGTGTGCCGCCAGGTAAACCTTTTTGGCCTGGCTTTTAGTAACATGAGTATATACCTGAGTGGTTGATAGGCTTGAGTGCCCCAAAAGTTCCTGCACCACCCTTAAGTCGGCCCCGCCGTCAAGTAAATGGGTGGCAAAGGTGTGTCTTAACATGTGAGGATAGACTTTTTTCTCTATCCCGGCCAGATGGCTGTACTTTTCCACAATTTTCTGCACCATGCGCTGGGTTAGCCGGTGGCCACCATGGCTTATAAAAAGGGCTCCTGAGGGGCTACCAGCGGCAATAAGGGGACGGCTCTCAGTAAGGTATTGCTTTAAGGTCTTTTGGGCCGGTTCGCCCATCAGGACAATTCTCTCCTTATCGCCCTTACCGGTAACTTTCATCTCTTTTCCTTCCAGGTCAAGCTGGTCAATATCAAGGCTCGTTATCTCACTTACCCTTAATCCTGAGGCATACAGTAGTTCGAGTAGCGCCCGGTCCCTTATTCCCAAGGGTGAGCTTGTATCTACGGCACCAAGCATTTTAACTACCTCTTCGCCGGTTAAAAACCGCGGCAGGCGCCGTTCTCTTTTGGGTAAGGGAACATCTTTTAGCCAGCCGGCATCCAAGATGCCTTCCCTCTGTAGATAGCGGAAAAAAGACCTCACGGCGGATAGTTTGCGGGCGATACTTGTCTTGGAAATTCCCTGATCATATAGCCAGGAGACATATTCCCTGATAACCGATCTGTCTACTCCCTCCAGGCTTTCGATGCCTTTGCTTGCCAGAAACTGGAAAAAGCCTTTTCCTTCACCTTTCTTATAGTTTCCCAGAAGGTCATAGGTATAATTGCGTATAGTGTAAGGTGAGGCATTGGCAGTGGCCTCCAGATAATTAAGATACTGGCTGAAGATTTCCTTCTGCATCCAGTTTTCCTTTATAGCTGCACTTGCTGCATTGGGCCATGTCTTTCCGGTAGCTTACCATAATTGCACCACACTGGGGACAAACCGCATTTAACGGCCGGCGGCTCAAGGTGAAGCGGCACTCGGGGTAGCGGCTGCAGGCATAAAAAACCTTACCCCGGCGTGATGTTTTTTCTAATAGTTCGCCCTCCTGGCATTCAGGGCATTTTATGCCGGTAGTGTTATTGTAGGCGCTAGTGTAGCGGCACTCCGGGAAGCCGCTACAGGCAATAAACTTGCCATAGCGGCCGTCTTTGATTAAAAGTGGTTTGCCGCACTGGGGGCAGTTTTGCCCCAGAGGCTGCTCGGTCAGTTTTACCTTTTGGGCCTGGGTCATAGCCTTGTTAAGATCGTCTTCTAAGGGGCGATAAAACTCTTCAACTACATTTACCCACTCTTTACCTTCGTGGGCAATTTTATCTAATTCATCTTCCATATGGGCAGTAAAGTCTATATCCACAACTTCAGGAAAGTAACTATTTAAAAAATCAGTCACCACACCACCCAGTTCGGTGGACTTAAGGCTGCCCCGCATCCGCTCAACATAGCCCCTTTCCAAGAGCGTGGGAACGATTACGGCATAGGTGCTCGGCCGGCCAATGCCCGATTCTTCGAGGGTTTTTATGAGTGATGCCTCAGTAAAATGTGGCGGCGGCTGGGTAAAATGCTGCTGGGTATTGATATCTACCAGCTTTAACTGGTCGCCTTTTTCAAGCTCGGGCAAAGTCTCTTCTTTACGCTCTTCTTTATAAAGAGCAAGAAAGCCACTAAATAGGCTGGTGGTGCTTGAAGCCCTCAGGATGTAGTTAGCTTCTTTGGATTGGGCCAGAATGTCCACCGTCCGGGTGCTAAAAAGGGCGCTTGCCATCTGGCTGGCTAAGGCCCTCTGCCATATAAGCCGGTATAGACTTAACTGCTCTTTGCTCAGGTATTCCTCCAGGCTTTCCGGGGTTCTCTGGATGCTGGTGGGACGGATGGCCTCATGGGCCTCCTGGGCTGATTTTACCTTGCTTCTAAAGACCCTTGCCCTGGGGGAGAGAAAGTCTTGGCCAAAGTGCTCCAGGATAAACTGCCTTATTTCATCCCGGGCCACGCTGGCTATATTAATTGAATCGGTCCTCATGTAGGTTATAAGGCCAACATTTTCTCCCCTGATGGGCAGGCCTTCATAAAGCTGCTGGGCCAGCCGCATGGTCTTTTCAGCCGGAAAGTGCAGCTTTTGGGCAGCTTCCTGCTGCAGGGTGCTGGTGATAAAAGGCGGCGGCGGCTCTTTTTTGGTCTGGCCTTTCTTAACCCCCAGCACGCTGTAAGAGGCATCTCTTAGCAGCTTTTGCAGCCTTTCGGCTTCTTCTTTATTTTTAATTACTAATGGCTTTTTATTCTCCAGCCCTACCAGTGAAGCTGAAAAGGGTGGGAAGCCTTCTTTTTCAAGGGTGGCCTCCAGGCTCCAGTACTCTTCGGGCTTAAAGAGCTCAATCTGGCGGTCTCTTTCCACTATCAAGCGCAGGGCTGCCGATTGAACCCTTCCGGCCGAAAGCCCTCTTTTAATCTTCCGCCACAGGACAGGGCTTAATTTATAGCCAACCAGCCGGTCAAGAACACGGCGGGCCTGCTGGGCATTAATCAGCGAGTAATCAAGCTGGCGTGGCTCTTTAAAGGCCTCTTTGACAGCCCGTTCAGTTATCTCATGGAAGGTAACTCGCCAGTAGGGCTTGTCCTCAAGATCGGTAACCTGGGCAATATGCCAGGCTATGGCCTCACCCTCGCGGTCAGGATCAGTGGCCAGGTAAACGGTATCGGCTTTTTCAACCTCCTGCCTTAACTCTTTTATAATCTTGCTTTTTTCTCTGATAGTTACATACTTCGGTTCAAAGCCGTGCTCTATATCCACGCCGAGGGCTTTTTTAGGCAGGTCTCGCACGTGCCCTAGTGAAGCCATCACCTCATACTTACGGCCTAGGATTTTGGAAAGCGTTTTGGCCTTGGCGGGTGATTCAACAATAACCAGGTTTTGCTTTTTAGTACTCATGGGTTCCTGTAATTTCCAGCCCGGACATAGTTCATGGGGCTTACCTGCTTTACCAGGCCCTTAAGTTCCATCATGGCCAGCGTGCTGGTGACGGTTGAAATTGGCAGCTGGCTTAAGCGGCATACCTCATCAACATGCATTGGTTCCCTACTTAGCCGCTCAAATATGCTTGCCTCTGATGGGTCAGCCGGCACCTCCACTAATATTTCGGGCTGGGTGGCGACCAGGTTTAGCTCCTCAAAGATGTCACTGGCCTTACTTACCAGTTTAGCTCCTTCCTGTATCAGGCGGTTGGTGCCTTTACTATTGGGTGAGAATATACTACCCGGTACGGCAAAAACTTCTCTATTTTGTTCCAGGGCCAGGCTGGCAGTTATAAGGGCGCCGCTTTTTTCCTTGGCCTCAATCACCAGCACGCCGGTAGCTAGCCCACTCATGATGCGGTTGCGGCGGGGAAAATATTCTGGTTTGGGACTGGTGCCCAGAGGCATTTCACTAACCAGGGCGCCGTTTTTTACTATTTCCTGAGCCAATAACTTATTCTCCGGGGGATAGATGATATCAACCCCTGAACCAAGCACGCCAATACTGCGCCCACCAGCCTCAAGAGCAGTTCGGTGGGCGATGCTATCAATACCCCGCGCGAGCCCGCTAACAATGGTGATACCACTTCGGGCAAGCTCGGTAGTAATTTCTTCAGCCACCTGCCGGCCATAAATGGTAGGCTGGCGGCTGCCCACTACGGCAAGGCACAGCTCATCAGGGACCAGTTTTCCCTTGACATAAATTACCGGCGGGTAATCGTGTATTTCTCTTAAGAGCTTGGGGTAACCCTCATCAAAAGGGGTAAAGGCTTGAACGGCATTTCTGGCCAGCTTTTCTATCTCAGCCTCAGGTGAAATAAGGGGGCGACTTTTTATGATTTCCTCAATTACGCCGTCCTCAACCCCAGCCTCTTTAAAGCTTAGGGCACCGGCCGACCAGGCCTCCTCAAGGCTCCCGAAATGGTCTTTTATCTTGCCTAAGGTAACCCTTCCAACACCGCGAATAAGGCTGAAGGCCAGGTAGTATTTTAGCTCCGGGGCGTCATTCATTTATTCTGGCGGAGAGGGTGGGATTCGAACCCACGGTCGCTTTAGGCGACACACGCTCTCCAGGCGTGCCTGATAGACCACTCCAGCACCTCTCCCTTTCTTTACGCGGAGAGGGTGGGATTCGAACCCACGCTCCGCATTTAGCGGAGACCGCTTTTCGAGAGCGGCACCATGAACCACTCGGTCACCTCTCCAGGTCATTTCTAAGGCTAAATTATTCTTGAAAATTGTGTCCCCAACCATAGCGAAGCTATGCTACCAGTTTGCTAGTAATACCTTTGGCCGTTTTATTCGCACCTGCTGTTATTGTACCTGCGAGATATCAGTTTATCAAACTGGGGGAGAAGGGGGACCTCTTAAGGGCTAAGGATAGCATAGTATTAGGTGTTCGGTGTAACTTATTTTGGGCATGGTCTAACCTCATCATGGGTTGCCTCGAACGGATGAACACTGCCCTGCTTAATGAGTTCTTCAATAGTCATTTCGCTTGGCAATGTCTATTATAACCTCCGCTAGATTTCCCTCATCATATGTGTTAATGCTTGCTACTTATGTAGTTTAATGGTTACTGTGGTCATCTTCTATGATAAGACGTATTAGCAATCCCATTCTGGCATTATCCCATCTGTGGATATTGGGCTCAACCGAACAATGCAAGCAGACGCTTTTGCTCATCAGATAGTAGAAGCTCTTTGTTATGCTGGGCCGGGTAAATTTCTGCCGCCTCCCACAGGTAACTGCACACACTCGTTGCGATCCCTATCTTTACACCTGGTCGCTTTAATTCGCTGACAAGACTGGCAGCATCGAATAGGTGAACGTAAGAGATAATCCATGGCCGTACTGTACCTTTGGAAGATGCAGCAGCCACTTTCGAGCCGGTCATCACCAGATAGTAATCGGGCAAACTGACTGGTGATATGTCTAGCAGCCCCTCCATTTTGCCATACCATTTAATATTTACACTCTTTTGGGCGAGCTTTCCACTGGTAAAGTGTCCATCTATGCCTTTTTGTGAGGCTGAGGGTTCAAGGGCAATATTAAAAATATGCGCTGCTATGTATTCTCCCGTGTGGCCCCTCTCTGCTGGCCGCCCTATTATTCTGGCGATTTCACCGTCAACCATGTTCTTTTGTTTAATTAGTTCAGCTAATCTCTCTAAGTCTGCCATTTTGACCTTGCCTCCGGTGTCGTGGATTTAATAGCAAGCGCCATATTGTATTGTCTCGTAGATATTCTGGTCAACAGGCGTGGAGTCAAAATAAATAGAACCGCTTTTGGAAAAGTATCTCTTGAAAAAGGTATATAGTTTAATAAAAAGCTCATCACGAAAATCCGGGAATGGAATTAAAGCCTCTTCTATATCCTTCTTAAAGTGTGGGAAAACTACGTTCCTGTAATACCTTGACTTAATGCGCATCAGGTTACATTAACCTGATTCACCCTCAACTGGTACGCCTATAAAGACTTCTTCTAGCGCTTGGTAGAATTGTTCTTCCTTGGTCATGCGCTACCTCCCCACGCTGATTTTGCTTAAGCTCGCTCATTATATCATCTCGGCTGGTGGTAAGGCAGGAACACTCTTGGAGGACAGGAGAGGTGATTGGCTCTGCTTATATTGAGATGGGACGCAATAACTTCAGTATGTTTAACAGGATCTCTACCCGCTTACTCCGGGATAATGCGCACCCCTGCTATGGTTATCCGCTCCGGGGTTTGATCGGCTTCCTGGTAATAGCCATCGAAGCGGTCAATAAGAGAGCCTTCACCACCCAGCATATCATTTACAAAGCAGTAAGAGAGCGGCTGGTAGAGCAGTTCCACTACTACCTTAAACGGCCCATTACGGTTGGTGGTATCTATCTGGTAGCTCACCCGGNNCCCTGGGGCAAGAGGCGGTTATCTTTAAGATAACCGGCACCGTATAGCAGTGTGAAGGTAACATCACCTGAGGTATCACCCATTATGGACTCATAAATCTGTACCTCATCGGGGCTTGTTATAATGTCCCGGTGCGGCTCATAAGTGCCCGGAGTCTCGTCGGCATTGTTACCCGCTATGCTACCATCTTCGTTAGGTCGGCCCGATTCGAATATTACCTTGCCCTGGCCGTCAGTAACCGTAACATGTAACCACGCCCGTCGGGAAGGAAAGCCGGTAGGAAACTTGTGCCCGCTGGAGTTTTCTACATATACCTCAAAGCTAAGCTCCCCGGATTGGAGTTCCACATTTTCAAGCTCTATTAGGGCCGCACTTTGAAGCTGGGATGTAGCCCGCTCCCGGGTGTTGCTTAGCTGGGCACTTGAGGTGCTGAGCCCAAGCTCCCCAGCATGATCCATTAGTATTCCCAGCATAAAGTAGTTGCCGCCCACAAAATGATGCTGCAAAAAAGGAGCACGTTCCGGTATGTTGGGTGGCATGTTTGCAATCTCCACTCCGCCAGATGCCTCGGGCATGTGGCAGCTCTGGCAGCTCTGGGAGTTATCACCGGCATACTCGCTGTGGCTCCATTCCAGGTAAGCTGTTTGCTCGGGGAAAAGCCCAATGATATTGCCCTCTTCGTCTACGGTTGGGGTTAGCACCGTATGGCAGGTAGCGCACAATTCAGACTGGCCAATCTGTGAGCCCCCCTGGGGGGTATAGCCGACCGTGCCGCGCATGATTTGTTGCTCAGAATCAGGATAAGGCCCAAAAATAGGTTTATCGGGCCGGGGCGTGGTGGTATCAATCTGGTAGCCGCCGGCAAAACTCTCTTCTTCTCCCAATGCGGCATCCTGTATCTGGTGACACAGCGCGCATGAATTGCCGTCCATAGCAGCATTGTGAAGATTGTTATCAGGGCTAAGGAAACCGTTATCCAGCACAAGGCCTGGCTTGCCGTCGGTTGCGGCCTGAGTACGAGCCATGGGCATATGGCAGGTAGCGCAGGTATCTTCAATTGCCTCTTTTAGGGCCGGGTTGCGTGTAACTTCAGAAGCGACCATTGCCTGCCAGAAAGGATCCTTTGCGGCGTTGGCCATCATGGTAGAGCGCCAGTGAGTATCGATAGAAACATCGTTTCCATCGGCATCGGTTAGCCCGGTATGGCATATAGCACAGTTACCCGATCCGACAAAATGTGCGGTAGTAAATCTGGCCAATGCCGACCCGGCGTAAGGTGTTACAGCGGAAGTAGTAGAAGAGGTAATGAGTTCAGCCGGGGGAATGGTAGTAACCGAAAACTCGTCCCCGGTGGTAGTGGTAGTTCCACCGCTGCAGGAAGTAGCCAGAATGACGAAGATAGCAAGGACGGCTGTGGTGCCGAGATAAGCTTTAGAACAGGTTGCGCCTTTCATAAAGCACCTCACTTAAGGTGGTGTTTAGTTAGCTAACGATATACCAGATTATGGGTCATGTCAAACTTAAGATATTAACCCTGCCATGAGCGCTACTTATGTATTTGGCCTAATGGTGCTTATTCCTTCAAACCGGCAAAAACCTTTAAGTTGGGGGAAATGCATACAGCACGGCGTTGGGACCGTGCTGTATGGCTTATATATCACTAGCCTGGGGTATTAGGCTGGGTTAGCCGTTGGGGTTCATAACGCGCCCAACGAATAGTATTGCCCCGGTCTCGATATCCCGAATAAGGAACATAAACGGGTGGTCAATGGTGATCTCCACAGATGCTTCGGGCGATACCGAGGTTAAACCCACTACTACGGCCACGGCTGCGGCGGCCTCGGTACCAGACTCATCCACACTGACAAATGCCTTGTGGACAATATCTGATATGACCAGGTCACGGTTGCCGGCCATGCCGGAAAAATCAGCGTTAGCCGAGAAAGCATCGCTCATGCCCATGCCGGCCAGAGCTTCTTTTAAGTTAAAGCTAGACTCGAATTCAAACTTCGGCATACTTAGGCTGACCTGCCTTTCTTCCAGGTCATTTATGATGGTCTTTACCTTCTCGGCGGTAAGGGTGTCCTCAAAGGCCTCAAAGTTACCTTCTTCGGGCAGTAAAATCACCATTGACAGTTCCTCGCCATCGTAGGGCAACTCTACTGCCTGATACCCCTCACCCTCGGCATAACGCAGTGATTCGCTCTCTTTCATCATCTTCATCATCGGCACGCTTATCTCTTCTCCATTAAGCAGGTAAAACGGGCCGTTTTCGGTCTTATCCTCGTCAAAGGGGTAGCACCAGGCGGCATTAAAGTAAATGGCGTTAGTAAGGACGAGCCGAGTGAGCTCATCAATAGCACCCTGGGGGATAAGATCCTGGATTTTCTCATTGGTCTGGTCGCTTACCCACTGGTTAATAATGTCTCGGGATTCTTCTGGTGAATTTATAAAGTCAAGCAATCTCAAACCGGCACCGTAGTTTTGGGCCAGTGTGTCAAGGAAACTGCTTAAGAACTGGTAGTCTTTTTGTCCCCATATGGCATTGGCGATGTTTAGCTGGAAACTTTCGCCGTCCTTGCCCTCAGCATTCTGGCCGCGCTGGCTTAAGGCTAAATCAAGGCTGTTAAAAGCTGGATGCAGGCGGTCCTGAGGAAGGATGAAATGAAGAGTGTCGGCCATCTGCTCTTCAGTTTGGTCCCGGGCGCCGGCATAGGTCATGGCCAGTGCCAGTGAAATGCTGTAGGGGGAATAGAAGATATTGCCGTCCTGCTGGCTTAGGGCCTGATATAAGTCAAAGGCAAATTCGCTATTTCCATTAACCAGCGCTTCGTGGTCAGTTTCATCTACCTGGGGAGAAGTCTCCCGCGGCTTATCTGATTGAATGAATTCACCGGCCGATAATGGTTGGGCGCAGGCCGTAAACCCGGCTACCAGTGAGAGCGCCAGCAAGCATAGTAAAATCTTTTTCACTTTACCCACCTCCCCCTATTATCTCCAGTATATATAACGAGGCAAATGGGGTTTGGTTAGTACCTGGCTCTGATAATTGGGTCCCGGTGGTAAATCCCGGGAAGCAAATGGGCCGGGGCTGATCAAACCGAAAGTCGGTCAGAAGTTAATCAGCCTTGTTAGGCCGGCTGAGGGTAAGAGGCTTGCCAACTCTGAGGGCTAGTTCTTCTGGCCCTATCTTAAGACCACGTTCATTTGACAAACTGCGCCGAATTATTCATACTGTGGTATGAAAATTTGAGGAGATGTCACTATGGATAAGAGTGCTAAAGTTGCTATAAGCCTGCCTAGGGAAGTCTTGGAAGCTGTGGAAATGGAGCGGAAGGCCAAGGGGGAGAGCCGCAGCCAGTTTTTCCGAAGGGCTGCTGAGAAGCTTCTCAAGGAGGAGCGAGGCATGTCAGCTATCCAGAACTATATGCGTGGTTACCGAGAAATCCCAGAGCGGACTGATGAAATTGAAGCCGTCCACCAGCTTGGGAGTGCCGTGCTCGGTGAGGAGCCCTGGGAGTGAGGTGTGGTGAGATTTGGTGGGCCGAATTAGGACCACCCGCTGCGAGGCGTCCTGTTTTACTTCTATCCCGTAATGAGGCCTATTTGGTCCGAGAGCTAATAACAGTCGCGCCGGTGACTACACGTATGCGCCACATCCCTGTCGAGGTTCCTCTAGGGCCAGAGGACGGGCTTCCCCGGTCTTGTGTAGCCAATCTGGATGTCATTACTACTATTGCTAAAAGAAGCCTGAAAGAAAGATTGGTTGCCCTTAGCCCTGAAAAGCTAAAGGCCGTAGAGACTGCTATTCACTTCGCCCTTGGTTTAGAAGGGTAAGATATGAACAGCGCCGTGCTAAGCTTTATTGGTGGCAGCGACTGGATTTGAACCAGTGACCAAGGGCTTATGAGTCCCCTGCTCTGCCTCTGAGCTACGCTGCCTGGACATATTTTAATCGGCTCTACTTCCCTTTTTTACGATAGTCCTGGCACCAGGTGGCGTTAGGCCTATCGGGGTTATGACAAACACTGCGATAGTCCCACTGGCAGCTATCGCAGAGAAAAACATTCATACCGAGTGACTTCCTGATGCGGGTCATTATACGATGTCTGGTTGGCTCTTTCATGAGCTATATTATATCAACTTGATATCCCATAGAAAAGTTATGTGCTAGAATACAGCATACTGAGGCGTACGTAAGGATGGTTACTGGAAAGACCCTGAAGGATAAATTGAACCTGGAGCAGATTACCTGGAACGGGTTTACCTGGATAGATGTCGTCCCGTCATCACCAAGAGAGGCGGAGTATCTGGCCGCGCACTTTCCTTTCCATCCGCTTGATCTTGACGATACTATGAGCCGCATCCAGCGCCCTAAGATCGATGAATACTCCAGTTACCTTTTCTTTGTCTTTAACTTTCCCCGGTACAACAAAGAAGAGCGGGCCCTTATATCAAGCCAGGTTTCGGCTTTTATTGGTCCTGATTATGTCGTTACTCTTCACAATGGTGAGCTCAAGCCTTTAGTCAAGCTTTTCAAAGAGTGCCAGCTCGACGAAGAGTCCAGAAAAGAATATATGGGGCATGGTTCGGCCTATCTTTTGTATCGCATACTGGACCGTCTGGTTGACTACTGCTTACCCATTCTGAGCAAGGTAGAAGATAATCTTGAGAGTATAGAGGACATCCTTTTTAAGGAGAAAGCTGGCGGCGAAACTACACAGGAAATCTCCCGCATCCGTCGTGACATAATCGTCTTTCGCCGTATCATTTGGCCAATGAGGTCGGTGGCTGCAAGCTTAGAGCCAAAGCTCAGGCGGTTTACTACGGAAGACCTCTCGGTTTACTTTGGAGACCTGGTGGACCACCTTGATCGCATATGGGATGACCTCGGCATGTACAAGGAAATTGGAGAGGGTCTTAGCGATACCACTTATATCCTCTCTACAGAGAGGACTAACGAGGTGATTCGTCTCCTGACAGTTATTGCCACCATTATGATGCCCATTACCGTGGTCGCCAGTGTCTACGGCATGAATGTCACCCTGCCTTTCCAAAATTCAGACTATGCTTTTCTATACGTCATTTTAATTACCCTGGCAATCATTGGCGGTATGCTCTACTTTTTCAAGCGCATTCATATCATATAAGTATTATGAGCGCCTCAAATCGGCTGGTAGCTATTGCGGCTCTTTTTGTTACCTGCCTTATTGCTGCTAACACTATTGGTGTTAAGGTAATTGCGTTAGGGGAGGTCATAATACCGGCGGCCATTATCGTTTTCCCTTTGAGCTATATATTTGGTGATATCCTGACTGAGGTCTACGGTTACAGGTGGGCTAGGAGAATTATCTGGCTTGGCTTTATCAGTAACTTTATCTTTGTGCTTCTTGTTTACCTGGGGCAGTTGCTTCCACCCGCCCCCAGCTGGGGTGGTCAGCAGGCCTATGAGACCATTTTGGGCTATACACCGAGGTTGGTAGCAGCCTCATTTTGCGGTTATTTGGCCGGTGAGTTCAGCAATTCTCTTATTATGGCCAGGCTCAAGGTTAAAACCCAGGGGCGTTTCTTGTGGGTTAGAACAATCAGTTCAACTATTATTGGCCAGGGGCTGGACACAGCGCTCTTCATTACGATAGGCTTTATTGGTACTTCCTCTTTTTCGCCCTTGATGATTTTATATCATTGGCTGGCCAAGGTGGTCATAGAGGTTGTAGCCACGCCTTTAACTTATCTTGCGGTTGGTAACTTAAAGAAGCTAGAGAAAGGTGAAGTCTTTGATGCTGGGACAAACTTTAATCCGTTTTCTTTTTCCTAAAGGAGGCTTATGGAGGTAAGGTTTCTTGGCGCCCACAACACCGAATCCGAAAGCACCCGCATGCCTGGCATAGTTATTGATGGCATCATCGACATTGATGCCGGTGGGCTTACCTCGGGCCTTTCATTTGATGACCAGCTAAAGCTTAAGTGTGTCCTTCTAACACACCAGCACTATGACCACTTAAGAGACATACCGGCCCTGGCAATGAACCTGTTTTTGCGGGAGCGTCATATTGACCTGTACGGCCCACCTGAAGTGGGAGTGGCCCTGAAAGGTATTTTAAACGGTGATAATTACCCTGATTTTCTATCCGAACCCCGAGAATCACCAACACTTCGCTTTCATCCGGTAAGGGCGGGTGAGGAACTAACTATTGCTGGTTATCATGTACTGCCGGTACCGGTATGCCATTCTGTGCCGACTTTTGGTTATCAGGTAAGCCGGGGTAAATCAGTTTTCTACACCTCTGATACTGGCCCTGGTATCGACTTTTCCATGACTAGTAGCCGTCTTATTATTGTTGAGGTTACTTCCAGTAACCGGTTTGAAGATTTTGCCCGCCGCTCCGGGCACTTAACGCCCTCACTTTTAGAAGAAGAGCTCCTTGGTTTCCAAAAATTGAAAGGCTATTTGCCCCGGGTGATAGCTGTTCATATAAATCCTGATCTTGAACCCGAAATAAAAAAGGAGCTTGATAAACTGGCCGAGCACCTGGGGGCGGATATCAGTCTGGCCAGGGAGGGGCTGGTGGTCAGTGTATAGCGAACTTGAATTTATCGGCGATATCAATGTTGGTAAGCTGGTGCGCTGGCTCAGGATGATGGGATACGATACTTCGCTTTTTAAGGGCGATGATGACTCGGAGATAGTTACGGCGGCCTTAGAAGAAGGTAGGGTCATCTTAACGCGCGATACCGGCCTGGTAGAAAGGCACCTTATAACCAGTGGTCGGGTGCGGGCGGTGCTTCTAAAAAGTGAAAAGCCTGAAGAACAGGTGAAAGAACTATCAGTTAAGCTTAAGATAAGTAGTAGTCTTAACCCTTTTACCAGATGTATTGAATGTAATCTACCTTTGGTGGCCAGAAGTAAAGAAGAAGTTGAGGGGAAGGTGCCGCCTTATGTGCTTAAGACTCAAGAGGTTTTTAATGAATGCCCACATTGCCACCGTATCTACTGGCGGGGTACTCACTGGCGGGCAATGCAAAAAAGGCTTGAGAGGCTGGTAGGGAGTAATGTTCAAGGTAGCTAGTGTTTCTGATGGACGGTCAATAGAACAGCTTTGTTTTGAGCGGGGCATTTCTCAGGATGAGCTTATGAAAAATGCCGGCCGTGGGGTGGCCCGAAAGATCATTAGCATCGTAGGGCATTTTGTTGGGTGCTCGTTTCTTTTTCTTATCGGCCCGGGCAATAATGGCGGGGNNTGGCGGGGACGGTCTGGTAGCTGCCAGATATCTTGCCAGTTGGGGAGCCAGGGTCAGCCTTTACCTCGCCTCTCCCCAAAGTGACTTTTCTTTAAAAAAGATGGGGAGCGGTGTTCGGCTTATTGACCCACCAGGGCTGGCCGAGGCTCTTGGTGAGGCTCAATTTGTTGTGGATGCTATTTTGGGCACTGGCCAGCATCTGCCGCTTAAGGATGAAGTAAGAGCTGTTCTTGGGAGGGTGGCCGAAGAAAAAAGAAGAAAAGACATGGTAATTTTTGCCCTTGACTTGCCAACGGGCCTTGATGGTGATAGTGGCATGGTTGATGAGTACTGCCTTTATTGTGATTACACGATAACCCTTGGCTTGGCTAAGAAAGGGCTTTTCAGCCACCCGGCGCTGGAGAGAGCCGGTCAAATTGAGGTTATTGATATCGGCATACCCGAGGAGTTTACCGGGGCTATTGGAGCGGCAGTTCTTGATGAGAGCTGGGCGAGGGAAGTTCTACCAGCAAGGCCTCGCTGGGCTAATAAAGGGACCTTTGGCCGGCTTTTAATTATCGCTGGTTCAAAAAACTATCCGGGTGCCCCCTATCTGGCAGCCTCTGGAGCGCTTCGAAGTGGGGCCGGGTTAGTTAGTCTGGCGGTACCGGAGAGTCTGGTGGGGATAATAGCCTCTAAGCTTGGTGAGGCCACATTTTTACCTCTCGAGGAAAAGGAGGGGAGTATATCACCCCGGGCGCTGGACGTAGTTAAAGAAATGCTTTCATCTTATGATGCCCTGGTTATCGGACCTGGTCTGGGGCAGGAGGCTCCGGTAGCCGAATTTTTGACCTCCCTTCTTTCTTATCTGGATGGTCTCCCGGTGGTTATTGATGCTGATGGTTTAAACATTCTTTCCCGTATTTCCTCCTGGTGGGAGAAGGTTCCAACACTTATTGTTACTCCCCACCCGGGTGAGATGGCCCGCCTTTCGGGTCTTAAGATAGATGAGATACAGAGTAACCGCTTAGATATTTGCCAAAAGATGGCCATTAGGTGGCATAAAGTGGTTGTTTTAAAAGGGGCCTACAGTGTTATCTCCTCACCGGAGGGTGAGGAGCTTATTTCTCCGTTTGCGGTGCCAGCGCTGGCTACTGCTGGCACCGGGGATGTGCTCTCCGGAGTAATCGGTAGTTTCTTAGCCCAGAAAGTTAAGCCGTTTGAGGCGGCGGCATTGGGTGTTTTTATCCACGGCAGGGTGGGTGATATGATAGGTGAGGTTACTGGCGCGGCTGGTGCTCTGGCTGGTGATCTGCCAGATTTATTACCATGGGCTATTAAGGATATAAGAGAAAGTGCTGCTGGCGATTGATATCGGTAATTCTGAGACAACCTGGGGCGTATTTGATGGGGACGACCTTCGGGCACGTTTTCGTACTTCTTCAACTACTGCCCGAACGGCCGATGAGTATCGCTTGCTTCTGGAAGGTTTTCTGAGCGTCTTTAAACTCGGTACGGATGAAATAGATAGCGTTTCCCTCTGCAGTGTGGTGCCGCCCCTTACTGGCATATTCAAGAGCTTTCTTGGCCAGTATAGCTTCCATATTCTTGTGGTCGGTGCTGGGATAAAGACTGGCATACGCATTCGCTTTGATAATCCCCGGGAAATCGGCAGTGACCGCATCACCGATGCCGTAGCGGCTCATAATCTTTACGGTGGAGACCTTATTATTGTTGATATGGGCACGGCCACTACATTTGATGTTGTCTCAAGGGAGGCCGAGTATCTGGGGGGAGCTATTGCCCCTGGCCTTATCGGGGCCATGGAATCTCTTTTTCGTAATACAGCTGCCCTGCCGCGGCCAGATATTGTCTTTCCGGAAATGATTATCGGTAAAAATACTATATCGGCCATGAGGTCGGGGATTACGTTCGGTTACATTAGCCTTATTGAAGGAATGCTTGAGCGCATACAGCAGGAGTTTGGCAAAAAGATGAAAGTGATTGCCACCGGTGGCTTAGCCAGCTTCTTAGCGCAGAAGACAGACGCTTTTGACATAATTAATCCGGATCTGACTTTAATAGGCCTTAAGATACTCTACCAATTAAACCGCGAGGATTTATGATTAGGGATAAAAATATTGTTCTTGGTGTTAGCGGGAGCATAGCCGCTTATAAGGCGGCTGAGGTTGCAAGCCAGCTTATCCAGCTGGGGGCTAAGGTGGAGGTGGTGATGACCGAATCATCCCGGCACTTTGTGGGCCCCCTAACCTTTAGCGCTCTTACCGGGAGGGAGGTCTACACTTCTTTTTGGGAGGGTTCTGGTGTAAGGCATATTGAGCTGGCCAGTAAGGCTGATCTTATTCTGATTGCCCCGGCAACAGCCAATCTTATCGCTATGCTGGCCCAGGGGTTAGCCAGTGACCTTATTACTTCCCTAGTCCTGGCAACCAGGGCTCCGGTGCTACTTGCCCCGGCCATGGAATCTAACATGTACTTGAACACCATAACGCAGGAAAATATTTCTAAACTTAAAGACCGGGGATTTGTTTTTATTGGGCCTGATGAGGGCCATCTTGCCTCGGGCGGAAAAGGTGTGGGCCGGCTAGCCATGTTAGAGGATATTATTGGCGCTGTTAGCATGGTGCTGGGGAGGGATGGTGTGCTTGGGGGCCGGACGGTGGTGGTTACGGCTGGTGGTACTCATGAACCGATAGACCCGGTGCGCTATGTGGCCAACCGCTCTTCGGGTAAGATGGGCTATGCTCTAGCTTTGGGTGCCCGGGATAGGGGGGCCAGAGTGAGGCTTATTAGTGGGCCAACCTGTCTTAAGCCACCGTACGGGGTGGAGTTTACTGCGGTAAAGACAGCTGCCGAGATGAAAGAGGCCACTTTTAAAGCTGTGGAAGGAGCTGATGCCCTTTTTATGGCGGCTGCTGTGGCTGACTTCAGGTCGGCAAGGGTCTTAAGCGGGAAGTTAAAAAGAGAAAGCGGGGGAATTATCCTTGAGATGGAGGCAACAGAAGACATTTTGGCCGGCCTTAAAGGAGATTTTTTTAAGGTCGGCTTTGCGCTGGAGACTGGCGACGTTGTGGAGCAGGCTCGGGAGAAACTTGAAAGAAAGGGGCTTGACCTGATTGTGGCCAATGGCCCGGAAAGTTTTGAATCGGACTTCATCAAAGCTACCCTTATTAGTCATGATAGTGTGGAAGACCTGCCCTTGATGAGTAAAGCTGATCTGGCGGACCTAATCCTTGACCGAGCGGCTGAGCTTATAACCATGGAGAAAAACCTATGAAAAATGAAATGCCCCGGGCCTATCAACCGGAAGAGACAGAAAGCAGGTGGTACCAGTTCTGGCTTAAGAAGGGCTATTTTACTCCCGCAATTGACTGGGCTAAATCTCCATTTGTCATTGTTATGCCGCCACCAAATGTTACCGGGGAGCTTCATGTCGGCCATGCCCTGACTGATACCCTGGAGGATATAATGGTGCGCTGGCATCGTATGAAGGGCGAACCAACCCTCTGGCTTCCGGGGACTGATCATGCTGGTATTGCTACCCAGCTTGTGGTTGAAAGAGAGCTGGCTAAAGAAGGCCTTGGGCGCAAAGTGCTTGGGCGAGAAGAATTTGTCCGCCGAGTCTGGCAATGGACAGAGGAACATCGCCGTCTTATCAGGACCCAGCATCAGAAAATAGGTGCCTCCTGTGATTGGACGAGGGAAAAGTTTACTCTGGATAAAGACCTGAGCCGGGCAGTGAGGGAGGCTTTTGTGCGGCTTTATCGTAAGGGTCTTATCTATAGGGGTGAGCGAATTATTAATTGGTGCCCCAGGTGCCTTAGTGCCATTTCTGATCTTGAGGTTGATCATCGGGAGGTGGAAGGTGCTTTGTACTTTGTTCGCTACCCGCTGGTTGAGGGGGGTTATATAACGGTAGCTACCACTCGGCCGGAGACCATGCTCGGTGATGTGGCTGTTGCTGTACACCCGGAAGATGAGCGCTACCGTGGCCTTATTGGGCAAATGGCTGTTTTGCCTCTGGTAGGGCGGCTTATCCCGGTTATTGCCGATGAGGCTATAGATCCTCAGTTCGGCACTGGGGCGGTGAAGGTAACTCCTGGCCATGACCCGGTTGACTTTGAAATCGGGCAGAGGCACCACCTCGAAATTGTTAATATCTTTAATCCTGATGCCACCATTGCTGATAAAGTAGGCCATTTTGCCGGGCGGGATAGGTTTGAAGCACGCCATGAGGTTGTTGAGGAACTTAAAAAAGGAGGATTTCTGGAGAAGGTTGAGGCTTACCGCCATTCAGTAGGTCACTGCGAGCGTTGTGGAACCATGATAGAACCTCTGGTCAGTCAGCAGTGGTTTGTACATACTGATCCTTTAGCCGCGCCGGCCATTGAGGCCGTAAAGTCCGGCCGGATAACAATCTTACCGGAACACTTCACCCGGATATATCTTAATTGGATGGAAGATATTAAAGACTGGTGCATCAGCCGCCAGCTCTGGTGGGGTCACCGCATCCCTGTATGGTATTGTAAGCGCTGTGGGGAAATGACGGTAGCCGTGGAAGATCCCGAATCTTGTTCTAAATGTGGTTCTAAGGAGCTAGAACAGGATCCTGATGTTCTTGATACCTGGTTTAGCTCTGCCCTCTGGCCTCATTCCACCCTTGGTTGGCCGGATGATACCGAAGATTTCCGTTATTTCTACCCCACTTCGGTGCTGGAGACTGGTTACGATATCCTCTTTTTCTGGGTAGCCCGGATGATCATGATGGGAATTGAAGATACTGGTAAGATACCCTTTCATACTGTCTATCTGCACGGCCTTATCAGAGATGAACACGGCGACAAGATGAGCAAAGTAAAAGGGAATGTTATCAACCCGGCCCGGATTATTGAAAGCTATGGAGCGGATGCCCTCCGCTTTGCCCTTTCTACTGGTACGGCCCCCGGAAATGACATAAAACTCTCTGATGCTAAGTTTGAAGCTGGCCGCAATTTTGCCAATAAGCTCTGGAACGCCACCCGGTTTATCTTAAATGCGGCAGGTGACTCCCCGGCCACTTTTAGTAGGGATAACCTCTTACTTGAAGACCGCTGGATTTTAAGCCGCCTTAATCGGGTAATTTTAAGCACCAATGAGTTAATGGCAAGATACCAGTTTGGCGAAGCCCTCCAGGGCATTTATGATTTTATCTGGGGTGAGTTTTGCGACTGGTATCTGGAGATGGCTAAGGTAAGGCTAAAAAGTAAGGTCCAGCCTTCGCCTTTCCCAGTCCTAGTTTACGTTCTTGAGACCTCGCTCCGCCTTCTTCATCCGTTTATGCCGTTTGTGACGGAAGAATTATGGCAGAGGTTGCGGGATATAATCCCCGAAAAGACAGCTGAATCAATCATGATATCGGTCTACCCTGAGTCTGATACATCGTTTTTTGATGAGCAGGCAGAGAAGATCATTTTAGCCTTGACTGATATCATCCGCTCTATACGTAATACCCGGGCCGAGCATGACGTCCCGCCCCGCCAACAGGTAGAGGCAGTTATCTACAGCCCTGAGCTGGGAGATAGGCTTCCGGCCTATGCCGGTATTATTGAGACTCTGGCTAAGGCTAAGCCTAAGTTCAGCCCTGTCCAGGTATCTTCGGAGGATGGTGATATCGTGCTTATTCTTCGGGATGCTGAAGTCTTAATTCCTCTTAGGAGTATGACTGACTTAGAGGAGGAGAGAAAAAGATTAGCCGGGGAATTAAGTAAGCTAGAGGAAAGTGCCTCCCGCCTGAGAGAGAGGCTTCAGTATCCTGAATTTTTGAGTAAGGCGCCGCCAGAGGTTATTGAAAAAGAAAGAGCAAGACTTGAGGACGTCGAGGGCAGGATGCAGCGGTTAAAAGATAGGTTAACTCAGCTAGCTACTGGTCCAGGTTATAGAGAGGAATAGAGCCTTTTCTTTCCAGCCACAGTAGGGCCTTCTTAGTATCGCTGGCGAGTTTTTCCTTCTCAGTATGAGACAGACGATATTTAAAGCCGAAGTAATAAAGTTCTTCCTGTGAGGGCGAGTGCCCGCGTTTGGCTATAAATAACTGAGTAAGCTCTCCTCTGGTGAGACCATAAACTTTAAGATAGGCCTCATCTCTCAGGTTATGTTTTGGTAAAAAGAAACCTTCCCTTAAAATCTCGTTCTGGGTTAAGTGAATAAGGGCATCTTCTACTACCACGCCATAGAAGAAATTAAGGTGGTAGGAGTACACCTTCGGGCCGATGATGTTAGCAAGTTCCTCTCCGCTGAGCTTGATCGGTAGCCTTCCCTGTAAAAAGAGCTCAAGCTCGTATTCAGGCACAATGTCTCTTACCTCGAGTGCCATCTTTCGGGCCAGGCCCCACAAATCAAAAGCCTCTTCATCTATTAGTCTTTCTTCCTCGGCGCACGAGGCAACTATTTTAAGCAGGGCAATATACCAGCATCGTCCGCTGGCTACCTCCTGCCGGAGTTTGTTTCTTGTTTCCTCCCTTAATAAATGGGCCTTACGATTTTTGACTACCATCAGGAAAATTATACTTCCTTTGGTAGTCGGGTGACTATTTGCCGCAGCAGTACTTGTATTTCTTGCCGCTGCCGCAGGGGCAGGGGTCATTTCGCCCAATCTTTTTGGATGAGACAGGGCGAGGGCTTGTTTTGTTGGGAGCAGGAGCAGCCTGAGTGGTGCGGTTAGCATGAGTGGGGTGGGGAGCCTCTTTTTTAACCAGGTTCATGCGGAAGATGCTATGGGTAACCAGACGGCGGATGTCCAGCATAAGTTCTTGAAACATGATACTGCCCTCCCTTTGATAGGCGGACAGCGGATTTTCTTGAGCGGCTGCTCGTAGGCCTATCCCTTGCCTCATGTAGTCCATGGCGGTTAGATGTTCCACCCATAATCCGTCAATAGCCCGTAGCATGATGAAGCGCTCTAAAAGTCTCATCTTATCACTTCCAAGCTCAGCTTCCTTTTTGTCGTAGACCTTACGGGCATAATCCAAAAGCTTGTTAGTTAGTTTTTCAGGGTTGTCTGTTTCTCCGTCAAGGTTAGGTGGTTCGGGGAAAATGGTGGCCAGCTCTTTGGGGAGGTCTTCTATTCTGCTGCGCGTAATATTGTTAAATTCATCTTTCAGCATGGAAAGGATGTTACTTTTAAGGTCGGCCCCTTCTAAAATTTTCCTTCTCTCGCCGTAGATAACCTCTCTTTGTTTATTGATTACGTCATCATACTCTACTAGGTGCTTTCGGATGTCGAAGTGGTAGCCCTCAACTTTTTTCTGGGTGTTCTCGATAGCCCGTCTGAGTATTCCGTTTTCTATCGGCGTTTCATCGTCCAGCCCAGCCCAATTCATGAGCCCCTTTATCTGGTCACCACCAAATCTTTTTATCAAATCGTCCTCTAGCGAGGCGTAGAAGACCGAACTTCCAGGGTCGCCCTGACGCCCGGCACGGCCGCGGAGTTGGTTATCTATACGCCTGGCTTCGTGGTGTTCAGTACCAATGACATGTAACCCGCCCAGGCTGATAACCAGGTCATGGGCTTTTTGCCATTTCGGGTGGGTCTCAGTGTCATCCTCTGGTGGTTCCTTGCCACCGAGCACTATATCAACACCCCTTCCAGCCATATTGGTAGCCACAGTTACTGCCCCCGGCTCACCGGCCTGGGCAACAATATAGGCCTCTTTTTCATGGTATTTGGCATTGAGGACATGATGGGGGATACCACGCTGGGTGAGGCGTTTACTTAATTCCTCTGATTTCTCGATGGAGGTAGTGCCCACGAGTACGGGTGTACCTTGTTGGCGAAGCTCATCTATCTCCTTAACTACGGCCCTAAACTTGCCCCCCTCAGTCTTGTAGATGCGACTGGGGAGGTCCTTCCTGATCATCGGTTTGTTGGTGGGTATAACAACCACATCGAGGTTGTAGATCTTTTGAAATTCCTCAGTTTCGGTAGCGGCCGTCCCGCTCATACCGGCCAGTTTGGGGTACATGCGGAAGTAGTTCTGAATGGTGATGGTGGCAAAAGTCTTGCTCTCTTCTTTAACTCTGACCCCTTCTTTAGCTTCTATTGCCTGGTGGAGGCCTTCAGAATATCTTCTACCCAGCATAAGCCTACCGGTGAACTCATCAACGATGATAACCTCGCCATTTTTGACTACATAATCTCTATCTCTTTGGTAAATTTCTTTGGCTTGGAGGGCATTTCTTAAGTGGCGCATAAGATCGACATTGGCAGGGTCATAGAGGCTTTCCCCTTTGAGGATGCCTTCTCTTTTGAGCAAGTCTTCAACCTTGGTGTAGCCGGCATCAGTAAGTTCAACTAAGCGCTCCTTGGGTAGTATTTCGTAATCTGTACCCTCTTTTAATCTCTGAACAAGTCTGGCAAAGATAGCATATTTGGCGCTGGCTTCGGTATCGGGGGCGCTGATGATCAGGGGTGTTCTTGCTTCATCAATAAGCAGGTTATCCACTTCATCTACAATGGCAAAGTTGAGCGGCCTCTGGACGCACTGGGAAAGGTCGACGGACATATTGTCTCTTAGATAGTCAAAGCCAAACTCAGCCGATGTGCCGTAGGTTATGTCAGCCTGGTAGGCCTGGGCGCGGCTTATGGGCCTAAAATGTCTCCAGTTGGAATCGCCACTATCAAAGTCAGGGTCGAAGATCCTGGCCGGCAATGGCTCGCTTGTAGACTGCATAGGGTAAATAGTAGCAACGCTCAAGCCCAGAGCATGGTAGACCGGTCCCATCCAGTAGGCGTCCCGGCGTGCCAGGTAATCATTAACGGTAACCAGATGGGCTCCCTTGCCGGAAAGTGCATTTAAGTAAAGGGACAGTGTAGCCACCAGTGTCTTTCCCTCGCCGGTCTTCATCTCAGCGATCTTACCTTGGTGAAGGACAACACCGCCCATAAGCTGGACGTCAAAATGCCTTAAGCCAATTGTCCTCTTGGCGGCTTCTCTAACTAGGGCGTAGGCCTCGGGTAAGACTAGGTCAAGGGACACACCACGTGCTATCTTCTCTTTAAACTCATCTGTTTTACCCCTTAGCCCGACGTCATCAAGCTGCTTAAATTCCTCTTCGAGCTGGTTTATTTTTTCGACGATGGGTTCTATTCTTTTGAGTGCTCTTTTGCTTTGGTCGGTAAAACCATCAAAAATCTTTAGCATCTTTAATTATCCTTTTAGCCTTCTGGGCTGTTTCTTCGGCCACCACAACATCTACTTTGCCCAATCCATCAATAGTGAAGGGATGGACCGAACCTGAAGCATGAGAGACCAGAAAAGAGGCTATACCATAACTTTCAAGAAGGCTCTGAATTACTCTGGCCTCCAGTTCGCCGTTTGCCTGATAGATACTAACTACCCTCTGTTCTTTGGGCAAAAAGAGCTCCCACTGACTGGCCGGTGTGTATGCGCTTTATGACCTCACCTAGAAGAGGGGCCATAGAGAGTACAGTTATCTTATCCAGTTTCTTTGGTTCGGGTATATGTATGGTGTCGGTAACTACTACTTCTCTTACCGGAGAGTCCTTGATTCGAGATATGGCCGGGCCAGAGAAGACGGCATGGGTAGCTGCGGCATAGACCTCAACTGATCCTTCCTTAAGTAAAGCCTCCACAGTGTTTACCAGTGAGCTGGCGGTGTCTATTTCATCATCAAAGGTTATCGCTACTTTACCCTTGACATCCCCAATAATATTTAAGGTCACTGTTGTATCATTGTTCCCCAGCCTTCTTTTTTCCATAATAGCTAAAGGAGCTCCCAGTCTGGCAGCAAAGTCTCTGGTCTTCTTGGAGATGCCGACATCGGTGGCCACGGCTACCAGGTTGGTTAGACCTTTACCCTTAAAGTAATCGGCCAGTATATCCAGGGCAGAAAGCTCGTCGACCGGGATATTAAAGAACCCTTGAATCTGGGGGGCATGGAGGTCAACAGCAAGCACGCGGTTAGCCCCAGCCACTGTCAAAAGGTCGGCAACGAGCCTGGCAGTGATGGGGACCCGCGGCTGGTCCTTCTTGTCGGTCCTGCCATAGCCGTAATAGGGGATGACGGCAGTGATTCTGCCGGCGGAAGCCCTTTTGAAGGCATCAAGCATGATTAAAAGCTCAACTAAACTATGGTTTACCGGCGAGGCAATGGGCTGGACAATGAAGACATCTCGCTGGCGGACATTTTCCAGAATGCGAACGAATATATTCTCATTGGCAAATTGAAAGACTTCGCATTTGCCCAGGGGAAGATCAAGATAGTCGGCTATCGCCTTAGCTAAAGGGGGGTTGGTGTTGCCGGTAAAGACCTTAAGCTCATCATAAAATAATGACACCATTTTAAAAATCAACTCCCGGCACCGGATGACGACGGCACATCTCCAGTGTTTCCTCTCTTACTTCCTGGATCACCTCTGGTTTGTTGATGTTAGAGATGATCTTTATGATCAGTTCGCCTAATCTCTTGGTCTCTTTTTGGTCAAAGCCACGAGAGGTTATTGCTGGTGTGCCCAGCCTTATTCCTCCAGCGATCCTGGGAGGATTATTATCAAAGGGAACGGCGTTGCGGTTAACAACTATGCCGGCCTGACCTAATGCCTCCTCAGCCTGCTTTCCATTTACGCCAGTGCCATTTAAGTCAATGAGTATAAGATGATTGTCAGTACCGCCGGATACAGGTCTTAAGCCGTGGTCTTTAAGTTCCTGAGAAAGCACCACGGCGTTATCCAGGACGGCCTTCTGGTAGGTGACAAATTCTGGTTTTAAAGCCTCACCAAAAGCTACCGCCTTAGCTGCAACAACATGCATCAATGGGCCGCCTTGAACACGGGGGAAAACAGCACTATCTATTTGTCGGGCGAGCTCTTGACGGCAGAGAATGAAGCCGCCTCTTGGGCCTCGTAGTGTCTTATGGGTTGTAGCTGTAACCACATCGGCATAAGGGACAGGGCTAGGGTGGAGGCCGGCAGCGACAATGCCGGCAATATGGGCCATATCAACTATAAGCCTTGCTCCTACAAGATCTGCGATCCGCCGAAATCTCTCAAAGTCTATAACTCGGGGGTAGGCACTGGCGCCAGCCACAATGACTTTGGGGTGGTGCTCTAAGGCCAGGCTCTCTATTTCGTTATAATCCAACCTCTCTGTTTCACGGTTAATGCCATAACTTATGACGTTATAGAAACTTCCCGAGAAATTTACCTTAGCCCCATGGCTTAGGTGGCCGCCATGGGCCAGGCTCATGCCCATGATGGTATCGCCTGGCTGGATGAGGGCAAAATAGGCGGCCATGTTGGCCTGGGTGCCGCTGTGGGGCTGGATGTTACTGTGCTCAGCACCGAATAATTCAATTGATCTTTTGATGGCTATCTCTTCAATAATATCTACATCTTCGCAGCCACCGTAATAACGCTTCCCAGGATAGCCCTCGGCATATTTGTTGGTTAGAAAAGAACCTTGAGCCTCCAGTACTGCTCGGCTGGTGTAGTTTTCAGAAGCGATAAGGTTTATCGTATTACGTTGCCTTTGAGCCTCTTTTTCTATGGCCTCGTTTATTTCAGGATCGGCTTTTTTTAATATCTCCATTGCTCCCCTTTCATTACGAATCTATTTTACCCCTCAACCTATACCTTGGCAAACCTGGGACCAGACAATAAACCTGATGAATAATATGCTTGTGTAGGTATTTTACTATTTGATCTATGTGAGGCCTTTGCCTGACTTGCCTTCGGATCTCTGTAAACCGAGTGGTCTTTTAGATGGTATCCCGGTGTGGCGGGGGTACTTTTCAGGTGTGTGCTCTATCTTTTCAATAATGACTAGCTCGTGCCCCTCGAGTCCCTCAAGCTCTACACTTCTTATCTCAAGTAACTTGCCGCCCAGTTCTCTTATTGCCGGCCCTGACCTCGTTACTTCTAGCTGGCTATTCTTTTTCTGGGCGATAAGACGTCCCCCCAGTGTGGCAAAAGGCAGAGTTAACTCTACCAGTACTGGCAGAGATGCTACTGCCCGGGAAAGCACTACTTGAAACTTCTCGCGGTATTCTTCAAAGTGGGCTATCTCCTCGGCTCTGCCGGTTATGACTTGAATCCTCTTTATCTCAAGTGTTTCGGTAATGTGCATTAAAAAGGATGCTTTCTTGGAGTTTGTCTCCAGGAGTACCATTTCGATGTCCGGTAGGACGATCTTTAGAGGGATTCCTGGTAAGCCGGCACCGCTACCGATATCGATGACTTTAAGCCCCGGGATATTTTGGATAAGAGGGTAAATGGAGAGTGAATCCAGCAGATGCTTTATTTGAATCTCTTTAGGATCAGTGATGGCCGTAAGATTTGATTTTTGATTCCAGCAGAGAATCTCCTGAGAATAGACATAGAACTCCTCGAGCTGCCCGGTTGTTAGCTTGAGGCCCAGGCTCTTTGCCCCTTCTAGAAGATATTCCATTTCCTCTATCATATTGACAACAACATTCTAATTATAATAAAACAATAATGGTTGGCAAGAAATAGATCTAAAAGGAGGTTTTATGAACTGTCCGAGGTGTAATGCAGAAGTACCCGAAGGGGCGAAGTACTGCCCGAGCTGTGGTGCTGCTGTTGCCGCTACCGAGGACAAACCCAAGGAGGTCAAAAAGGCAGAGACAAGTACCGGCTTAGAACCAAACATCGCTGCCCTTCTTTCTTATATTCTCGGTTGGATAACGGGCATTATTTTTGTGATTGTTGAGCAGAAGAACAAATTTGTTCGTTTTCACGCCTGGCAGTCCATTATCACCTTTGGTGTGCTGACCATTGCTCAGGCAATTCTCGGCTGGATACCTGGTGCTGGTGTGCCTCTTAGCGCCATCATCGGGACCCTGGCCTTTATCCTCTGGGTTGTTCTTCTTATAGAGGCCGGGACCGGCAAGGTCTGGAAGGTACCCTGGGCCGGTGACTTGGCCGAAAAGCAGGTAGGGGGACTAAAGTAAACCGGGCTGTCTGGAGAGTAAAAGAGATCAAATTAATATGTTGTGCGCCCCGCTGTTGACAGCTGGTCATGTGTGAGCGCATAATAGCACCTGAAAAATTTTACAGAGGTTAAAGTGGTTAAAATAAGACTTGCAAGAATTGGCAAAGCCAAGAGACCCAGTTACCGGTTGGTGGTTAGTGATTCGAGAGAAGCCAGGAATGGCAAAGTGGTTGATACCATCGGTCACTATGAACCTATGGTTGAGCCCGAGGAGGTGGTTATTGAAGCTGAGAAGGCGCTTTACTGGTTAAGTAAAGGGGCTCAACCAACAGATACTGCTAGAAGATTGCTCGGTAAGGCCGGCGTTCTAGATAAATTCAAGCATACAAGGAGATAACATGAAAGACCTGGTTGAATACATCGTCAAGTCCATTGTCAATGAGCCAGACAAAGTAAGTATCACTGAGGAGGAGGGAGAGAATGGGCTGGTGCTTAAACTCACCGTAGCCGATGATGACAAGGGTAGAGTCATTGGCCGGCAGGGGAGAGTAGCTCAGGCCATTCGCACTCTGATCCGTGTCAAGGCAGCTAAAGCAGGTCAGAAAGTTAGTTTAGAGATACTCTAAACTTGAAATCAAACCAGCGGCGTTTTCTTGCGTCTTTTGGCGGCAACTTTTAGGCGCGCCAGGGAGGCTCTAAGAGCCGCCTCAGCGGCGAGGGCATCAAAGCCAGGCTTCTTTTCGGCAAGAGCAGTTTCAGCTCTTTTTCGGGCTTCCTCGGCCTCTTCAACGTTTATTTCCTCAGCCCTTTCGGCAATATCAGCTAAGACAATAACTCTATCTTTTCCAACCTCTAGAAAACCGCCAGCAACTGCCAGACTTATCTCTTCCTGTCCTTTTCGGGCGATGAGCTCGCCGGCATCAAGCATGGTCATCAAAGGGGCGTGATGGGGCAGAATGCCGAGCTGCCCTTCGATGCCTGGCGCAATTACAATGTCTACATCCTCAGATAAAACCAGCCTTTCGGCGGTTACTACGTCAAGTCTAATAGGTGCCATTTATGCTGTTACCTTTGTAGCGTGGGTTGCTTCTTCGATTGAGCCAATCATATAAAAGGCTTGCTCCGGGATTTCATCAAGGTTGCCGGCTAAGATTTCCCGGAAGCCGCGGATGGTTTCTGAAATGGGGACATATTTACCCGGTCTTCCGGTAAAGGCCTCAGCCACAAACATCGGTTGAGTGAGGAAACGCTGAATTTTCCTGGCCCGCGATACGGTAACTTTATCCTCTTCGCTTAGCTCCTCAATACCAAGGATGGCGATAACGTCTTGGAGGTCCTTATAACGTTGTAATACCCTCTGCACCTCGCGGGCTGTTTCATAGTGGTCTTTGCCGACTACTGCTGGGTCAAGGATTCGGGAGGTTGAAGCCAGGGGGTCTACAGCAGGATAAAGGCCCTGCTCTGCCAAGGAGCGCTCCAGAGAGATTATTGCGTCCAGGTGACCAAAGGTGGAGACTACTCCCGGATCAGTGTAGTCATCAGCAGGTACATAGATAGCCTGGAAGGATGTAATGGAGCCTTTCTTAGTTGAGGTAATTCTCTCTTCAAGTGCCCCTACCTCGGTGGCCAGGGTTGGCTGATAACCCACTGCTGAAGGCATACGGCCAAGAAGGGCGGAGACCTCCATGCCAGCCAGAGTATAGCGGTAAATATTATCGATAAAAAGAAGTACATCCTGATGTTCGATATCTCGAAAGTATTCAGCCATGGTAAGCCCTGTCAGGGCAATTCGAAGTCTGACGGCTGGTAACTCATTCATCTGGCCAAATACTAGAGTTGTCTTGTCAATTACTCCGGACTCTTTCATCTCTCGCCAGAGGTCATTACCTTCGCGTGACCGCTCACCGACGCCACAGAAGACCGAAAATCCACCGTGTTCTGTGGCGATGTTGCGGATAAGCTCCATGATGATAACCGTTTTCCCTACCCCGGCGCCTCCATAGGCGCCGACTTTGCCTCCTCTTCTGAATGGTGTGATCAAGTCAATAACTTTTATACCTGTTTCCAGAAACTGAGCGGTTACCTCCTGCTCCTCGAGCGATGGTGGTGTGCGGTGAATCGGCCATGTCTCCTCAGCCTTAACTGCCCCTTGGCGGTCAATTGGCTCACCCAGAACATTAAAGATGCGTCCGAGAGTTCCCCTGCCTACTGGTACAGCTATAGGCTTGCCGGTGTCAATGACTTCTAGTCCTCGTGATAGGCCATCAGTTGGCTGAAGCGACAGGCATCTGACTGTGTTTTCGCCTATGTGAGCTTCGACTTCGAGGGTAATATTTTCGCCATCTTTAGGTATCAGGAGGGCATTGTAAAGCGCCGGTAGCTCTTCTTCGCTTGAGAACCTGACGTCTATCACTGAGCCAATAATTTGGACAATTTTTCCTTTTCCCATTTTTACCCCCTACGTAAGGGCTTCGGCGCCCCCGACTATATCCAGTAATTCTTTGGTGATAGATTCTTGGCGAGCCTTATTGTATAGCAGGGTAAGCCCGCCGATTAGTTCATAGGCATTGTTAGTAGCATTTCTCATGGCAACCATGCGAGCCGATTGTTCGCTAGCAATAGACTCAAGTATTGTGTGATAGACTTCCATCTCAATAAAGCGTGGCAAAAGGCCACCCAAGACTTCCTGTGGATTAGGTTCGAAGATATATTCAGGTGTAGTCCCTTTAGCCAGAGAAGTTGGCTCTACTGGAATGAGCCTTTTTATTTCAGGCTCTTGGACCATGGTATTAACAAACCTAGCATAGGCGATGTAGACTTCATCACATTCTCCCTTGATAAAGTCGTCAGTAACGATCCTGGAAACGGGCAGTGTAGACCTTAAATCAGGCTGATCGCCTAGCTTGGAAAATTCGGCGACTATAGGTCTTCCAGTACGACGGGCAAAATCTATTCCCTTTTGCCCCACAGCTATTATCTTTACCGGCACCTTTTGCCCCAGAATAAATTCAGCAACCTTCCGGGTGAGATTGCTTACTAACCCTCCAGCCAGGCCGCGGTCAGGAGTGATAAGGATAAGATAGATATTCTTCGGCTGACGGCGCTCAAGTAAAGGGTGTATCTGTTCAGCTCCAGGGAGGGTTGAGAGGGCACCAATGACCTGGGTGATTTTCTCGGAGTAGGGTCTGCCAGCTAGACCTCTTTCCTGAGCCTTTCTCATTCTGGAGGCGGCGATCATTTCCATTGCCCTAGTGATCTTGGCAGTGCTTTCAATTCCTCGGATGCGGCGGCGGATTAGTCTAATATTGGCCAAACAACACTCCTTATGTGGTGAAGTGGACTTTCTTAAATTCCTCAATAGCTGACTTTAAAAGCTCTTCAGTCTGCGGTATGAGGTCATTAGTCTTTTCTATTGAAGAAAGTATCTCAGGGTGAGCCGAGAGTAGAAAATCAAGAAACTGACGCTCGAACTGAGCTACTTTAGCTGTCGGTATATCATCTAGATAATCATGGATAGCAGCATAGAAAATGGCCACCTGCTGCGCCATGGGCATTGGTACAAATTGAGGTTGCTTTAAAACTTCTGTAATGCGCTGGCCATGTTCAATCTGGGCCCTCGTTGCTTTATCCAGTTCAGCCGTACCGAATTGAGCAAAAGCAGCCAGTTCCTGGTATTGAGCCATATCCAGCTTGAGCCTGCCAGCAACTTTCTTCATAGCTTTAGTCTGAGCTGAACTTCCAACCCTGGAGACCGAGAGACCAACATTGATGGCCGGACGTATACCAGCGTTAAAGAGGTCAGTCTCAAGGTATATCTGCCCATCAGTAATCGATATGACATTGGTTGGAATGTAGGCTGAGATATCGCCAGCCTGGGTCTCGATGATCGGCAGAGCGGTAAGAGAACCGCCGCCATATTCTTCGCTTAATCTGGCTGCCCGCTCTAGGAGCCGGCTATGCAAGTAGAAAATATCACCCGGATAGGCCTCACGGCCCGGCGGTCTTCTTAGTAGTAATGATATTTGCCGGTAGGCCCAGGCATGCCTGGTAAGATCGTCATAGACGACTAGAGCATCCTTGCCCTGTTCCATGAATTCTTCTCCTATGGCACAACCGGCATAAGGAGCCAGGTATTGGAGTGCTGCTGAATCAGCCGCACCAGCACTTACGATTATGGTGTGTGCTAGAGCACCGTGGTTCTCAAAGTAAGAAATAACCTGGGCCACCTTGGAAGCTTTTTGTCCTATGGCTACGTATATGCAGATGAGGTCGCTCTCTTTCTGGTTGATAATAGTATCTATGGCTAGGGCCGACTTGCCTGTAGAACGATCGCCAATGATGAGCTCTCGTTGGCCTCGGCCAATAGGGATCATACTATCAACGGCCTTAATACCTGTTTGGACTGGTGTGGTTACCGGTCTTCTCATGACAACATTTGGGGCAAGCCTTTCAAGGGGGCGCGCCTTTCGGGCCCCGAGTTCGCCTTTACCATCAAGTGGTCTGCCAAGGGGGTCTATAACACGCCCCATAAGCTCTTCTCCTACTGGGACTTCGGCGACCCTGCCTGTAGCATGAACCTCGTCACCTTCTTTTATGTGGCTATCATCACCCAAGATTATGGCTGCTACTTCCTCTTCCTCGAGGTTTAAGGCAATACCCATAACATTACCAGGGAACTCGAGTAACTCGTTATACTTAGCTGAAGGTAGACCTGATATCCTAGCAACACCATCACCAATTTGAATGACGGTGCCGATCTCGGTGACTCTTACTGATGGGGTGAACCTCTCGAGCCTCTTCTTAATCTCCTCAATAAGTAGCTCCTCTTTGTTGGCCACTAGGCCACCTCCTCTCTAAGGGTATCAAGCCTTGTTCTCAGGCTACCGTCTATGATCTTGTCACCTAACTTTATGATAATGCCGCCAATTATTTCTGGGTTAATCTTTGTCTGGATAGTTACCGGTTTTTTAAAAGCTTGGCTAAGATTTTCGCCGAGCTCAAGGATATCCTTATCACTCAAAGGAACAGCAGTGATTACCTCTGCTTTTTCTACGCCGCTAATACCACGGTATCGGTCAACCATTTTCTGAAACTCGTCAGATATCTCTGACAAAAGTTCAAGTTTGTCCTTATCCAGGAGAAGAGCTACAAGATTTAGTATCTCGCTATCTAATTGGCCGAGCCTTTTCTCCGAGGCCTCTGCTTTTTTCTCCCAGGGAACATCTTTATCTTTAAGGAAAGAGGAAAAAGCTTCCTCGGAGATAAGTTGGCCAAATCTTCTAATCTGGGTCTCCCAGTCGACCAGCTTATCTTGCTCCTTGGCCTTTTCGAAGAGGGCCTTAGAGTAGCGGTTTACCTCAATACTGACCATTGCTAGCCCCTGCTGAACCCGGCTTCTTCTAAGACTTTCTCGATTATCTCCCTGTGGGCCTCTTTGTCCAGAGATTGCTCGATAATTTTCTCGGCCGCTTTTATAGCGAGGTCAGAAAATTCCTCCCTGAGCTTGATTAAGGCTTTATCGCGCTCTCGGGCTATCTCCTGTTGCGCCCGGAGTAAGAGTGCATCAGCTTCCTTTCTGGCTTCTTCTTGAGCTCTTTTTCTCATTTCCTCGGCAGTACGAGCTGCCTGTTCAATGAGCTTTTGGCCCTCTTTTCCTGCCTCAAGAAGCCTTTTTTGATACTCCTCCTCAGTTTTGCTGGCAAGCTCCTTAGCCTTCTCAGCTGCTTCTACGCTCTCTTTGACCTTTGCCGAGCGCTCGTCAATCATCTTCATCAGCGGCTTATAGGCCAGAGCAAATAGAATACCAAAAAGGATAAGGAAGGTAATTAGCTGGGCAACAAGGCGTGGCAGGTCAATGCCCAGGCTTTCTAATCCTCCCATCTTTACCTCCTTAGACCACCATCGCTAGCAGGATAGCTACAATCAAGACATAGATACCGATGGCCTCGCACAGACCGGCGATGAGGATCATGTTGGTCATGATGGGTCCAGAGGCCTCGGGGTTTCGGGCAATACCCTGAAGAGCGCCGAACCCGATGATGCCCAGACCGATACCCGGGCCAAGCATCCCTAGGCCAGCGGCTATACCTGCGGCCAGCATTTTCATTGCTTCAGCTTCCAATTTTCCCTCCTTCTTGACTAGTATTTTCCTCATGTGTAGTAAGTGCCAATGCTAAATAGGTCATCGTTAGCCCGCTAAAGATGAGTGCCTGGATAAAGCCGATAAGGAGCTCTAGACCATAAAATGGGAGCGGGAATATCCAGGGTATAAGAAATGTTGTTGAAAGCAGTAGTATCTCTCCGGCGGTCATGTTGCCAAACAAACGGAAAGTAAGGCTAACCAGACGAATAAGTTCACTTATGGCCTCAAGGACGCCGGTAAATGCATTAATTACACCTCTGAAGATCGTCATAATACTAGCTTTAACTTTACCGGTGAAAAATAGTTTTAGGCCTCTGCCGAGCTCACCAAAGTTAAAAAACTTACCCAGGTATTTGATGCCAAAGGTACTTAGTCCAACTGCTTCCACAGTTACAAAAGAGACAATTGCTAGAGCCAGCGGCAAGTTAATATCAGTATTGGCTGGTTTTAAAAGCGC
>DFYH01000024.1 GCA_002382615.1 Dehalococcoidia bacterium UBA4087
CATCCCGAACACGGAAGTGAAACGCCCTAGCGCCGACGATACTGAGGGGGCAACCCCTTGTGGAAAATAGGCCACTGCCAGAGGAGGTTTGTCAGGCTTTTTGTTTGCTTTGACCCAAGGTGGGTCTTGGTCTATAATTGATAAGTAGAAACGAAGGTATTGTAGGCAGAAAGACAATGACTAGCAGATTTGATAGATTTTCAGATGAGGCCCGTCGTGTTCTAAGCTTTGCCCAGGAGGAAGCCCAACGCTTAAACCACGACTATATAGGTACGGAGCATATTCTCCTTGGACTGGTCAGGGAGTCGGATTGTGTAGCGGCTAAAGTCCTGGTTAATCTTGGTGTGAGTCTGAGTAAAGTAAAGGCGGCTACCGAGTATATTGTAGGTTCAGAATCCCACCCGGCTATTCAGGAGCCGGGGCTTACCTCAAAGGCTAAAAGGGCTATCGAGTATGCTATAGACGAAGCCCGTCAACTTGGCCATAACTACATTGGCACTGAGCATCTGTTGTTAGGCTTAATGCGTGAGCGTGGAGGAGTTGCTGCTGGAGTTCTGGAAAGTTTTGGTTTAAGTGCAGAGCAAGTAAGGGCTGAGGTCACAAAGTATCTGAGTCAAGGTGCCGGGAAGTCCAAAGCTGTCCGCTCGGCTACTCGTACTCCTACTTTAGATCAGATTAGTGTTGACCTCACCGCAGCAGCTAGAGCCGGCAAACTTGATCCCGTTGTAGGAAGGGATAAAGAGATTGAACGGATCATTCAGATTTTGAGCCGTCGCACAAAAAATAATCCTGCTCTTATTGGCGAGCCCGGCGTGGGCAAGACGGCCATAGTTGAAGGGTTGGCACATCGTATTGTTGAAGGTGATGTGCCTGATACTCTTGAGGGCAAGAGAGTTGTGGCTCTTGATGTGGCGGCTCTTGTTGCTGGAACAAAATACCGTGGTGAGTTTGAGGAGAGGCTGAAAAAGGTTATTGATGAGATTAAGGCCGCTGGTAACTGCATACTTTTTATCGATGAATTTCATACTATAGTTGGGGCTGGGGCCGCTGAGGGTGCTGTTGATGCGGCAAATATTCTTAAGCCGGCTTTGGCTCGTGGTGAGATTCAATGCATTGGAGCAACAACTCTGAGTGATTATCGTAAGTATATTGAGAAAGATGCTGCTCTGGAAAGAAGATTTCAACCGATTGTGGTTGAGGAACCCTCGACCGAGGAGACGGTTGATATACTGCGCGGCATAAAGAGGCGTTACGAAGAGCATCATGGACTAACGATAGAAGACGATGCCCTGGTAACAGCAGCCTCTATGGCAGCCAGATATATACCGGACCGTTTTCTTCCCGATAAGGCAATTGATCTTGTTGACGAGGCGGCCTCCCGGGTAAAGATACGCTCTACCTCTCGCCCTGTGGCTATCAAGAAGATGAAACAGCAGGTTGAGGAGTATCGGCAAGAAAAAGAGCAGGCCCTGGCTAAGCAGGACTATAACAAAGCAGCCGAATTTCGCCAACGAGAGGTCCATCTTGAGGATGAGCTGCAGGAAGAGGAAGGGAAGTGGCTATCGCAGATAAATCAGGAGAAGGCCCAAGTTACTACCGAAGACATTGCCCAGGTTGTGAGTATGTGGACGGGGATACCCATGGTCCAGCTAAAGAGTGACGAAACCACACGACTTTTACATATGGAGGACGAGCTTCACAAGCGTGTCATTGGCCAGGACGAAGCTATTAACATGATATCTCGGGCTATCAGACGCGCACGATCTGGGCTTAAGGATGCAAAAAGGCCAATAGGTGTCTTTATGTTCTTGGGGCCAACAGGTGTGGGTAAGACGGAACTGGCCAAGGCCCTAGCCGAATTCATGTTTGGTAGTGAGGATTCGCTCATCAGGATAGATATGTCCGAGTTTATGGAGAAGTTTGCCGTCTCTCGGCTTGTTGGCGCTCCCCCAGGTTATGTTGGCTATGAGGAGGGAGGGCAGCTAACTGAAGCCGTCAGGCGCAAGTCATATTCATGTATACTTCTTGATGAGATTGAAAAGGCCCATCCCGATGTTTTCAATATTCTGCTTCAGATCTTTGATGATGGTCACCTGACCGATGCCAAGGGACGCAAGGTTGATTTTCGTAATACCATCATCATTATGACGAGCAATGTTGGAGCAGAACTTATTAGAAAAGGGGGAGTTTTAGGTTTTACTACTCATGCTGATGAAGCCAAAAGTCGTCAGGAATCATATGACAAGATGAAGGATAAGCTTCTTGAGGAGCTTAAGAAAACCTTTAGGCCGGAGTTTCTTAATCGCCTCGATGGTGTTGTGGTCTTTCACCCATTATCGCCTGATCAGCTGCGGCAGATCGTTGAGATTATGCTAAATGGGGTGCAAAAGGAACTTTCGGAAAAGAATATTAAGCTCAATGTCACCGCGGCAGCCAAGGACTTTTTGGCTAAAAAGGGTTACGATGAAGTATTCGGTGCACGTCCTTTGAGGCGTGTCATTCAGGAGATGGTTGAAGATAAGCTATCGGATGGCATTTTGAGAGGCGAATTTCAGCCTGGGGATATTATAGTCGTTGATGTTGAGGATGATCATATAGTAATTCATCCTCAGGCAGTTGAGGCTTTTGCCAGTGAAGGTTAGAGTATAATTCGGCGCAGAGAAGGCGGCTCATTAAAAGTAGCCGCTTTATTTTTATATGGAGAAAGCAAAATCCGTCTTTGTCTGTGAGCAGTGCGGCCGGGAGAGCCCTAAATGGCTCGGCCGGTGTCCTAGTTGTCAGGCATGGAATAGTTTCGTTGAGAGGGAAAGCTCATCAAGAAAAGGCTGGACTGGCTATTCGTTTGGGGAGGCTAAGGAGCTATGCCGTCTGGCTGGCAATGCTCCGGAACGTTACCAGATACCTATGGCCGAGTTTACCCGTGTCCTGGGTGGCGGCATTGTCCCTGGCTCTCTTATCCTTGTTAGCGGCGAGCCCGGTATAGGCAAATCAACACTCTTACTACAGGTTTCCGCTCTAGCGGCTTCAACTCTGGGGGATGTAGTTTATATTTCTGGTGAGGAGACGCCTAATCAGATCTGGCTGCGTGCCCGGCGTCTAAACATTACTGGTGAGAAGCTGTTCATCTTTGCTGAAACCGACCTTGAAAAGATACTAGGAACAATGGGAGAGCTTTCCCCATCTCTTGTTGTTATCGATTCTATCCAAACTATTTATCTACCTGGTTTGGATGCGGTACCCGGTACTGTGCCTCAAGTTCGAGAATGCACCTTGAGGCTGATGCAGTGGGCCAAATCTCGCTCATGTCCCGTCCTTATTAGCGGACATGTCACCAAGGAAGGCATGGTTGCCGGTCCTAAAGTTCTGGAGCATATTGTGGATGTGGTACTTGGCCTTGAAGGTGAACCTTTAAGCAACTACCGCCTGTTACGTTCTACCAAAAACAGATTTGGAGCGACCAGTGAAATCGGCGTCTTCGAGATGACTGAGAGTGGACTAGTAGAAGTGGCTGATCCAGCAGTTGTTTTTCTTTCTCAAAGGTCCGGGGAAACCCCTGGCTCGGCCATTGTCTCTGTAATGGAGGGGAGCCGGGCTATTCTAGTAGAGATTCAGGCCTTAACTAGCCCTACGCTATTCAGTTTTCCACGGAGGACGGCTAGTGGTGTTGATCCCAATCGATTATTGGTTATTTCAGCAGTACTGAGCCGCCGCGCTGGTCTCAAGATTGGTAATCAGGATGTTATTGTCAATGTTGCCGGTGGAGTAAGAGTTGAAGAGCCAGCAGCTGATTTGGCTATTGCTCTGGCTATTGCTTCCAGTTACCGTAATCGGCAGGTTGTTGACCATGCCGTGGCTATTGGTGAGATAGGCCTGGGTGGCGAGATAAGGCCAGTTTCTCAAATAGAGAGACGATTGGCGGGGGCTATGAGGCTTGGATTCAAACGTTTTATCTTGCCGGAGGCCGGTGGGCGAGAGATCAATGCGTCGTCAGGTATATCGATCTATCCGGTGCATGACATCACCGAAGCGATGAAGGTAGGCCTTGGTGGAACAGATAAATAAAAAAATAGGGAGGGTGGCGGTAGTACTGGTAGGTGCAGGCCATGGCAACCGGCTTGGCATTAGCAACAAAGCCTCCATTGATCTTAGTGGGAAACCGGCTTTAAGCTGGCTAATGGAAGTTTTTTACCCTTTAGTAGATGAAATTATTTTAGTTCTGTCACCTGACTATATTAGTTGGGGGAAAGAGTTTGCTTGGCGTAATGAGTGGTTTAATATTAATATTGTTCCGGGGGGTGTTAGACGGCAGGACTCTGTTGCCAAGGGTCTGGCAAGTATCGGTAATGCTTCATGGGTCATCATACACGATATTGCTCGGCCGCTTGTAACTCAAGAGCTGGTGTTGGCGGTACTCGAAGCAGCTAGAGAGACCGGAGCGGCTCTAGCGGCTGTGCCGGTTACTGACACCATTAAAGTGGCGAGCGACAGTTTTGTGGAAAGCACGCTGCCACGCCATTTACTGTGGGCAGCTCAAACACCTCAGGTGTTCAGGTTTGAGATAATAACCGAGGCCTATCACCATCTTGGAGATGGTGAGTTTACCGATGATGCCTTGCTGGTAGAGAGGCTTGGTTATCGAGTTAGGATATGTCCTGGTTCTCCGGAGAACATTAAGATTACTTTCCCTCAGGACATTGATCTTGCCAGAATGATAATCTCTAGAAGGAGGGCTCGAGTATGAATGTTGGCATAGGTTACGATGTTCATCGATTGGCTAGCGGTGAGGCGCTTGTTCTTGGTGGTGTCAGAATACCTTCCAAGAAGGGCCTTATAGGCTGGAGTGACGCCGATGTGCTCACCCATGCAATCATCGATGCCCTGCTCGGTGCTGCTGGGCTGGGCGATATTGGCCGCCATTTTCCGCCTGGAGACCCCCAGTACAAGGGCATTTCCAGTCTGGTTCTTTTGAGTAAGGTGAATGATATGCTTTCTTCTAATGGTTGGGTTGTTAACAATATAGATGCTACCATTGTTGCTGAGGAGCCCAGGTTGAACGAGTATGCCGATCGTATGTGCCAGAATATTAGTCATACCCTCGGCATCAATAAGGAGTTAGTTAATATAAAAGCAAGTACCTCCGAACAGCTGGGTTTTGTCGGACGTGAGGAGGGCGTTGTTACCTGGGCAGTTGCTAGTATAAAGAGAGATGATGAAGGTCTATAACACCTTAAGTGGACAGAAAGAGGAATTTCGTCCTCAAGGTAACACTATCCTAATGTATGTTTGTGGAGTTACGCCTTATGATGAAGCTCACATCGGCCATGCCATGAGCTACATTATCTTCGATACTATCAGGCGTTATCTCGAGTACAAGGGCTACATTGTAAGGTATATACAGAATATTACTGATATAGATGATAAGATTATCGCCAGGGCCAACCGTGAAGGAGTGACCCCTCAAAGTCTGGCTGAAAGGTATACCCAAAGTTTCTTTGAAGACATGAAGGCGCTTAATATTCTTCCTGCCAGCATCTATCCCCGGGCAACTCATGAAATGCCCAAAATTATCGAAATGATAGCCGGGCTTCTTGAGAAAGGACATGCCTATATAGCGCTCGATGGTGTTTACTTTCGTGTAAGAAGTGTTGCTGACTATGGTAAACTCTCCCACCGTCATCTTGATGAGATGATGGCTGGTGCTCGGGTTGAGATTGCCGAGTTTAAAGAACACCCTCTTGATTTTGTCCTCTGGAAGTCATCTAAACCTGGCGAGCCTTTTTGGGAAAGTCCATGGGGACCTGGCCGGCCGGGGTGGCACATAGAGTGCAGCGCTATGTCTTTGAAATATCTTGGTGAGACAATTGATATCCATGGTGGTGGTCAGGACCTCATATTTCCACACCATGAGAATGAGATTGCTCAATCAGAGGCCTTTACTGGCAAGAAGCCATTTGCCAGATATTGGATACACAATGGGCTTTTGCAACTTGGCAATGAGAAAATGAGCAAGTCGCTTGGTAACCTGGTGACCATTAAAGATGTGCTAAAGCGATATAGCGCTGATGCCCTCAGGGTGTTTGTCCTGTCCTCTCATTACCGCAGTCCTCTTACTTATAGTGAGGAGGCTCTTGAGGCATCTGAAAGAGGTGTCGAAAGACTGAGGCAGGTAAAAACCTCTACTATTTTATCGGGTAGTCACTCGTCTCGAGCTGATGAATTTCACAAAAAATTTGCCGAGGCGATGGATGATGATTTTAATACCCCGAAGGCTCTGGCGGCTGTTTTCGATCTGGCGAGGGAAATTAATCGGGCTCAGGATGCCGGATTGGATTGTGGTGAACTGATAGCAGCTTTTAATGAGCTCAGTACTGTGCTTGGGCTTACTCTTTCCAGTGCCATTTCTCTTGATGGTGAAATGGTGCGCCAGGTCGCTGCTCGAATACTACATGATATAGGCTCAGACTATAGTATAGAACCGGAGCTGTCTCCTGAGGCTATCGTTGAGCATCTTGCCCAAGTCCGGGATGATCTTCGCCTCAAAAAGTTGTGGGATAAAGCCGATCTGATCCGTACGCAGCTCGCTGAGTGCGGTGTGGTGCTGGAAGATACACCGCATGGCACTGAGTGGCGCCTAAAGATGCCCTAATCTACAAGTGAAAGCATAGTGCCAGCCTGATATAATGATCCACATAAATTATATTGCTAAACCAGATGCTTAGGAGGTTAAAGATGCTTAATGAAGTTCTCAAGATACTTGAGGAGGATGCTCGTAGGACACCTGATGATATAGCTGCTATGACCGGTCTTAAGCCAGAAGAGGTATCCAGTATTATCAAGAAAGCTGAAGAGGACCGTCTTATCGTTAAATATAAGGCAATTGTTAATTGGTCAAAGTTACAGGACGAGCACATACTTGCTCTGATTGAGGTTAAGACGTCTCCAGAGAAAGAGACTGGTTTTGATGCTATTGCTGAGACTATTGCTCGTTATCCTCAGGTCAATACTTTGTATCTGGTTTCGGGTACCTACGACCTGGCAGTCATTGCTGTTGGAAAAACTCTACAGGAGATAGCCAGCTTTGTTACCCAGAAGCTAGCTCCCTTGGAGGGTGTTCAGTCAACAGCAACCCACTTCCTTCTGAAGAAATATAAGGAGGATGGCGTCATATTGGAGGGTGGAGAGGAGAACCGGCGCCAGTCGGTTGTCTTATAGGAGTACCAATGAGTGGTGATGTTCTGGGAACAGATATAAGTAGCTTCGTAGCTCGTAGGGTTAAGGACCTTGCCCCATCTGGTATTAGGAAGTTTTTTGATCTAGTAGCTTCTACGCAAGGTGTTATTTCTTTAAGCATTGGGGAGCCCGATTTCACTACTCCATGGCATATTAGGGATAGTGCTATTCAGTCAATTAAGAAGGGTTATACCATGTATACCTCTAATGCTGGCATGCCCGAGCTCAAGGAAGAGATAGCCCGCTACCTTAAGAGGAGCTATGGGCTAGAGTATGATCCTGCTACTCAGATACTGGTTACTGTGGGTGTCAGTGAGGCCTTAGATCTTGCGGCCAGGGCCATAATAGAGAGTGAAGATGAAGTCATCATTCCTGAGCCTTGTTATGTGGCCTATCCGGCAGTAGTAAACCTGGCTGGTGGCACGCCGGTGTTAGTGCCAACCGATAGCTCAACTTTTGAGCCAGTACCGGAGATTATAGAAGAAAATGTAACCTCAAGGACCAAAGCTATTCTTATTGGTTCACCAGCCAATCCTACCGGTGCCGTCATATCTCGCCGGGTATTAGAAGAGATAGCTGATATTTCTATTGCTCATAATCTAATTGTACTTTCTGATGAGATTTATGCCCGGTTGATCTATGGTGCTGAACATGTACCTATAGCTTCACTTCCCGGGATGAAGGAAAGAACAGTGCTCCTGGGAGGATTTTCTAAGGCTTATGCCATGACTGGTTGGCGCATAGGATACGCTGCTGGTAATAGAAATATTATTTCAGCCATGACCAAGATTCATCAGTATACTATCATGTGTGCTCCTACGATGGGACAGGTGGGTGCCATCGAAGCTTTGAGAGAGGCTGACGGTGATGTGTCCAGTATGGTGGAAGACTATAATCGTCGTCGTCTCTTTATCGTTAATGGGCTAAGGGAGGTTGGCCTTTCTTGTCCTGAGCCTAGAGGTGCGTTCTATGTATTTCCATCTATAAGGGAGACTGGCTTAACGAGTGATGAGTTTGCTGAGAAACTGCTGACCGCCGAAAAGGTAGCCGTTGTTCCTGGTGTTGCCTTTGGCCAGTCGGGCGAGGGGCACGTGCGCTGTTGCTATGCTACTTCTCTGGAGGATATAAAAGAGGCCTTAACAAGAATAGATAGATTTATTCACCAGCAAGGATGAGCCCTATTTTCTCCTTGACTTCTTTAATCACGCTTCTGGCAACATGGCTTGCCCTGCTTGCTCCATCAACTAACACTTCTTTGACATAATCTGGCTTTGCACTCAAATCCTTCCGTCTTTGACGGATTGGAGCAAGGTTTTGATTAATCTCTTCAGCCAAAAGACTTTTGCAATCAACGCAGCCAATTTGTGCTGAACGACATAATTCGGCTATCTCGCTAGTTTTAGTACTATTAAAGAAACCATGGAGGCGGAAGACATTACATATATCTGGGTGACCTGGATCAGATCGATAACGTCTCGCTGGGTCAGTTACAGCTGTCATAATCTTTGACCGTGTCTCCTCAGGTGAGGCGGCAATCTCAATGTGATTACCAAGCTGCTTACTCATTTTCTCTTTTCCATCAAGGCCGATAACCAGTGGGTAGGATGTAAGAATTGCTTGAGGCTCAGGAAAAGTCTCTCCGAAATGATCATTAAATCGGCGGACAATTTCTCGGGTTAATTCAAGGTGGGGAAGCTGGTCTTCACCGACAGGAACTTTACTTGCCTTGTAAAGTGTAATGTCAGCTGCCATAAGTACCGGATAGCCCACAAGTCCGTAATTGATGTTGTGAGGTTGAAGCCTGGCCTTTTCCTTAAATGTGGGTACTCGTAAAAGCCAGCCCAATGGAGTCAGCATACCAAAAAGAGTATAGAGTTCGGTCACCTGAGGAACGTGGGATTGAATAAATATGGTGCTTTTATTCGGATTAAGGCCAATGGCCAGCCAGTCAAGGAGCATCTCATAAATATTTTCCTTGAGCTTTCCAGTATCTTCGAGTGATGTTAGGGCATGAAGATCAACAATACAGTAGAAACACTCATAATCATCCTGGAGCTTCACCCAGTTCTGAAGCGCTCCGATAAGGTTACCGATGTGCTGGCGCCCTGTGGGACGGGCCCCAGAAAAGACTCGCTCTTTCATCCTTTTCTCCTTTGAGGAAATTTAACATATGGCCGTGCAGTTTAGCAAAACTTTAGAATTTATGGGTCCTGGCGGTTCATGGCTATATAACTGGTAAGAGAAAAATATCCCTTTTCTCGATTTTGGCAATATACTCTTACTTTTCGACTAGAGTTTGGACTTTGTTTAAGACCTCGTCTATGGTTTCTGCATCAGTTGAGGTGCCTGAGATAATGCCAATACGCTCCTTGTCTTTTAGCCAATCGGGGTTGATATCATAAGCGCCTTCAACTTGATAGGTCGTGGTAAATTTGAGACAAAGCTCAGTCAGGTGCCTTGTATTAGCACTATTTGAGCCTCCGATGACGATTACTACATCTGAACTTGAGGCTATCTTGGCAGCTGATTCTTGGCGTCTTCTAATGTCATGACATATGGTATCAATGATTCTTATTTCGGAATCACAGACAAGGGTGTAGTCCAGTGTCTCTTTGCTGAAGTTAACAAAAGACTCAACTACTTGAGTTGTCTGGGAAAGAATGCCCAGGCGCTTTGGTATATTCCCCAGACTTTTGATTTCATTGGCCTTTAGAGTTGCCATGCCGTGGCCGTCAGCCCAGCCGAGTATCCCGCGCACCTCAGGGTGCTCTTTATCACCAAAGATAACTATGAAAAAGCCAAGCTGGGCAAGCTTTCTGGCAGCAAGCTGAGCTCTCCTGACAAATGGGCAGGTGGTATCGATAACTTTAGAATGATGCTTCTCTACCTCGGCAATAACTTCTGGGGTAGTGCCATGGGTGCCGATGATTACTGCGTCCCCTTTAATTTGTGAGGGCTCTTCTATAACCCTTATGCCGAGCTTCTGAAGATGATCCATAACTCTCTGGTTATGGACAATAGAGCCGAGGCTATCGATACTACCCCTTTGGATAACCTCTCTCTCTACCATTTCAATAGCTCGCTGGACTCCCCAGCAAAAACCAATGTCCTCTGCTTTGTTAATCAACTTTTACCTCATAGTAGCCTTGTTTTTCTCGAGGGAGTAGACTAGCCACTTGTCCCATGATAAGGTTGGTTCTTTTGTCTAATTCTTCTCTATCTAGTTCTTGTACCTGAGAAAGATAAATAGGTTTGCCGAATACTACTTTTACCCTCGGGCGGCGCAATGTCCAGCCGCCAAAGCCTTGTATTTGTTCTGTTCCCATTACTGCCATTGGGAGAACAGGGGCTCTGCTTTTCGTGGCGATAAGTGCAATACCAGGGAGAGCTTTCCTTAGCACGCCGCTTCGGCTTCTTGTTCCCTCGGCAAAGATGAGTACTGCTTGGCCCTCATCCAGGAGCTTAAGAGACTGCTTTAATGCCTTTCTATCTCCTGATCCGCGGCTTATGGGAAAGGCCCCGAAGTACCTCAGAAAGAAGCCGGCCACTCTGTTTTTAAAGAGCTCCTCTTTGGCCATAAAGAATAGCGGGCGCCCTATGGTTATTCTTATAAGGATGGGGTCGATAAAACTCACATGGTTGGATACCACTACCAGCCCTCCTCGGTGTGGTACATTATCTTCCCCCAGCACTTGAAGACGTAGTAGAGCACGAATAATTAACCCGACCAGCCCCCAAATAATATGGTAAAACAAGGCGGTTCCTTACGAGATTATAGCTCTTGCCATCCAAAGAAGGAAAACGATCATGAGCAACCATTCCGGGATAAGGGTTGACCATAGGGAGTAAATTGATCAGAATTTTCTGGCTGGGGAAGAAGGATTCGAACCTTCCCTGGCGGATCCAGAGTCCGCTGTCCTACCGCTAGACGATTCCCCAACTGGCTTAAATTATAGTTTTGAGCTGGCCACTGAGTCAACGAGGGGTGTATGCTACTCTTGTTGGCTTTTCTTGCCAAGAAGCATCTTTGACGGTAAAATTTAGTTAGCTAGATGCTCTGAAATGAGTATCCTAAAAGGAGAGTTTTTAATGGTAGAACGTGGTACTTGGGGCGTGAAGACGGGGCTGGCTCAGATGCTTAAAGGCGGAGTCATAATGGATGTGACCAATGCTGAGCAGGCTAAAATAGCTGAAGAGGCCGGTGCCTGTGCGGTCATGGCCCTGGAGAGGGTACCGGCAGATATAAGAGCTGCTGGCGGTGTCGCTCGTATGGCTGACCCTAAGGTCATCCAGGAGATTATGAATAGTGTTTCAATACCTGTGATGGCCAAATGCCGCATCGGTCATTTTGTTGAGGCTCAGGTGCTTGAGGCTTTGGGTATTGATTTTATTGATGAGTCTGAGGTGTTAACTCCGGCCGATGAAGCCCATCACATATGGAAGCACAGTTTTAAAGTACCTTTTGTCTGTGGCTGCCGTGACCTGGGTGAGGCCCTGCGTCGCATTGGTGAAGGTGCGGCCATGATCAGGACTAAAGGTGAGGCCGGCACGGGGAATGTGGTGGAAGCAGTGAGGCATATGAGGGCAGTAACCGAAGGCATCAGACGAGTGGTGGCAGCTTCAGAGGAAGAGCTAATGGCTATTGCCAAAGAAATGGGGGCGCCCTTTGAATTAGTGTCTGAACTGCATCAAACTGGTAAACTCCCGGTGGTAAACTTTGCTGCTGGCGGCATCGCTACGCCGGCTGATGCTGCGCTGATGATGCAGTTGGGCGCTGATGGTGTTTTCGTTGGTTCTGGCATCTTTAAGTCGAGTAATCCTAGTGCGAGGGCCAAGGCTATTGTTGTGGCTACGACCAATTATCAAAATCCTGCAATTATCGCTGAAGTTTCCAGGGGTCTGGGGGAGGCTATGCCTGGCCTGGATATAAAGCAGATCCCCTCCCAGGAGTTATTAGCGGCTCGTGGTTGGTAAGAGGATAGCTTGCCTAAGATCATAACTGACAATCTTGATGATTTACTTAATGTGCTACCGCCCCATGTTAGGGATGCTCTTGTAAAACAGGATAGCCTGAGTAATCTGCTCGAGGTAGTTTTAGATTTAGGGCGGCCGCCTGAAGCCAGGTTCCCCAACCAGGAAGTTGTTTTAAGTGAGAAAGAGGTAACTTACGGGGATATCGGATATGTTGTCTCAAGGATTGGTAGCTTTACCGGTGATAACCGGGCCGGAATAGAACGCACCTTGCACCGTATTTCAGCCATCCGTAATCGCAAGGGGGAAATTGTCGGCCTAACATGCCGTGTTGGCAGGGCTATCTTCGGGACTATAAGAATCATTGAAGATCTGGTAGGGTCGGATAAAAGTATATTGCTTCTGGGTAGGCCGGGTGTGGGCAAAACGACCATGCTTCGCGAAGCGGCTAGAGTGCTGGCCAATGATTTTAAGAAAAGAGTAATCGTGGTGGATACGTCCAATGAGATTGCTGGTGATGGCGATATACCGCATCCGGCCATTGGGCATGCCCGCCGAATGCAGGTAGCAGCACCAAACCTGCAGCATGCTGTCATGATTGAGGCAGTGGAAAATCACATGCCTGAGGTTATCATTATTGATGAGATTGGAACTGAGCTTGAAGCCCAGGCTGCTCGCACTATTGCCGAGCGAGGCGTCCAGCTTATAGGTACTGCTCATGGCAATACTCTGGATAATCTAATCATGAATCCAACCCTTTCTGATCTGGTAGGCGGTATACAGGCAGTGACCCTAGGAGATGAAGAGGCAAGAAGAAGAGGGACACAAAAAACAATTCTGGAAAGAAGAGCGCCGCCCACTTTTGATATTGTAGTCGAAATTGATGCCTGGGATAGGGTAAGTGTTTATCCTGATGTTGCTTTAGCCGTTGATACTATGTTGCGAGGCCAGCCTCTTGTACCCGAAGTTCGCTATCTTACTGAAAACGATGAGCTTAAGGTAGAAAAGCAGGCGGTAACCAAGAAAGAGACCAGAATAGAGCAGGAGGAGATAACCGCTGAGCCTTTGCATGCTATGCCACGCCTCTATCTCTATGGGGTAAATAAGAATCGCCTTGAGGAAGTGGCTCAAGAGATGGGGATAAGGCTTGAAACGGTCAATCGACCCGAAGAAGCTGATATGATATTAACCCTCAAAAGATTCTACTGGCGCCACCCCAAGAAGATACAGGCAGCCGAATCATCTAATTTACCTATCTATGTCTTAAGAAGCCAAACTCCAGAGCAGCTAAAACAATTTATAAGGGCAACTGCTCAAACAACTGGTGGAAAAGAAAGCAGGTTTGATAAAGCTATTGCTGAGGCCAACAAAGCAGCCGAAGAAGTACGAAATGGTCAAACCGTGAAGGAGCTAAGTCCTGCCGGCTCTTATATCCGGAGGCTTCAGCATCTTGTTGCTGAGAGAAATAATCTTTTCTCCCAGAGTATGGGCAGCGAACCTAACCGCCGTGTTGTTATCTATAAGGAAAAGCCGTAGTGTCTCTTCTTATTACCTTTGAGGGAGTCGAGGGATGTGGTAAGAGTCTGCAGGCCGGCAAACTTTATGAAAGACTTACTGAAATTGGTCTGCCGGCTAAACTTATACATGAGCCTGGCGGAGTCAAGCTCGGCGAAGAACTAGCCCCGATACTTAAAGAGAGTAACATTTTACCACTAACCGAGCTTTTTCTTTTTAATGCCTCAAGGAGCCAGCTGGTTTATGAGGTCATTAGCCCAATGCTTGAAAAAGGTTATATCGTTACTTGTGATAGATTTGCCGATTCAACTGTTGCTTATCAGGGTTATGGCAGAGGTCTTGATTTAAACCTGGTCAAAACGGTTACCGAGGCAGCAAGTCAGGGCGTTAAACCGGCGCTAACTATTCTTCTTGATCTGCCTGTTGAAATAGGCCTCTCCCGCAAGGAACAGGACCAGCTTGATCGTTTTGAGAGGGAAGGGGCGGAATTCATGCAGAAAGTAAGAGAAGGTTATCTGAAGCTGGCTAGAGAAGACCCCGAACGCTGGCTGGTTATTGATGCTACTCTTAGTAAAGAAGAGATAGCCAGAAGAATCTGGCAAAAAGTAGCGGCACTCCTATAAAGCGATGCGAAAGGTCGCTGTAGCCATGAGCGGCGGCGTGGACTCAAGCCTAGCCGCCTATCTGCTTAAGGAACAAGGTCATCAAGTCACCGGCTTTACTCTCAAATTGACTGCCACACATCAGGAACAGGTAGAGGCTGCTCAAAGGGTCGCAAAGAAGATTGGCATCCCACATCAAATAGTTGACATAACAGATATATTTGAAAGAGACATTATAATACCGTTTGCTAGGGAGTATAGTCTGGGGAGAACCCCTAATCCCTGCGTTAGATGTAATCAGTTCATTAAATTTGGCCTTCTTCTTGATAAAGTCTTAAACCTCGGCTTTGATAAACTGGCTACGGGACATTATGCTAGAATAGCTCACGATGAGAGGGGATACCATATGCTGAAAGGTGTTGACCCTCTTAAGGATCAATCTTATTTCCTCTATTCTTTAAGGCAGCGAGAACTTGAACGAATCATCTTTCCTTTAGGTGAAATGGGAAAAAATGACGTGAGAACACTGGCTAGGCAGCTTGGTCTTCCCTCTAATACGCATGAAAGCCAGGACATCTGCTTTTTGCCTAACGATGACTACACCTTACTGGTCAGTAGTCTTTTCCCACCAGAGCCGGGTGATATTGTTGACGCTAGGGGCCACATTTTGGGAAAGCACAAAGGACTTATCTATTACACTATTGGTCAGAGGCGTCACCTGGGAGTTTGTGTTGGAGAGCCTCTTTATGTGTTGCGTCTGGATAGTAAGAACAATTGCCTTATCGTTGGCCCGCTTGATGGGCTAGATACTAACGTTGTGTGCATAGGCCAGTTGAGCTGGGTTTTGGGTGAGTTTCCGATTGATACTTATGGAATAACTGCTCGTCCGCGCTATCGTGCCAAGGAGGCCAGAATTAAAGAGATGAGGCGGGAGGGTTTAACCAGCGCTATTGTTTTATTTGATGAGAAGCAAAGGGCCTTGGCGCCTGGGCAGTCGCTTGTCTTCTACGAGGGTGAAGAAGTGATCGGCGGCGGCATAATAGAGGAGACCTTCTGATGAAAAGGATGATTCCTAATCTTGATGAAGAAAGGGCTTTATTTCTTGAGGGTTTCCATCTTATTGCTGGTATTGATGAAGCTGGACGGGGTGCTATGGCTGGCCCGGTAGTTGCTGGGGCGGTGATTTTACCACGGACTCTGGATGCTCAGTGGGCCAAGATGGTAAAGGACAGTAAGTTTCTTACTCGGGCTAGGCGGGAATATCTCTACGGCTTTATTAATAACTCAGCTATAGCTACAGGGGTTGGAATTATTTCTCCCGAGATTATTGATGAGATTGGAATTGCTGCTGCTGCTCGCCAGGCGATGAAAGAAGCAGTTGGCAAGCTCGACCCCCAGCCTGAGATTTTGCTTATAGATTACTTTACTCTTCCGGAAGTTATTCTACCTCAGAAAGGTGTCGCTGATGGTGATAGTTTATGCTTTTCTATCGCCTGTGCCTCAATTGTTGCTAAGGTGACTCGTGACCGGATTATGGCCGATCTGGATGCATGTTATCCTGGTTATGGTTTCAGTAAACATAAGGGCTATCTGACAAGTGAGCACCAGGATTGTTTAAGGAAGCTCGGGCCGTGCCCCATACATCGGCGCTCTTTTTCACCGATTAGAGATGGCGAGTAGCAGGGAGATAGGCCTTCGGGGTGAGGCGATAGCTCAAGATTATCTCAAGAAGCATGGTTATAAAATTGTGCTCACTAACTACCGTTGCCGCTTTGGTGAGATAGATATAATTGCTCAGGAAAAGAGTTGCCTTGTCTTTATCGAAGTTAGGGCAAGGTCTTCGGATGATTTTGGTACCCCAGAGGAAACTATCACTCCCCGAAAAAAGGATAAGTTAATAAAGTCGGCCAGTTATTATCTGTCTTCTCATAATAATCTGCCGCCTCTTATAAGGTTTGATTTTATTGGTATTACCATGGTAGGTAAGGGACCTCAAATCAACTTGATTAAGAACTTTATTACCGATGTTATAGCCTAGATTATGTCCTTATGCTAGAATGGCCCCAATGATACCTTCTGATCTTAAGCGTCTTATTGATGCCAATCTTAATCGCTCGGTTGAGGGATTGCGAGTGCTTGAGGATATTGCCCGATTTATCTTTAATGACTCTAAGTTGACCGGCAGGATAAGAGATATCAGGCATCTTATCTCCGAACGGGATATTGAGTTTGATAAAAAGTTAATTGGGGCCAGAGATGTGGCAGGTGACGTTGGTTTGGAATTACCAGAGAATAAGACAAGGAGCCTGCCTCAAGTTATCGTGGCTAATGCCCACCGGGTCCAGGAGTCACTGCGAGTACTTGAAGAGTTTGCTAAAAGCAAAGAGATCGGTATTGATAGTGAAGTATTTAAGAATGCGCGTTTTTTTGCCTATGAGATGGAAAAAGAACTACTAGGCAGAGTCTTAAGAAAGGATAAAAAAGAGGCATTGAAGGGTCTATACATAATTATTGATGGCACTAAAGGGTTATCTGAGGAAATAGCGTCGGGAGTTGTTGGGGCCCTGGAGTTTGATGACACCGGGCTTTCCGATAGAGAGTTTCTAGCTCTGGCTAAAAAGACTGCTCTGGACTGTCGCGGCAGGAACATCCTCTTTATCATAAAGAGCCGCCTTGATATTGCTTTGGCCTCCATGGCTGATGGCTTAATCGTTGGCGACCAGGACTTGCCCGTGGAGGAGGCAAGAGCCCTGATGCCTTTGGATATGCTGCTTGGTGTTATGACCAATAATTTGGATGCTCTTCGCCGAGCGAAAGATAAAGGGTCAGACTTTGGTCTTCTTGGTTTTGGACCAGACCTTGTTGATAAGGTAGCTTTGGGCGGAATCAAGGAGGATTTCCCTACAGTTATTAAAAATGTCCCGAGTGACAATATCAAGAGTCTCTTTTTGCAAGGTATTATGATAGCCGTTTCGCAGCAGGAGCTTTCCCCGGATTTGATAAAATGTTTGCAGGAAACAGGTCATGCTGGATAATCTTAAAGCACCGGGCAAGGAAACCATGTCCAGGTTTAAGGCCCGGGACAAAGCTCGAGAAAAGGCAGTGCCCTTGAACAATTATGATAAGAGGAGATCTATCACAAGGATAGGATTTGCTTTCCACGATGGATGATATTTATAATGTCCTCATTTTAATGAATTTCCTGAATTTATCGCTGGTGGGCTTCGCCGCACTCTGGACTTATCCAGGGAGCATTATAGAAAAATCAAGAAATAATCTAAGGGTGGCTATCAAGCAAAAAAGAGCTTGAAGATAAGTTGAATAAATTAGAAAGGAGTTAGATGGCTACAATCCTCATCGCTGTTATCTCAGGACTTCTGGGGCTTCTAGTCGCTGGAATTTTGGCTCGATATGTTCTAAGACAACCTGAAGGTTCACCTCGTGTAGTGGAGATCTCTAAGGCTATCGGAGAAGGTGCCACGGCATTTCTAGGAAGAGAGTACAGGGTGCTGGCTATCATCATTGTTGTTATTGTCATTGTAATGGGTGTTGTTCCTGGTCTTGGATGGCTGGTCTCGTTAGCCTTTATTTTTGGTGCCCTCTGTTCTGGTCTGGCTGGGTTTACCGGCATGAGTATTGCTGTAAGGGCTAATTCTAGGACGACCACAGCAGTTCAGAAAGGGTTGAGCCATGGTCTTAAAGTCTCTTTCAGAGCCGGCTCGGTTATGGGTCTTTGCGTTGTCAGTATTGGTCTTCTCGGGCTATCTATACTCTATCTTGCCTTTCATAACCATCCTGACTTTATAGCGCTCATACCCGGTTTTGGTTTTGGAGCATCCCTGGTAGCTGTCTTTGCTCGTCTTGGTGGTGGTATCTACACCAAGGCGGCTGATACAGGGGCCGATATCGTTGGTAAGGTGGAAAAGGGTATTCCTGAGGACGACCCGCGCAACGCAGCAGTTATCGCTGATTTTGTTGGTGACAATGTGGGCGATGTCGCCGGCATGGGGGCCGACCTCTTCGAATCGTATGTTGACTCTATCATTGCTACCATGACGCTTGGTATGATAGCTGTGATGGCGCCCAATCTGGGTAAATCGCTTGTGGGCGATAGCGAAACAGCCTGGCTTTTACCGATGGTGGTGGCCAGTGGCGGCATCCTGGCCTCAATCATCGGCATCTTTATGGTCCGGGTTGGTGAAAAGTTGAGTATGGGGGCACTTCTTAATGCTCTCAGGCGTGGTACCTTTTCGGCGGCTATATTAAGTGCCATATTTTCTTTTCTAGCCGTCTATTTTCTGGATGTTGATATGGGCGTTTTCTGGGCCATATTAGCTGGGCTTATTGGTGGTGTTCTTATTGGAGAAAGCACCAATTACTTTACTTCATATAGCTATAAGCCGACCCGCGATATTGCCGAAGCAGCCCAGACCGGTGGAGGGACGGTTATAACCAGAGGTTTTGCTAACGGCCTGATGAGCACAGCGATTCCTGTTATTCTGATGGCTGTTGCTGTTATCCTGGCCTATAAGTTTGCCGATTTCTACGGTGTGGCCATAGCCGCTGTGGGTATGCTGGCCACCTTAGGTGTGCAGGATGCCACTGATGCTTATGGCCCGGTGGCTGACAACGCCGGAGGGATAGCTGAAATGGCTGAACTACCCGAGGATGTAAGGCAGAAAACGGATGCCCTTGACTCTCTGGGTAATACTACCGCCGCCACGGGGAAAGGCTTTGCTATTGGCTCGGCCGCTCTTACCGCCCTGGCGCTCCTTTTATCTTATACGCAGGCAGCGAATATAGACGTGGCTGCTATAACCCTTCTTGATGCTGGTGTTATTGCCGGTCTTTTCCTTGGTGCGTTGTTGCCGGCGGTGTTCTCTGCGCTGGCTTTAAATGCCGTGGGCCAGGCAAGCTTCTCTATTGTCAATGAGGTACGCCGTCAATTTAAGGAAATCCCTGGTTTGATGGAGGGAAAGGCTAAACCAGATTATGCCCGCTGCGTTGATATATGCACGCGAGATGCCATCAAAAGGATGATAGCCCCGGGCCTTATTACTATACTTTCTCCAGTAATTGTTGGTTTTATCTTTGGCCCAGAAGCCTTAGGGGGCTTTCTTGCCGGTTCTGTTATAACCGGATTTATCCTGGCGGTAACTTTTTCTAATGCTGGCGGCGCATGGGACAACGCCAAGAAGTGGATTGAAGCAGGTGCTTATGGCGGCAAAGGTTCTGAAGCTCACAAAGCAGCCGTTATCGGAGACACCGTCGGCGATCCCATGAAGGACACTGCCGGACCGTCTCTTAATATTATGATAAAGCTAGCTTCGATTGTTGCTCTTATCTTGGCTCCCTTACTGGCTGGGTTTGCTGGTCTTATATAATAGAGGAAAGAAAAGGGTTACCCCGGCGCTCCGTCCCTATAGTAGTCTCCGGGCCGTGGCCGGGGTAAACTTTTATATCGTCAGCTAGGATCATTAGTTTGTTCTTGATGCTGTCAATTAGCATACTAAAATCACCGCCAAGATCAATCCTTCCTATACCGAGGTAGAATAAAGTATCGCCGCTAAAGAGCGCATTATTAATCAAGAAGCACGAGCTTCCGGGGCTATGTCCAGGAGTATGTAGGGCCTTTATTATAAGTTCGCCAATATTTATTTCGTCATTATCCACCAGAAGTTTGTCTGGTGGAGGAAGTGGTGAAAAATTTGGATTAATGACATAGTTTAGGCTTTTAGGCCCCAGAAGTGATACGTCTAGAGGATGAATGGCAAACGGAGCTCTGGTCACTTCCCTTACCTTTTTTAGAGCTGAGATGTGGTCTGCATGACCATGAGTCAGTAAAATCATCTTGATATCAAACTGGCTAGCCTCATTTAATATAAGCTGGTCATCGGCACCGGGATCAATGATTACTCCTCTCCCCGAGGAGTCGGCCACTATATAGCAATTGGTTTCAAGGGGACCTACGACTATTCTCTTAATTAACATTGGCTTTAATTCTAACATAGCATATGGCTTTTGACATCCTGCTCGGGAGCTGGTAATGTTTTGTCTAAACTTGATGCTTAAATTTAGTGATTCCTCATCTCCCGTTAAGGGGCCAATTATTTCTCAACAACAAATGCCTAGTAAAACAAATTTTTTATGGCGGGCCATAGCCTGGCCGCTAGCACTCTTTCTGTTGAGCTTGGCCTCTATTTATTTTTATCATCTTTTGCCGTCGGATGTGGCCTATCGCTTTTCTGCTGATGGCACACCTGACGCCTGGCTTGGCCGTGGTGTTGTTCTGGGCATTATCCTTGGGTCTCAGACATTGTTTCTACTTTTGGCGGTAGTGGTTGGCCTTCTCATGAGCCGGGTATTAAGGCGTGTTGATGACAAGCGTGCTGAGAGAATGGCAACCATTTTGGTTGGTATGCCTGCTCTGCCGCAGACTCTGGTATTATTTTTGGCGGCTAATATGTTTAGTTATAATATTTACCATACCAACCCCCTGCCGGTGTGGCCAATCACTATCGGTATCATCGTTATAGGGACAGCTATTTTGATTATTTTATTTTCTCGGTCTATGCACCGGGCGTAAAGGAAGAAAAATTGGAAGAACGAAAAGTAAATCTGGAGAAAATAACCTCGCTTTGCCAGAAGCGGGGATTTGTATTTCCATCCAGTGATATATATGGCGGTATTTCTGGTGTATGGGATTACGGCCCCCTTGGTGTTGAACTCAAACGAAATATCAAGGAGATGTGGTGGCGTGATATGGTGCGTCAGAGGGATGATGTGGTGGGACTGGACAGTGCCATTTTGATGAATTCAAAGGTCTGGGAAGCCAGTGGCCATATCAGTAACTTTACCGACCCTTTGGTTGAGTGTAAATCCTGCAACCGCAGGTGGCGAGCCGATCAGGTCACATCTACTTGCCCTGCGTGTGGTGGGGAGCTAACTCCGGCTAAGATGTTTAACCTCATGTTTAAGACATTTATCGGCCCTGTTGAGGATGAGGCTGGTACAATTTATCTTCGCCCTGAGACGGCTCAGGGTATTTTCGTTAATTTTGATAATATCATTAACACAACCAGAAAAAGATTACCTCTGGGTATTGCCCAGATAGGTAAATCTTTTCGCAATGAGATAACCACAGGTAACTTCATTTTTCGCAGTCGCGAATTTGAGCAGATGGAAATGGAGTTTTTTATTCCGCCAGGAAGCGATGAGAAGTGGCTTAATTATTGGCTTGATCAGAGGTTTAGCTGGTATGTAAACTTGGGCATCAAGAAGGAAAATCTTAGACTGAGGCGCCACGGTCCTGATGAATTATCACATTATGCTAAGGATTGTTATGATATTGAGTATCTCTTCCCTATGGGTTGGGCGGAGCTTGAAGGTATTGCCAGCCGTACCGATTATGATTTAAAGCGCCACAGTGAATTTAGCGGTAAGAGCCTTGAATATTTCGATGATGAAACAAATGAGCACTATATCCCCTATGTGATTGAACCGTCAGCTGGCGTTGACCGCTCTTTCTTGGCTTTGTTATGCGATGCTTACGATGAAGAAATAGATGAGAACGGCGAAGAAAGAGTTGTTCTTCGGCTTAGTCCAAAGCTGGCGTCTTATCAAGCGGCTGTTTTACCCTTAAGCCGAAAGGCACCTTTGGCAGAGCTGGCCCGGAATGTTTATGGCGAACTTAAGAAGAATCTGATGGTAACTTATGATGAATCTCAGAGCATCGGACGTCGATACCGACGCCAGGATGAGATCGGCACACCGTTTGATATTACTGTCGATTTTCAATCACTTGAAGATAATATGGCTACTATAAGAGATCGTGACACTATGAGGCAGCTCAGGACGCCTATATCTAAGCTTAAAGATGTCCTTGACGCCAAGTTTTCAGGCGAACCTTTCGACGTTCTACCCGAAGGGTCTACCTATTGGCTTGGGTTTTAATATGAAACTTATTCATTTTGCTGATCTTCATCTGGGTGTTGAAAGTTATGGGCGAATAGACTCTTCAAGCGGCCTATCCAGCCGGGTCACTGAATTTCTAAGTCTTTTTGATCAGCTGGTTAACCGTGCCTTAGAAGAAGATGTTGACGTTGTTATCTTTTGCGGCGATGCTTACAAAAACCGCAACCCCAGTCAGACACTGCAGCGAGAGTTTGCTAAACGCATCAACAGTTTGGCCAAAGGTGGCATCCCGGTGATCCTTCTTGTTGGCAATCATGACTTACCTAATGCTGAGGGGAAGGCCAACACACTTGAAATCTATGATACCCTGGCAGTTGGCAATGTCTATGTTGCCAGTCATCCAGATGTCTATCTCATTAAAACAAAAAGTGGTGTGGTTCAGGTAGCAACTCTTCCTTGGCCAAGGAAGAGTGTCCTTCTTTCCAGGGAAGAAAACACCGCCCTCAGTTTTGAGGCATTGAATCGGAAGATAGAGGATAACCTGGCCCGAACTATAAATAGCTTGGCCCAGAGAGTCCAGAAGGATTATCCGGCCGTGCTGGCGGCTCATTTGTGGGTAAGCGGGGCTCAGATTGGGTCAGAGAAGGGTATGGTTTTAGGCCAGGACCATACATTACTTTTGAGTAATGTAGCTCTGCCGGCTTTCGATTATGTTGCTCTGGGTCACATCCACCGCCATCAAATGCTTTACCAGGACCCGCCAGTGGTATACTCTGGCAGTTTGGGAAAGCTTGATTTTGGCGACGAGGGCGACACCAAAGGTTTTTATTTGGTTGAGATTAGCAAGGAGAATGGTCGTCGGCAGACGAGGGCATCTTTCCAGCCTCTTAAGGGACGAGAGTTTATCTCCGTTAAGGTTGAAATAAAGGATTGGGATGAAGACCCAACAGCTACCATAATCCAGACTATTAGAGCAAAGGAAGTAGCCGGTAATATTGTTCGTCTTCATCTTGTTATTCCAGAACACCTACTTCATTTCCTGAGGGAGGATGAAATCCTAGGGCTTCTTAAAGAAGCCCATTACTTTACCTTAAGCAGGGAAATCATCCGAAAGAAAAGGCCAGCTCATCTGCCTCTGGTTGAGTCATTAACACCACTCGAGGTCCTCAAGACTTATCTTGATAACAAGGAGGCAGAGCCAAAGCGTTCAAAAATTATTCTTGATTATGCTCAGAATCTTATTTTGGAGGAGATGGCCAGGGATGAAGGAACCTCTCTTTAAAAGTCGTAGTGAGGCTGGGGCCAGGCTAGCTGAAAAGTTGGTTGATTTAAGCGGTGATTCAATTATGGTCCTGGCCATACCCAATGGAGGGCTACCGGTAGCTATATCTGTGGCCAATGCGCTTGGTGCTGACCTTGATCTTATAATCTCAAGAAAAATACCTTTACCACTAAGTCCCGAGGGTGGTTTTGGGGCAATCGCTGATAATGGTTCAGTTATTCTTAATGACAATATGGTCGAAAAATATAGACTCACCGAAGACCAAATACACTATCAGATTGAGAAGGTCAAAAAAGAGATAAAGGAAAGAAGCCTTTTATATCGGGGGAATAGACCATTGCCGTCTATTACGGATAAAACAGTTATTATTGTTGACGATGGCCTGGCTTCAGGTTATACCATGCTGGCGGCTATTAAGTCGCTGGAGTATAGAGAACCTCGAGAAATAATTGCCGCAGTACCAGTAGCCTGGGAGAAAGCAGCTTGGCAGGTTGAAAAGGAAACTAAACTTGTCACCTCTCTTGTTGTGAATGAGCCGGTCTTCTATATTTCTGATTATTATAGCCAGTGGTATGATTTAAGTGACAAAGAGACACTGGAGCTTTTCCGCAAGTGGCTGAATAGCCATCCTCAAAATGGCTTTCATCATCAAAAGCCTTCTCTTAAGAGATTATTTTAAAAGCGTTTACATCAACTAGCCCACGGTCGGTAAGTCTGATTTCAGGTATAACTGGCAGGGCGAGGAAAGATAAGGTGCTAAAAGGCGAGGTAAGGGTAGACCCAAATATAGAGGCTACTCTCTCAAGGCGGGTGTATTTTTTAGCTACTTCTTTGGCTGGCTCTCTGGAAAGAAGCCCTGCTACTGGCAGAGCAAGTGATGCTTCAATTTTTCCATCAGCTACCACAGCCAGCCCGCCACCTATTCTTTCCACTTCTTTGATACCCTGATAGATATCGGCGTCATTAGTCCCGACAGCGATGATGTTGTGAGCATCATGGGCTATAGAGGAGACCAAGGCTCCTTTCTTAAGATTAAAACCTCTTACCATACCCAAACCAATATTCCCCGTAGAGTGATGTCTTTCTACTACTACGAGTTTTAGAAGATCGTTTTCGGTATCACTTATAACCATCCCGTCATCTGTTTTAACTTTCTCTATTACCTTGCGGGTTACTATCTGGCCAGGGATGATCTCAATTACGAGCATAGACTCACCCTTGGCCTTAAGCCTGAGAGCCTCTATGGGGAATGGTCTGATATTCATACTTGGCGGTATGTCATTCTTAGCTTGGCCAAAGTTGGTTATCATCATTCCATGTTCAGCAGTGAGTCTTGCCTTATAGAATACTTTGTCAATAGTCACATTTATTAAGTCGGAGATGACTATCAGGTTAGCCTGGTAGCCGGGTGCTATAGCGCCCATTTTCCTCAGGCCGAAATACTCAGCCGGGTTTATAGTAGCCATCTGTATAGCCTTTATTGGACTAAGGCCGATAGCTATGGAGTGACGTACCACAGCGTCGATATCTCCATCTTCTACTAGATCCATCGGGTTACGATCATCAACAACAAAGAAAAAGCGCCGCTCGTTATAGTCATTTACTAAAGGCAGGATGGTCTCCAGATTTTTCTCCGATGAGCCTTCTCTGATCATGATAAACATACCTCGCGAGAGTTTTTCTTTAGCTTCGGCCAAGCCGGTTGATTCATGATCTGAGTAAATGCCGGCGCTCAAGTAGGCATTAAGCTTTTCTCCTCTTAAGCTAGGGGCATGGCCATCAATTAGTTTCTTTGAGGCTATGGTAATTTTAGCCAGAATGTCTTGGTTGCCTTCTATAATGCCGGGATAGTTCATTACCTCGCCCAAGCCCAGGCAGTTCTTGAGGCGCAGCAGCTTTTTTATATCGCCCGCTTCCAGTCTTGCGCCTGATGACTCCAGATGGCTTGAAGGAACGCATGATGGGGCCATTAAGAAGAAGTCGAAAGGCAACCGGCGGGCGCGGTCAAGTATGTAACGGATACCGCTAATGCCCAGGACATTGGCTATCTCGTGAAGGTCGCTTATTACACCGAGTGTGCCATGAGGTATGATCACAGAGGCGTACCGGTCTATGTCGAGAAGTGAACTTTCGATATGGGTATGACCATTGATGAAGGCCGGCGATAGATACTGCCCATCTAAATCTATAACCTCTTTGGCTTTATAGTACTCGCCAACTCCAGCTATTCGGCCACCGGATAGGGCGACATTTCCTTTCTCTACTTCGCCAGTGAAGACATTTATTATTCTGGCATGCTTAAGAAGAAGATCGGCCGGTGCCTGGCCGCGGGCTACCTCAATAATATTTTTAAGAACATTATTTCTCAAGGGCATATATCTCCGGTAGATTGCGATAGCGCTCGGCATAGTCTAAGCCATAACCAACCAAAAATCGGTCAGGGGCAGTAAAACCAGTATATGCTGCTTCAACTGGCGTGAGTCGTTGCCACGGCTTATCTATCAGCACACATAATTTTATCGAGGCTGGTCCTCTTTTGTTGAGGTGGTCCAGTGCCTTTTTTACAGTAAGCCCAGTATCAATAATATCTTCTACCAGTAATACATGGCGGCCTTCTATATCTAGCGTCACATCATAAATAATATTTACTTCGCCACTGGTTTTAGTATGAGGTCCATAACTTGCCAAGCGGATAAAATCGAGTTCGATTCCGAAATCTAGCCTACGGATTAGGTCGGAGAAAAATATGACCGATCCTTTGAGGACAGATATCAAGATGGGGTTAAGGTTCTTATATTCCCTGGTGATCTCTGTGGCAAGAGTGGCCACTCTTGCATCTATCATGTCTCGGTCATAGACAAGGGAAAGATCTTCTTTTGCCATGCATAGATTATAGGCCTTGCATATTGTGCCGGGCAAAATAAGGGCTTTTCCTTCAGGCTCCGCTATATCAACGGGCAAGCGCGGCTTTCTTCAACGGGCTTGTTGAGGATCTCCTGGTCTGCCGATATTATCCCGGCGAATAGCATCTTTGAAGTTTCAGGATCCCCATGCTAAAATCTCGGCTCATGGATCATTACAAATTGATTTTGCCTGAACATCTAAGCCACTATGGCTACCTCTTTGGAGGAAACATGCTGAAATGGATAGATGAATTATCTTACATCACTGTCAATCAAGAATTTCCAGGGTATAATTTTGTGACTATTGCTCTGGATAATGTTGTTTTTAGAAAACCGGTAAGCTTGGGCGAGATTATTAGATTCTCAATAACCAGAGGTCACCTGGGGAAAACCTCGGTACAGTACAATGTAAAAGCTTTTGGTACCCGAAATGCAGGCCGAGTAGATGAAGTCCTGTTTGAGACCAGAATTACTTTCGTGGCCCTGGATGAAGAAGGCAAAAAGAAGGAAATAAAACCTCGGTAATTTAATCAGGCTACTAAGTAGGCTAAGCTGCTCCATAACCCGACCGGGTTAACTGGCCAGTGTGTGTTTTTGGGGAACTAAAAGGTCTCCCGGGACTTTGCCTTAAATGATTATCGTTACGGGTACTATCACATCTTCTGTTCGACTCCTACCTTGTGACTTAGGGAGAACACTTTAACACTAAATGGTAAAATTATTGATTTAGGGACTACTTATGAACGGGGAAACACTTGTTATTGAGATAGGCATCCTTCTGGCGGCGGCTCTCGTGGGCGGCATGGTTGCCCACAGGTTGAGACAGCCAGTTATCTTAGGGTACCTGCTGGTTGGGGTGCTGATAGGACCTTACACCATGGGGATCATCAGCGACCTCGGCATGGTAGAGGCAGCCGCTACCATTGGAGTTGCTTTGCTTATGTTCACCCTTGGTCTTGAAGTCTCTGTTGACCAGTTGAGGCATGTGGGTCGAGTTGGGTTGTGGGGTGGTGTGGCCCAGATTATGCTGACGCTACTTCTGGGCTTCTTGGCCGGGTTTTTCTTGTTCCGCTGGCCGGTTGAGCAGTCTATTCTTTTCGGCATGGTCATCTCCCTCAGCAGCACGGCGATCTGCTTTAAGCTTTTGATGGAGCGGGGAGAGATTTCTTCTATACATGGCCGTATTATGATTGCCATTCTTATTCTTCAGGATATAGCTGTTGTCCTAATGACGGTCGTTGTCTCCGCGCTTGGTGGTTCGGGGCAGGATATCTTGGGTAACCTTGCTTTAACTGCTGGAAAGGTGATCGCTTTCTCGGGCCTGGCCATTGCTCTTGGTGTATGGGTCCTGCCCTGGCTTATGGGCCGTATCGGTGGTGTTCGGTCCAGAGAAATTTTTCTTCTGGTTGTTCTGGTCATCTCCATAGGAGCTGCCATAGCTACGCAGATTCTTGGCCTTTCGATGGTCTTTGGCGCCTTTTTGGTTGGCCTTGTCCTTCGTAAGACCGCATTTGCTAACCAGGCCTTAGCTGAGGTTACTCCTCTTCGTGATGTTTTTTCTTCGCTCTTCTTTATTTCTTTAGGGATGCTTTTTGACCCTGGGGCTCTGGCAGAGATCTGGCCCACTCTAATTGTGCTTGTCATGGTTATTATCTTTATAAAGATGGCAGTTGTATTCGGAGTGGTGCGCCTTTTTGGTTATAGCCAGAGGATCGCTCTTCTTAGTGGGGCAGGTCTTCTGCAGGTTGGTGAGTTTGGTTTTATCCTGGCGCAGGACGGTCTAAATAGCGGGCTTGTCTCAGGTAGCTTCTACTCCTTGATTGTCGCATCAGCTATTATAACTATGATACTTACTCCTTTGTCACTCAGCCTGGCGTCGCGGCTGTCTACAAAGGCGGTGCGTCCTGTTGAGATAAAAGTTGTGGCTGATAGCCCATCATCAGAACACACTGCCAGGGTACTTATAGCTGGTTATGGACGTACCGGAAGGAGTGTTGCTCAGGGCCTGCTAAGAGCAGGAACGCCGGTTCTTATTGTTGATATAGACCCGGAGCAAATTTCCGAGGCGCGTCGAAAGGGTATACCGGCCATCTATGGTGATGTTACCAATGTGCATTTCCTGAGCAAACTTAATCTGAGTAAACTTGACCTTTTGATTATTACTATCCCCGATACCTCAGGTGTAACAACACTGGTTAAGGCAGCTCGGATAATGAACCCTAGGATTAAGATCCTGGCTCGAGTCGAGAACGATAAAGAGGCCGGTGAACTGAAAAAGCTTGGCGTTGACTGGTGTGTCAATCCTGAGTATGAGGCCAGCCTTGAGTTTTTGAGGGGGGCCTTGGGGTTTTGTGGCCTGCCGGAAGTTGAAGCTAAGGCTGTTCTTCCGCCGGTAGGTGATGAAGAGCCTCCACCAGTCTGTAGAGCTATCTAGGGTTGGCTTACCACTAAGTTTCTCAGGCTACCTATTTGGGCTATTTTTACTTCTACAGTATCTCCAGAGTGTAGCTCGTCTATACCAGCTGGGGTGCCGGTAGCGATAACATCTCCTGGGAGGAGAGTCATTATCTGAGATATGTAGCTTACTAGCTCAGGAACGGTATGAATCAAATCAGCAGTGTTACCCTTTTGTCTAAGTTCGCCGTTGACAAAGGTTTCTATGGTAACCTTCCCTGCTTCAAGCTCGGTCTCGATGCATGGTCCCACAGGGGCAAAGCTATCGAAACCTTTGGCTCTCGTCCACTGGCCATCTTTCTCCTGAAGGTCCCTAGCGGTTACGTCATTAAAACAAGTATAACCAAGAATATAGTCATCAGCCTCAGCTATAGCTACTTTAGATGCCCTCCTTTTTATCACTACTGCCAGCTCACCTTCGTAATCAACCCTCTTCGAAAGCTTGGGGTAGATGATATTTTCATCTGGCCCGATGACCGCCGTGGAAGGTTTTAGAAATATAAGGGGGGTGTCAGGTGTTTCTGAGCGCAGTTCCTCGGCGTGCCTTCGGTAATTGAGTCCTACTCCAACAACCTTTGAAGGGTAGCAAGGCGCGAGCATCTTAACATCTTTTTTGGGGATAGATATATCAGTGAACCTGAGTTCAGAGAAAGGGTCTCCTGTTATTTTTAGGATATTTTCACCTAGGTCCAGGCCGTAACCAGGTGTTCCTTGAAATAAGAAGCGAACAATCTTCACCCCGTCATTTTAGGTCCTAGCTGGGGTAATTTCAAAGTTGACATTAAATTTTCCTCACTCTAAACTTTAGCGACTGGCGACTTGCGGGGTTTGATAGTTGATAGATGAGAGAAACCTTTGCCCTGATCGTCGAGGGCTTATCATCGTTTTTACCGGTGATGGCAAGGGGAAAACAACAGCAGCCGTAGGTACGGCAGTTCGTGCCCTGGGGCATGGCCTTAAGGTCTATTTGGCGTTTTTCCTTAAAGGAGATGATTTTGCTCATGGCGAGATAGAGGCTCTCTCCTCTCTTTCCGGGGCAACCGTTATCACTTCTGGTCAGAAGGGGTGGGTCAATCAGTCTAACGTGACACCGGAATTGAAAAAGCAAGTCACCAAAACATTTTCTGCTGCCAGTTCTGCGGTGCTTAGTGGTGAATATGATCTGGTGGTTCTTGATGAAATCAATGTGGCTATTGAGCTTGGCCTTGTTAGCGAAGAGGAGCTCTTATCACTTATGAAGAAAAAACCTTGCCGGACAAATGTTATTCTCACTGGGAGGCATGCCTGCCCCGGAGTAGTTGAGATTGCTGACCTGGTTACCGAGCTGGTATCAATTAAGCATCCCTTTTATAATGGCATAGGTGCCCGGAAGGGCATCGAATATTAGTTAGGAGGTTTTAATGAAGGTTACCATCAGTATTATAAAAGCTGACGTTGGCGGTTATGTTGGTCACTCCGATTCTCACCCCGATCTTCTAGTTGAAGCTGAAAAACATCTTAGCAGGGCCAGGACCAGTGGGCTGCTTCTAGATTATCATGTTTCTAAATGTGGTGATGACCTAGAGCTTATTATGACGCACCAGCGTGGTGTGGATAGCCAGGAAATACATGGCATGGCGTGGGATACCTTTGTTGCCTGTACTAAGCTCGCTCAGAAGATGAAGCTTTACGGTGCTGGGCAGGACCTCTTAAGCGATGCTTTTTCGGGTAATGTTAAGGGCATGGGACCAGGGGTAGCTGAGATGGAGATAGAGGAAAGAATATCAGAACCGGTGATTATATTTATGGCGGATAAGACCTCGTCGGGTGCATGGAATTTGCCTTTGTATAAAATGTTCGCCGACCCATTCAATACTGCTGGCCTGGTGATTGCTGAAAATATGCACCATGGGTTTTCCTTTGAAGTCCTCGATGTTAAAGAACATAAGAAAATACTCTTTAAAGCTCCTGAGGAAATATATGACCTTCTAGTCTTTATTGGAGCCCCGTCGAGGTTTACGGTGAAGGCAGTTTATCATGGGGAAACTGGAGAGATTGCCGCTGTTACCTCGACTCAGAGGCTAAGTCTTATAGCCGGGCGTTATGTTGGTAAAGATGATCCTGTCTGTGTGGTACGTTGCCAGGGCATATTCCCGGCTGTTGGCGAAGTGTTAGAGCCTTTCTCTAAGGCTATTATAGTTGAGGGCTGGATGAGAGGTTCGCACAATGGGCCGCTGATGCCAGTTAGTGTTGCCGATAGTACTCCGGCGCGCTTTGATGGGCCGCCGAGAGTGGTGGCGCTGGGTTTTCAATTAGCCGATGGCAAGTTAATTGGCCCCAGAGATATGTTTGCTGATAAGTCTTTTGACCCTGCCCGTAAACAGGCCAACGACCTTGCTGAAGCGATGCGTGCCCAGGGGCCTTTCGAGCCGCACCGTTTGCCTCTTGATGAAATGGAATACACCACAATGTCTAGTGTCATGAAAAGGCTGGCTCAAAGATTTGAACCCTTATGAAGCTTCTTCTGGCGACTAGCAACCCTGGTAAGATTAAAGAATACCAGAGTCTTTTGAATGATCCTATTTTTGAAATGGTGACACTAGCTAAGCTTGGTCTTAGTGGCGGTCCTGAGGAGGGGGAGGTGAATTTTGCGGAGAATGCCAGGCTTAAGTCTAATTATTGGGCCGAAAAAACTGGGTTTTTGACTCTGGCAGATGATTCTGGTCTTGAGGTTAACGCCCTGGGCGGTGCCCCGGGCGTTATCTCAGCCCGTTACGGCGGTCTAGTTCTGGATGATAAAGAAAGGGTAGACTTTTTATTAAGGCAGATGATAGATATTCCATGGGAAGAGCGCCAGGCACGGTTTGTCTGTGTTATTGCCCTTGCCTTACCCTGTGGTAGTACCTATCTTTTTGATGGCGATTGCGAAGGTTTCATCGCTTTTGAGCCCCGAGGTGTAGATGGATTTGGTTACGATCCTGTCTTTTATCTTCCCGAGCTCGGCAAAACGATTGCTGAACTGCCTATTGAGCTTAAGAACCTTTACAGTCATAGAGGCAAGGCGTCCAGAAAAGCCAGGGAATTCTTGATTAAGCTTCTTGAGAAGGGTAGATAGTTATTATATACTACCCCTTACCACAATGAGGAGGGCAATTTATGAAGCTGACCTGTCTTCAGGAAAATCTTAATAAAGGGCTGGGGATTGTTAGCCGGGTAGCTGCTACCAGAACTACTCTTCCAATAACCGGTAATCTTCTTCTGGCCACCGATCAGGGGCGTCTTAAGGTGGTAGCCACCAACCTTGAGATGGCTATTACATGTTGGACCGGGGCAAAGGTGGAAGAGGAAGGCGAGATCACCGTACCAGCTCGCCTTTTGAGTGAGTTTATCGCCGTATTGCCCAATGACAAGATTGAACTTACCGTGCCGGCTAAAAAGAAATCTCTGGAGATAAAGTGTGCTCGGTTTGAAGCCCGCATCAGCGGGGTTGATGCTAAAGAGTTTCCTCCTATCCCACGGATTGAGGATGGCATTACTACCAGGGTGGAGGCGGGAGCCTTAAAGCAGGGTATCGGGCAGGTAATTTTTGCTACTGCCAGTGATGAGTCCAGGCCAGTACTTACCGGTGTTTACACCGAGCTTGATGGCGAGAGGTTAACACTGGCGGCGGCTGACGGTTTCCGGCTGGCAGTTTACCGGCTTTCTTTACTTACACCTGTTCCTTCTAAGGTGGCGGCTATCATACCGGCTAAGACTCTTGCTGAGGTCAACCGTTCGGCTGCTGATTCAGAAGAGACTGTTGACATTACGCTTGACCCGATCAAGGGTCAGGTGCTCTTCCGTATGAAGGATCTGGAAATCTTTTCTCAATTAATCCAGGGTTCCTTTCCCCGCTACGAGCAACTCATTCCTGATAAATCAAATACCCGGGTTGTGGTTGATACCTCTCATTTCTTAAAAGCTGTCAAGACAGCAGCTATTTTTGCTAGAGACAGCAGTGGTATTGTACGCCTGGTTGTAAGTCCGGGTGGCGAGCTATCCCCCGGAAAGCTTAGCATCTCTGCCCGCTCTGAGGAATTAGGCGATAATGTCAGCGAGCTTGACGGCATGGTTCAGGGCGAAGAAGCTAAGATAGCTTTTAATGGTAAGTATCTTATTGATGTCCTAAGTGTTATTAAAGAAACCGAAGTGTCACTGGAGATAATTAGCCCCACAAGCCCGGGTGTCATTCGTCCAGTGAGTTCAGATAATTATGTACATGTTATTATGCCTATGTTTGTCCAGTGGTAGGTCCAAGGTGATACTCTTGGCCAAATATTCTCAGAAACTTTGATGGCCGGCCAATTTTTACCCGGCGGTACTATAACAAGCCCGCCAGGTTTTCTAGCTGGAGCTGTTTGGTCTGGTATAAGTAGCAGGCCCAGATATAATCTTGACCTTGGATTGCTATTTTCAGAGGCTCCATGCCATGCGGTTGGGCTTTTCACTCAGAATAAATTTAAAGCTGCTCCTGTTTTAATCTCTATGGAAAGACTACCGTCCGGAAATGCAAGGACAATCGTAGTCAACAGCGGCTGTGCTAATGCCGGTACTGGGAAAGATGGGCTCTCAGATGCCCTTAAAGTAACTGAAGCAGTTAGCAAAAATCTGGGAATATTGCCCGAAGAGGTACTTGTTGCCAGTACTGGCATTATTGGACGAAGGTTGCCTGTGGATTTGCTTGTTTCGGGACTTGATAATTTAACCTTATCCCGGGACAGAGGTCATGAGCTCGCCAGGGCAATGATGACCACTGATACTATTCCCAAGGATGTGGCGGTTAGAGCCTCTGGTTACACTATTGGTGGTGTAGCTAAAGGATCGGGCATGATTCATCCTAATTTAGGCACTATGCTTTGCTTTCTGACCACTGATGCCGATATTGAAGTGAATCTGGCCCCCCGTGCTTTGAAAGAAGCGGTTGACTGTTCCTTTAACATGGTCACTGTAGACGGCGATACTAGCTCTAATGATATGGTTATACTCCTGGCTAATGGGCTTTCTGGGAAGAAGATAAATTTATCTAATTTTGAAGATTTTAGAGATAACCTAACTAAAGTTTGCACTTACCTGGCCAGAGCAATTGCCAGAGATGGTGAAGGGGCAACCAGGTTATTAAGCGTTGTGGTCAGGGGGGCAGCTAGCCATCAGCAGGCAAAATTAGCCTCAAAGGCGATAGCATCATCATATTTGGTTAAAGCGGCCATTCATGGCGGCGACCCGAATTGGGGTAGGATTCTTGTAGCACTGGGCAAAAGCGACGCCATTTTTTCTATTGATAAGCTAAATTTGAGCTTAGGTGGCATACCTGTCTTTCGTAAAGGAGCTCCTCTTAGCTTTGACCCTGACGTTTTGACTATGGCTCTTCGGTCTAGTGAAGTAATGATTGAGATTGACCTTGGTCTTGGAGACGGTCAGGCCAAAGGGTGGGGCTGCGACCTATCCGAGGAATATGTTACCATTAACAGCGAATACACTACATAGAAAATTATGGGCAAATTAGAAGAGTCGGCTGTCGTTAAAATAGGCGGCTCCATCTTTAGGGACAAAGATACCACTATTGAAGATATTGCCTTCCTGGCCAGTAAAGGTAAACCTCTCATCATCGTTCACGGCGGGGCTAATATGGTTACGGAATGGATGAGAAGACTTGGGCTTAAGATAGATTTTTCTGATGGTGAGCGTATTACTGATAGGCAAGCCCTTGAGGTAGTCACTGCAGTACTTGCCGGGTTAGTCAATAAGGAAATAACTGCAGCTATTCTGGCCAAGGGTGCTAGGGCAGTTGGCTTAAGCGGTGTTGATGGTGGTCTTATTCAAGGAAAAGTCAGGTCTCCGGAGATGGGTTATCTGGGTGATGTGGTAAGAGTAGAGCCAGGGGTGCTTTCTTTATTGCTTGAGGCAAACATGATCCCTGTTATCTCTCCAGTTAGCCTTCTAAAGTTTAGTGGGGAAAAATCTGACCCTTTGCTTTTGAATATCAATGGCGATGCTGTCGCTGGGGAGATTGCTTATGCTATTGGAGCCAGAAAGCTTATTTTTTTAACTGACGTTGAGGGTATCTCTGATAAACGTGGCTCTCTGATGAAGGAGCTTTCATCAGGAGAACTGATGGGACTTATCGACTCTGGGGTGGCCTTCGGTGGTATGATACCCAAGCTCAAGGCTTGTCTTAGGGCGGCGGCTAAGGGGACTACTTGTATTATTACTAATGGCAAAAGACCTCATGCACTGCTTGATTGGGTAGAAGGGGAAGGGTCGGGCACTGTTATTAAAGGAGAGGCCGTTGGAAGATTGGAAGAGCATTGAGAAAGAATATTACATGCCAGTCTTTGATCGCCTACCACTGGTTATTGTTCGCGGTAAGGGTTCAAAGGTCTGGGATGAGCAGGGTAAAGAGTACATTGACTTTGTTGGTGGCTGGGCAACCTGTAGCCTGGGGCATTGCCCCGAGGTAGTAGTTGAAGCAGCCACCGAGCAATTAAAGACACTTATCCAGGTCTCTAACAGTTACTACACCATACCTCAGCTAAAGCTGGCCGAACTTCTTGTGAAAAATTCCTGTCTTAATAAGGCATTTTTGGCCAATAGTGGTGCTGAAGCTAATGAAGGGGCAGTTAAGCTGGCACGTCGTTACGGTAAGCTCAGGCTGGGTGGTGCCTACCGCATTATCACTGCCCTGGGCTCATTTCACGGCCGTACTTTAGCGATGACTGCGGCTACGGGGCAAGCTAAGTTTCAGTCTCCCTATACCCCATTGCCATTCGGTTTTCTACATGTTCCTTATGATGATATTGATGCCTTAAAAGAGGTGGTTGATAGAACAGTCTGTGCTGTAATGCTCGAGCCTATTCAGGGAGAACATGGGGTTATCGTCCCCCATCCTGATTATCTAATGAAGGTCAGAAGGCTTTGTGATGAGAATGGTATACTTCTTATTCTTGATGAGGTCCAGACGGGCATGGGGCGCACTGGCACTCTGTTTGCCTACGAACAGTTTGGTATTGAACCCGATATTCTGACTTTAGCCAAGGGCCTGGCTGGAGGGCTTCCTATCGGCGCTGTCATGGCCAAGGAGAATTGTTCCTGCTTTAAAATTGGCGAACATGGTTCAACATTCGGTGGCAACCCGGTGAGCTCCGCTGCTGGGTATGCTGCTCTTAAGTTCATTATAGATAATAACGTGCCTCAGGGGGTGGCTGAAAAAGGTCGGTACTTCAAAGTGAGACTGGAGGCTCTTAAATCGAGATTTTCGTTTATTAGTGATGTTAGAGGTCTCGGTCTCTTGCTTGCTCTGGAATTTGATTCTGATATTGCCCGTAGGGTTACTATGAATTGCCTGGAAGCCGGTCTTCTAGTTAACAGTGTAAAAGCTAACACGTTGCGTTTTATGCCTCCATTAACCATCAGCCGAGAGGAGCTCGACCAGGGGCTATCTATATTGGAAAGTGTGCTCTCGAGTAAGGAGGAAACTTTTTGACAGGGATTGAGAAGGCTATTTTATGCCTGCTTGCCATAGGAACAATAGCAGTTATTTTCTCTCCTTCACCCTATGAGCCAGGGAGTCTATACCTTGTTGGCCATTGGGATGAGAAATTGGATGCAAGTAATATTGATGCTATCCCGGAGACGGTGGTAACTGCCGCCTACCAAATCGCTAGCGATTTTTTTAACGATAACTTTGATAAAGTCCAATCCTTAGCTCAGGATATGCTCGGCAGTTATCTTTGGGCAGCGGGTAGCCAGGTGGTCATCATATTTAATTCCGGAGGATGGGGGTGGAGCTCGGTCAGTGAATCTTTCGGATGGATGAGTATAATAGATGGCATTGAAGATTATCTGGGAGAGCTTGGCTATCGCTCTACCTCCTTTGATTATCGGCGGACGGCCAGTAGCCTTAGCGGCTGCATTGGTGAGATATCTGAAATTCTTGGCCTTTCTTCTCTAAAGGCTGAGGAATTGGCCATAAGGGTTGAATTTCTTACGAATGAGATACCAGAGCTAAATATAGTCCTTGCTGGTGAGAGCAATGGTGCGGCTATTTGTGAAGAGGCGCGCCGCTTGTTAGAAGATAATCCTCAGGTTTTCTATATCGAGACCGGACCCTCGTTCTGGTATCCTGCCACATCTTCGGAACAGGCATTGGTAATTACTGACAATGGTATTTATCCGGATACTTTTAGTAGCGGTGATTTTTTTACCATTATCAGGGTTAATTTAGAAAGTTTACTGGGATTATCTGGCAACAATTCAGGAAAAATTCTGGGTTATATTGGTGCTCCAGGACATGCCTACACCTGGGAGTATGAGGGGGTGAAGTCTCAGATTAGCAATTTTCTCCATGGTAATTTTGATCAGGACTCAGGAGGTTTGTAATGAAAGAAAAAGTAGTTTTAGCTTATAGCGGTGGTCTTGACACATCAGTAGCCATTCATTGGCTGCAAGAAAGATTTAATCTTGATGTCATTACTCTCACTGTTGACATAACTGGTGATCGCAACCTTGAAGGAGTAAGGGAAAAGGCTTTGAAATTGGGTGCCCTGAAGGCGATTACTGTTCAGGCCTCCGAAACATTCGTGAAATTCTTTGTCTTTCCAGCATTAAAAGCAGATGCCCTCTATGAGGGTGTCTATCCTTTGGCAACAGCACTGTCCCGTCCTCTTATTGCCCGCTTACTGGTTGACGTTGCTCGCGAGGAGGGTGCTTCTTTTGTTGCTCATGGTTGCACTGGGAAAGGTAATGATCAGGTGAGATTTGATGTTGGGGTTAAGACTCTTGATCCTGGGCTTAAAATTATAGCTCCTGCCAGGGAGTGGGGGATGAGCCGGGAGGAGACTATTGACTATGCTCATCAGCATAACATCCCTGTACCAGCTACAGTCTCAAGCCCTTATTCAATAGATGATAACCTATGGGGGCGCAGCATCGAATGTGGTGTTTTAGAGGATCCCTGGCGTGAACCGCCAGATGACGTCTTTTCCTGGACAAATTCGCCTCTTGAGGCCCCGGATAAACCGGCGTTCGTTGAAGTAGAGTTTGATAAAGGAGTGCCGGTGATGCTGGACGGGGAGAATCTACCTCCTGTTGAGCTAGTGGTGCGTCTTAATGAGCTAGCTGGCCTGCATGGCGTTGGGCGTATTGACCACATTGAGGATAGGTTGGTTGGTATAAAGTCAAGGGAGATTTATGAGGCGCCTGCTGCTGTTACCCTTCTTGGCGCCCATCAAGCTCTGGAGAGCCTGACACTTTCCAGGGATCAAATAAGAGTCAAGAGAATAGTTGCCCAGGAGTATGCCCGGCTTGTCTATGATGGCCTATGGTATACGGCCCATCATAAGGACTTGGCCAGTTATGTTGATAGTACTCAGCGTTTTGTGAGCGGCGCTGTGAGGATGAAATTGTTTAAAGGGAACTGCATTGCCGTTGGGCGAAGATCACCGTATTCTCTTTATAATTATGATCTGGCTACTTATGAAAAGGGCGATCAATTTGATCATAAATCTTCCCCTGGTTTTATTAACATCTGGGGATTATCCTCAAGCCTACAGTCAAGGGTACAACCCCTTGATGAAGATGACCCAGGCCATATTATAAATTGGAAGGATGCCAAGTGAGCTATCTAAGAGGTCGTCTGGGAAAACAAGTTGATGTCTCAGTAATTAACTATACTTCCTCACTTCCATTTGATTGGAGGCTTTACCCCTATGATATAGCCGGGAGTATTGCCCATGCCAGGATGCTGGCTAAACAGGGTCTAATCTCCCAGGCCGAAGGAGAGAAGATTGTCCAAGGGCTTGAGGCAATTAAAAAGGAGATTAGCGATGGAAAGTTTAACTTCAAGCCCGAATCGGAAGATATCCATATGGCTATTGAAGAAAGGCTGGTTGAGCTTATTGGTGAGGTGGGCGGTAGACTTCATACTGCCCGCTCCCGTAATGACCAGATAGCCCTTGATCTGAGGCTTTATCTGCGTGAGGCCATTAGCGATACTATTAATGCCTTAAGAGGGCTGGAGTCTAATCTGGTTGGTCAGGCAGAGAGGAACTTTGGTATTGTTATGCCGGGCTATACTCATCTTCAGCATGCTCAACCAGTCCTTTTTTCTCATCATATGCTTGCCTACTTTGAGATGCTAGAAAGAGATATCGCGCGCCTAAATGACTCATTAGAAAGAGTTGATGTTATGCCGCTTGGCAGTGGGGCGCTGGCTGGTGTTACTTATAATGTTGACCGTGAGTTTGTGGCTAGGGAGCTTGGCTTTAGCCGGGTGAGCGCTAATAGCATAGATGCGGTTTCTGATAGGGACTTTGTCATTGAGTATGAGGTGGATGCTTGTCTTTGCATGATGCATCTTTCTCGTCTGGCTGAGGAGGTTGTCCTCTGGTCATCATCGGAATTCGATTTCATTGAAATAGCGGATGAATTTGCTACTACCTCAAGTATAATGCCTCAGAAAAAGAATCCCGATGTTGCTGAGTTAGCCAGAGGAAAGACGGGCCGGGTCTATGGTCACCTTATGGCTATATTAACTCTTATGAAAGCTTTGCCATTAAGTTATAACCGAGATCTTCAAGAGGATAAAGAGGGTCTTTTCGATGTTGTTGACACGCTAATTTCTACCCTTGATATCCTGAGCAGTACGATTGGCACCATGAAAGTAAAAAAAGAGAGCATGGTTTGCAGAGCTAGCGAGGGTTATATGTTAGCTACTGACCTGGCTGATTATCTGGTGAAAAGAGGCGAAACCTTTCGCCATGCTTATAATATTGTCGGTCGGTTGGTAAATTATGCCTTAGAGAGAGGTTTAAGCCTGGAGAAACTCAGCCTTGATGAGTACCGCCAGTTTTCGCCGCTTTTTGATCAGGATGTCTATGAGATAACTTTGGAATCTGCCCTAGCTGCCAGGAAATGCTACGGTGGCACTTCCCCAGAAAGGGTTCAAGAAGCTATCGCCAGAGCAAGGAGGCTGTTGGATAATTAGTCTGCGGTTTTCTGTTGGTTGCGTAAGCAACGGGTGCAAATGTTGACTCTCTTTTTGGTGCCGTTTATCAATACCATCTTAGGTTGTATATTAGGTAACCAGTTGCGTCTGGTATGCCTTTTAGAATGGCTGACGTTATTACCAAAACTGGCAGCCTTGCCGCAAATTTCGCACTTCATTTCCTCTCCTTTTGACAGGTCTTTATGGTGAATATAGAATTAGCCACTGCTACTATAGCAAAAAGAATGCCGTTTCGGCAAGTAGGGGGCAACTTTTATGAAGCAGGTTATTTTGGTTGATGCTGATACCTTTCGGGAGATGTTTTCGGCTGCTACCGATTGGTTGGAAAGAAGCGTTTCAGATATAGATGCCCTAAACGTGTTTCCGGTACCTGACGGCGATACTGGCACCAATATGTTACTGACCATGCGCTCGGCAGTTGAGAGTAGTTATAGCGCAACCGATTCTAGTGTTGGTTCAGTAGCTACCGCTATGGCCTTTGGTGCTCTTATTGGCGCTCGTGGAAATAGTGGAGTGATTCTTTCTCAGATATGGCGCGGCATTGCCGAGGCCATCGGTAAAGAGAAGACAATAGGGGGCAAGGAGTTAGCCCGGGCATTAGTGCAGGCTTCAGTAGCTGCCCGTCAGGGGATAAATAATCCTGTGGAGGGTACTATCCTGACTGTTGCTAAGGATGCCGCACTGGCTGCTCAAAGCCAGGTGGAGAATGGGGAAAGCGACATTATCTCTGTTCTTGAATCGGCAGTTGAGGCAGCTCAAAGATCGGTGGCTGATACACCAAAACTATTGAATGTCCTGAAAGAGGCTGGGGTTGTGGATGCTGGTGGACAGGGCTTCTATGTTATTCTTGATGGGGTGCTACGTTATCTGAAAGGGGAATCTGAGTTAATGAAAGTCCGAAAACCCCAGATTGTTGCTGCCAGTATACCACTGGTGCCCAGGGTAATGACCGCGCCAACCAGTCTTGTTATTGATGAGAAGCCATTCGGATATTGTACTGAATTTATGATTAAGGGTAACAATTTAAGCCCAGAAAAAATTAAAAGCCGGCTGGTAAAGAAGGGAGAGTCTCTGATAGTAGTCGGTAATCCTGATACGATCAGAGTCCATATACACACCCTTTCTCCAGGTAGCATTATTAGCTATGCTACTTCAATGGGTGTTATTCAGAGCGTCAGTATCAGGAACATGGATGAACAATTCCGCGACTTTCTTAAGATGCAGCAGGGCCGCATCCCGTCTCTTAACATTGCTACTGTAGCTGTTGTGTCCGGGAAGGGACTGGCCAATGTATTTACGAGCCTTGGCACGGCTGAGATTGTTCCTGGCGGCCAAACAATGAATCCCAGCGTCAAAGACATCCTTCAGGTGATAGAGAAAGTCAACGCCGATAAAGTTATCATCTTGCCGAATAATGAAAACATCATCCCCAGTTCCCAGCAGGCCAAGAAACTAGCTTCCAAAGAAGTTGGCATTATCCCAACCAGAACTATTCCTCAGGGTGTAGCTGCTTTACTTGCCTTCGATTATGAGGCTGACTTTGATACAAATCTGGAGAATATGACGGAGGCTATAAACTCAGTAAGAACCATTGAAATTACACGAGCTATACGCTCAACCAGAATAGACGGCCTTAATATCAAGAAGAATCAGGCAATTGGACTTCTTGATGGTAAATTGGTGGCCTCAGCTGATGATGTCGGTGGAGTATTAGAGGAACTCCTTAATGGAATGGACCTCTCGAAATACGAGGTCATAACTTTATACTGGGGGACTGATCTTAGTGATAATGAGGTCCTTAAGATCCGAGATAGTCTTAAGGGCAAATATCCTGATTTTCAGATTGAGATGGTTAACGGCGGCCAGCCCCACTACAGTTTAATTGTTTCTATTGAATAGGAGTGTTTATGGAAGTTAAGATTGTTACCGATAGCACGGCGGATATACCTCTCGAGTTGGTTGGTGAACTCGATATAAGGATAGTCCCTCTTTACGTTAATTTTCAGGGCAAGACTTATCGTGATAATGTGGATATCAGCCGGGAGGAACTCTATAGCCGTATGATTTCGAGCCCGATTTTACCAACAACATCACAGCCTTCGCCGGCCGATTTTACTCGCCTTTATCTTGAACTATCCTGCGAAAGCCGTGAAATAGTATCTATACATCTTGGCAGTAAGCTCAGCGGGACCTACGCTGCTGCTTTGGCTGCTGGCGAAATGGTTAAGGATAAGTGCCACGTTGAAGTTGTGGACTCCTCTCTTGTCTCGGGAGCGCTGGGGCTGGTTGTTATTAGTGCTGGCAGGCTTGCCAGGGCAGGAGGAAGCTTAGAAATGGTGCTGGCTAATATCAAAGATGTTATCTCCCGTGTAAGGGCTTATGGACTGCTTGAGTCCTTCAAATATGTTCTTCATGGTGGACGGCTTAATGTTGTTGGAAGCCTTTTAGGCAATGTCCTCAACGTTAAGCCATTCCTTAAGATGCGAGATGGCATGGTCCATCTGGGTGGCATCCTTAGAACCAGAAGCCAGGGGCTTGATAAGATATTTAATCTGATCAAAGATACTCCTGCTCTTGAGGATGTGATCATCTCCCATAGTACTACGCCGGACGAGATCCTGAAATTAAAAGAGCGCTTCGGTTCTCTGGTAGGAAATGGCCGTCTTTATGTCTCGCGCTTGGCTCCTGTTCTGGGTGTTCACGGCGGCCCGGGTACGCTGGTGGTTGCCGCTCAGGGTGGTGCTTTGTTGAAGTAGTATGCCCGTAGATTACATTCCTCTCCTAAAAGTCATTGACCTGGAGAGGAGAAAAGGTCTTAATGATACTGCTGTTTATGGCGGGCTCGATAGGTTTCTTAAGGAGTGGCATCGAAAAGCTTTAATTCAAGCCTCAAGCCCTCAAGAACGTGAGCTACTTGAATACCTTGCTCTTGATAAGATTGATTACGCCCACCTTAGAGAAGATGAACGCCGTCAGAAACTTGATGAAATAGTAGCTCTTGCTAAAAGTCATCCTCAAAAATCTGTTGATTTGCCAGCTAAGCCTCAATTCAAAACCAGGATAAGAAAATTTAATGTGGATTCCCTGGAAGCACCGATCAGTGTAATACCCGGTATAAATAAAGGAATAGCGGGAAAATTCGAAAAACTTGGTGTTAGGACCGTTCGAGATCTTCTTTATTTCTTTCCCCATCGTCATCTTGATTTCACCAGCATTAAGAATATTGCGGACCTCTGTATCGGGCTGGAGCAAACTATTATTGCTAATGTCTGGGATGTCCATAATATTGTGATCGGCAGGAAAAGGAGCACCGAGGCTATTGTTGGGGATACTACTGGCAATATGAGGGCGGTATGGTTCAATAATCCTTATCTGGTAAAGCAGATAAGGGCAGGTGATAGGATTGTTCTTAGCGGTAAGGCAACTCTTTTCAAAGGAGCACCTGTTTTTGAGTCACCGGAATGGGAACTTTATGATGAAGGAGAATTAACACATACCGGAAGACTTGTCCCTGTTTATCCTTTAACACGTGGGCTGAGCGAGCGGCAGGTAAGAAGATTAGTTAAAGAGTCGCTTGATAATTGTCTGGATCTGGTTGCTGATTATCTTCCTGGTGAAATAAGGGAGAGGCTTAATCTTTTAGGGTTAAAGGAGGCCATTTATCAGGCCCATTATCCGGATAGTTTGCCATTAGCTGATAAAGCTCGCCACAGGCTGGCATTTGACGAGCTGTTTCTTCTTGAGCTTGGTGTTTTGAGCCGAAAGCACCGTTGGCAAGAGGAACAAAAAGGATGCCCCTTTGATGCTGGTTTGCCGATCGTTGAGCGCTTTCTTAGCGCTTTACCATTTAAGCTAACATCTGCTCAAAGGAGGGCGCTGGGAGAAATTTTAGCCGACCTTGGTAAAGAAAGGCCTATGCACCGGCTTCTACAGGGTGATGTAGGCAGTGGCAAGACAGTAGTTGCCGTGGCGGCCATGTTGCTGGCGGTAGCCAGCGGTTATCAGGCAGTCCTTATGGCACCGACTGGCATCTTAGCCGAACAGCACTTTCAGACTTTAAAGAAGCTCTTATCTTCGTGGGAAGAGGAAGAGAAGAGAAGTTACCTTTTCTCTTTGTCAGGACTGCTTAATCGCCCCATCAGAGTGGCTAAGCTTACCGGTGATATGAAAGCCCAGGAGAAAAATGATGTTCATAGATTGATCGAAGAGGGCCAAGTTGACATAATTATTGGCACACACGCGCTTATTCAGGAGGACGTCAATTTCTATAGGCTTGGTTTGGCAATCATCGATGAGCAGCATCGCTTTGGTGTCGCCCAACGCTTAAAGCTTCGTCAGAAGGGTTTTAACCCCCACATACTGGTAATGTCGGCTACGCCCATACCCCGGACATTGGCTTTAACCTTGTATGGCGACCTTGACCTTTCCATTATTGACGAAATGCCGCCTGGCAGGGCTCCGATANNACCCCGGCAGCGCTCTGCAGCTTATGCTTTCATCCGGCGCCAGATCCAGAGCGGTTATCAGGCTTTTATAATATGCCCGCTTATAGAGGAATCGGATGCTATCCAGGCCAAAGCAGCCACAGCCGAGTTTGAATATCTCTCTCGGGAGGTCTTTCCCGATTTGAGGCTTAGCCTTGTTCATGGCAGAATGACGCCAACAGAAAAAGATGAAGTTATGCTTGGTTTTTCCCGCGGCGAAAGTGATATTTTGGTAGCAACGCCTGTTGTTGAAGTCGGTATAGATATCCCCAGAGCAACCGCGATCCTTATTGAAAGTGCTGAGAGGTTTGGTCTCTCACAACTTCACCAATTCCGTGGGCGTGTTGGTCGGGGAGAGGGGCAAGGCTACTGTCTTCTTCTTGCCGAAAATCCTTCAGAGGTAGCTAGGCTCCGTCTTGATATTATTGAAAGTGTCCAGGATGGTTTTCAGCTTGCCGAGGAGGACCTTAAATTACGAGGGCCGGGTGAGTNNGGTGAGTTTTTTGGTACGAGACAAAGCGGACTGCCTGACCTTAAAATGGCAAAGCTCAGCGACATTTCTATCCTGGAAATGGCGAGAGCCGAGGGTGAGCGCCTTTTTACCGAAGACCCGGAGTTATCATCGCCTCATCACTGGCTTCTTAAGGCTGAGGTAGCCCGTGTGTGGGGCAATAAGACTGGCGAGTTAAGTTAGCCCGTTCAATAGCACTTTCTAGAGTAGACTATTCTCTTAATAAACAACGCTTGTGTAAGAAGGCCAGGGAATAGCCAAAATTTGCAAAAATTGGCTTCGAGTTATAATATATGCAGCGGATTTTGTGTTTCAAATTTACAATAATTTAAACTTTTGCGAGGTGCTTATTGGAAAATTAAAATAAAATTAATATAGGTGACTTAAGCTTGCCGGCTATCTTGCAATTGAACTAACGGCGTTAGTAACAAAAATAAAATAAGAGAAAGGAGTTAGAAGTGGGAAAGGCAAAGATTTTGGCCATGGTGTTTTTGGTGGCTTTAGTGATGACTGTGACCCCGGCTTTGGCGGCCGGTGATACCACTACACTGACTATTAGTGTACAGGGGCCTGAGATTAGCATGAATCTTGGCGTTAGCCCCGCTGAGTGGCAAGTCCAGGCGCCATCACTTAATGCTACCCATAATTCTCCAACATATACTCTTACCAATAATGGCAATGTCCTGGTGGATACCACTATTGTGGGAACTGATGCTATAGGGAGTAAAGGCCAGTGGGAGCTATACGATATGCCTAGCTCTGACCGCTTTACGCTGTCGTGGACTGCGACTAGTAGTGGGGTTATATCTAAAAGCCCAACTGAGTTCCTACAAAACATACCTGCGGGACAATCAATGGATTTCAGCCTACAATTGCGCACACCTGCTTCGGGCTATAAGGCAGCTGGTGATACACTACAAGTTACAGTAACAATAAAAGCTGTCCAGGGGTAAAAAATAAAAAGGCCCTGGCGCAATTTGCTAGTTGCGGTGCCCCTGTTGGCTGCCCTCGTTAGCATATCTTCTCCTGCTCTAGCTCAAGATGAAGGATGGTCAGTCTCGCCAGGGGAAGTCACTGTGACTGGAATTCGTCTTGGTGAGAGTGCCAGTTTTCCTATTACCTTGCTTAACAATAATGATTATCCTTTAAGCATTTCTTTGGCGGCTGAACTGCCACTTCCGCACATGATAAGACCCGGATATATACCGATCCCTGATACAGGGTGGATAGGTTTTGACCCGGTCGAGCTTGACCTGGCCCCTCATTCTCGCCAGGAAGTCACTGTCAGGGTAGCTATACCTTCTCAGGAAGGTATAGGAGGTAAAAACTATGAATGCTGGCTTAGTGCTACCTCGACTGGTTCCGGCATGGTCCAGATTGCCCTAAGCTCCAGGCTGCTTTTATCTACCAGCACAACATATGTCCAGGGTACCAACTGGTACCTTATCGCTAGCATAATAGCCATTACAATTACTGTTGGTGGTGTAATTTATGGCAATAGACGAGAAATTTTAAGGTGGCTAAAGCACTAACGGCAAAGTGGTGGTCCTTATGTGGTTTGGTGATAGCAGCGGCTTTGCTCATCCTCCCTTTTTTAACACCTTCTGTGTTGGCTAATAGTCTTGTTATTTCTCCGTATATCACTGAGGTAGAAATATCACCGGGAACGACGGCCAGAGTAATATTTTTTATAGAAAACGGGCTAGACAGCAATTATACCTTTCATTTCTCTATAGCTGAGCCATTGAATTTGAGAGAGGACTTCGCTAATTTGCCCGATAGCACCTGGATTAAGCTTGACCCAGAACATATCGCTCTTGCCCCGGGCGAGCGAGGTTGGGTAGAGGTGGAAGTAGCTATACCTTCACTTGAAGGTATAAAAGGGCAAAAATGGCAGGCTGATATTAGCATAGCCTGTGAGGAACAGCCCCTCTTAAGCAGTAATGCTGTTATTTTGATTACAGCAGGAAAACCATCTCCCGAGAGTACAAACTGGGCTATGGTCGGAGGCCTTGTCCTCTCCTCGGTAGTTGGTGTCGTCCTTTGGAACCATCATCATGAACAAAAGAGAAACGAATGGCCCACTGGCCTTAAGACCAAACACTGGATAAAATAGGAGCCTAAGGTGAAGCAAAAGGAAACTGAAGAGCAAATCGGTTTAACCCACAGACTTTCTAAGGTCCTTCTTTCTAGCTCCAATCTCGATGAAATAGGCAGCGGCTTTACTCTTGAGCTTAAAGAATTGATGAGCCTGGACTGGGGTGCTATTGGCTTGATAGAAGAATCTCAGCGTTTAGTTAATATACTGCCGTTATCTTCAAGGCTTAAATCTGATTGGGAAGCGGGGAACAGTATCCCTTTAGAAGGTACTCCTGTGGCCTGGGTCGTGCAAAAGAAACAGGCTTTACTTGAGAAAGACTTGCAGAAGGAAAGTCTTTTCTGGACGGGCGAATATTGGCTTAAAAAGGGGCTGAGAACAATTACCTACATGCCTCTTTTTACGGCTGGTGAGGTCTTTGGCGCAGTTATTTTTGCCAGCCTTAGCCCCCGAGCCTATGGGGAAAGGGAGTTAAGGCTGTTAAAATATACTACTGCTCAATTATCTTTTCCTATTTTGTACTTCAGGCTGGCCCAACAATGCCAGGTTGGCCAGGCACCTGAGGTTTATACTAACAAATTTGATTATCGTACTACTGCCCTTACTGGCTTAGCTGAGGTGATTCAGGAACTTAAGCAGGCTCTTGTCCAACAGAATGATGTTTTGGATGATTTAAGAGAGCAGATCAAGGAAATTAATGCCCGACTAGAGGGGTCTTTGAAATCACTCTCAAAAACTGCTAATATGGGTGAGTTCTGATGTTGGTCCTGGCAAATATGTTTGAAATGATGGGCTATAGAATTGCAATCAATGTTGATGGCACTAGAAGATTGCTTATAATACCTCTAACATCGCGTAAGCGACATAATACATCTGAGGATAACCTCATATGTATTCTAGCGTAAAATTCTATACCAGCCTAGAAACTTAAGGAGGAGAGCAGTGGAACAGGCCATAACCCTGGAGAGGGTCAATAAGGCACTTGGTAAAAGAAAGATTCTGAATGATATCAGCTTCGCTGTGATGAAAGGAGATATCTTCGGCTACCTGGGGCCTAACGGAGCGGGCAAGACTACTACTATTAGAATCATCTTGGGGCTCCTCCGGCCGGACTCGGGTAAGGTGCAGATTTTGGGCCGGAACGCCTCAGAAGATGAATCCAGGCAGAAGGTGGGTTTTGTTCTTGAGATTGATGGTCTTTATGATAACCTTTCAGGCTTCGATAATTTAGACTATTATGCCCAGCTATATGGCGTGCCTCGGAGCGAGGCTAGAAATAGGATTGAGGAGCTCTTAAAGCGCGTTGGTCTATGGGATAGGGAAGGGGACAAGGTGGCCGGGTACTCCAAGGGCATGAGGCAAAAACTGGCCCTGGCGAGGGCTATGGTGCACGACCCCGACCTTCTTATTCTGGATGAGCCCACAGCCGGGGTTGACCCCTCGGGGCAGATAGAAGTAAGGGAAATTATCTTAGACATGGCCCACAATCTGGGTAAGACCATCTTCTTAAGCTCTCATAATCTTGATGAAGTACAGCGAATCTGTAACCGCATTGCCCTTATTGATAAAGGGGAGATAAAGCTCTATGGAGAGTTGGAAAAGCTGAGAAGGGAAGTGGGCCGGAGAGAGGTGGTAGTAGAAACAGTGGCCAGCCCCCAGCTTCTCGATAGCGTGTTGGCCGAGCTTAAGGCTTTGCCTTATATAGAAGATTGCCATCGTGAAAATCACACTCTTTATTTCGCCCTTGATAGTGATGCTGATACTTCTGAAATTGTCTCCAGACTCTTGGCCGGTGGTGTAAAGGTGGAGGAGGTAAGAAAAGGAGAGGCAACCCTTGAGGAAATCTATGCCCGGGCGGTAAAGGGGGAAGGGCAATGAAAACGCTGGTCGTTTTCAGAAAAGAATTTAGCGATGTCCTCAAGAGTAAGACATTGTTACTGTTCATAGTGATAATTTTGGCCTCTCTTACCCCTGCTATCATAGGTATGAGGACTGGCATGCTGAACCTGATAGAGCAAGGAGGCCCCTGGGAAGAAATAGGGCCGGTTTTAGAGTATCAGATAGGGTTTGTGGTATGGCTAAATTCACTGCTTTTGCTTGTACTGCTTCCCACTATATTTGGTTTGAATTCGCTGGTTCAAGAGAAGGCTAAACGGGTTACTGAATCACTTCTGGCTACTCCTCTGGGGGTAAAATCGCTATGGTGGGGAAAGAGTATGGGAGTGTTCCTGCCCGGTTTTATTTTTAACATCATAATCGTGCTGCTGAGCGTGGCGGTGTTTAATTTAGCTATAATCCAGCCAGCTACAGGGCATATGGTTTTGCCATGGGCCAATCTAGTGACCTGTCTGGTTGTTTTGCCGCTTATGGTGCTATCGCTAGTACTGCTACTGATGCTTATCGCTCTGATTACAACCAGTCCCCAGATAGCCATGATGATTGTCATATTCTTGGTAGTAGGCTCAAGCCAGATATTGCTCCGCATCGGTATCAATATCACCTCGTGGGATTTTGCCTTGTTGCATTTGGGTATAGCTTTACTACTAGGGTTAATAGCAGCCTTCCTGGGCCGAATTTGCCTTACCAAAGAGAGGGTAGTTTTAAGTTGCAAAGCATAAAAGGGTAACGTTTATTACTGGCTTAAAAATTTACGGGAGGTAGCAAAATGGACGCAACTAGAGTATGTCCTAAATGTAATGGCGAGATGAAGAAAGGCAGTCTTGTTTTCCAGATGGGCACAACGCAGGGCAATGTCGCTTGGGTAGAGAAAGGGGGAGAACGCTTCACTATTAAGCAACTTCCACCGATCCAGGCTTATCTTTGCCAAAAATGTGGGTACATTGAAAGTTACACAGAAATCAAGAGTTGAGGGACAGCTGTTGTAGCGTCATACCTCTAAAAGATAAGGACGGCGATATGAGCAAAATAATAGCCATAATGAAAAAAGACTTAAAGGAGACCTTTCACACCAAAGCCTTCTATGTGAGCATAGGTCTGGTTATATTTGTAGTAGTGATGCTTATTCAGACTATTGGTGGTCCACTTACCTCCATGGTGAAAGAAACCGAAGTCACAACTATTCAAGCGCTTTTGGGGACTTTCAGCTTCGCTTTGTCTCTGATGCTGATGTTGTTGTTTTGCACCTATATCAATGCTTATACTCTCATGTTGGAGAAAATGAAACGTTCCCTGGAAGCGTTACTCTGTACTCCTTTGAGCCTGAATCAGATCATGTTAGGTAAGACGTTCGCCTTATTCTTGCCCAGTGTTATTCTGGCCTGGTTGTTTACATTTGCTAGTTTGGCCGGCATTAACTGGTTTTTTATCGCTCCCGAGCTAGGCAAGTTTATTATGCCAGGCGCTGCTCCTTTGATTGCTATTTTTATAGCTGTACCAGTAGTCTTTTTCTTTCTTTCCCTGATGATGGTGGAATTACAGCTTATAATTAATAATATCCGCTGGGTCAATGCCGCCATCATGGGCGCTATATTCGGGGTCGGTTTCGGTCTTTCGGCCAGCCTACAATTTGGCTCCTCATCCTGGAATGTAGTCNNCGGTGGGTCACCAGGGAAAGGATAGTTTTGACCAGTAAGGGATAAGCTGATAGCAAGGTAGCCTTATTATAAATTTTATCTATGTGGCTGCTGTAGCTGTGATTCTTGGACGCAAGATCCCCTGCGATTGCATGCCAAATTTGGCTGTGCTAAACTTCCTTGCTATAGATCGTGGGCCGTTAGCTCAGGTGGTAGAGCACCTGACTTTTAATCAGGGTGTCGTGGGTTCGAGTCCCGCACGGCCTATTTATTTAATCAAAAATCACAACTAAGGAGAAGTCATGGTCAAAATAGTAACCGATAGCACCACTGAAATATCGCCTGAACGGGCCAAAGAACTCGGCATAGAAGTTGTGCCTATATGGGTCAACTTTGGATCAGAGTCTTACCGTGAAAGAATTGACATAACTACTGATGAATTTTACCGCCGCCTGGAGGCTGGCGAATTTCCTACCACGGGAGCATCACCAGCCGGAGCATTTGCTGAAGTTTACGATAGATTAGTTGAGGAGACCGATGAGGTGCTGGCAGTAATGCTATCACCGAAACTTAGCGCAACTTATGAGTCGGCGCTAAGAGGAGTGAGTCTAATGAAGAACACTCGTTGTCATGTTGAAGTGGTACATGATAATCAAACTACTGGTAGCCATGGACTATTGGTTATGGCAGCTAATGAGGCTGCCCAACAGGGTGCCACTATAGAGGAACTCAAGGAACTGGTACAGGAACTTGATAAAAAAGCTCATGTCCGCCTGACATTTGATACTATGGAGTATCTAAAGCGTGGTGGCAGAATTGGTGGAGCTCAAGCCTTTCTGGGCTCAATGCTTCATTTTCATCCTGTAATCGGTGTTATTAATGGAGTAGTAGATGGGGTCGCACGCGTAAGAAGTCGCAAACAGGCTCTTGATTGGTTGATTAACTTTGCCTCTGGTTTTAATAATGTTTCCAAGATGGCTGTTGAGTATGCTACTACTAAAGAAGAGGCCCGAGAATTAGTACAGCGCCTGGGATCAATTTTTAGCATAGACAGGATAGAACAATTTACTATTGGGCCGGTGATTGGAACTCACCTCGGCCCACATACCATAGGTGTTGCCTTAATAGAGTAATCTCTAAGCTTGAACTAGCATCCTGTGAGGCGTAAGATTCTTTTGCGGCAAGAAATCAGGCAGTGAACACCACCTTTTTGAGCGGCAAAGAGATAGCCTCTCTTCTTGATATGAAAGAAGTTATAAGGGCAGTTGAAGACGCCTTTTTAAATCTTGGTTCTGGCAAAGCAAAAATGCCGCCTAAGATTTATTTATCTTTAGATGAAGGTGATTTTCGGGCTATGCCGGCGGCAATTCCCGGCGCTGCTGGTGTTAAGTGGGTAAATGTCCATCCGCACAATCCCGCGCAAGGGCTACCAACCGTTATGGCTACCCTTATCTATAATGACCCGGCAACTGGCTATCCATTGGCGGTGATGGATGCGAGTTTGATGACTGCCTATCGCACAGGGGCTGCTTCAGCTATTGCATCAAAATATTTAGCCAGAAAAAACATTTCCTCACTTGGACTGATAGGCGCGGGCAGGCAAGCGGTAACCCAATGTTTAGCTCATATGGAGTTATTTGACATAAAAATAGTGAAGGTCTTTGACTCTTCAGGAAAAGCTATTGAGAAGTTTATTGATCTTTTCCCCCAATATCCAGTTGAGGCAAGCTCTCTCGAGGAAGCTGTAGCATGCGACATAGTCTGCACTGTGACACCATCACGGGAGCCCTTTCTTAAACCAGAGTGGATTATGCCTGGTACTCATATAAATGCCGTCGGTGCTGATGCCCCGGGCAAAGAAGAACTCTATCCAGAGTTGTTAAGACGATCTAAAGTTGTAGTTGATGATTTGGAGCAGGCTCAGCATTCCGGGGAGATCAATGTACCGATAAAGAATGGCCTCTACCAGACAGATAATATTTATGCTACCCTGGCTGAGATAGTTAGCGGTAAGAGGGCTGGCCGAGCAAGTGATGGCGAGATAACGATTTTTGATTCGACAGGTATCGCCATCGAGGATATTGCTGTGGCTAAGCTTCTCTATGAGAAGACAAAAATATCAAACGATTATCTGACTCTTGATTTTACAGGTTAGATTTGAGTGTCGGTGATAGCTCAACTTAGAACTGGCCCCGACGATGTCTCTGGCATGGCTTTTGTTTGTTTGCGCTGTGGCACATGCTGCCGCAAGTATCAGCCCCAGATCAACTTTACTGAAGCTAGACTAATTGTTGATAAGCTTGGCATTTCATGGGAAGAATGGCTGAGTAGCTATGCTGACTCCAGATGGCCCGGGGAAGATAGTTTTTTGATCCGCCAGAAAGACGGCGCTTGTATTTTTCTGGAACAAATATCAGCCGTTTTAACCCGCTGCGCCATTTATAACGTCAGGCCTGCGGCCTGCCTTGAGTGGCAGCCGGACCTTTTTAGGAGTGAGTGCCGCCAGGGATTGCTTAGATATTGGCATCTTGAAGTAGATAGCTCAGGCAGGCTTACAGGGCCGAGCGAAGATTTAACTGCTTTCGAGATGTTTTTAAAGAGCCTGGATTCAACATTTTAGATAGTTTTCTTGTGAACAGTTTAGCTTGGGTTTACTGGCGTCCCTGGAGGGATTCGAACCCACGACCCGCTGCTTAGAAGGCAGCCGCTCTATCCAGCTGAGCTACAGGGACACTAATTCCAATTTAGCATTGAACAAAGGTAAATTCAAGCCTTGCGGCGCATTCTCAGGATAATCAACGCAATGAGGAGGATACCGGCTATCGTAGCACCTATCCAACCAAGGCTTGTGAGTATTGTAACAAGAATACCAGCGATAACTACCCCAATCGATATGGTAAAAAAAGACCTCCAGAAAGGCAGGCGTAGAACTATTGAAATAATAGATGCTGTCCAGGCACCGGTACCTGGAAGTGGTATAGCAGTGAAGATAATGAGCCCTGTACTTTCATATCTTTCAACGATGGCACTCCTATTTTGGGCATGGGCAAAGAGGCGCTCAAACAGCCTCTTAAAGAAATTGATCTTACTAAGCCAGTGGATAATTGTCTCGAGAGTAAGAAGGATCAGTGGCACCGGCAGGATGTTGCCAACCAAAGAAATCCCTAGAGCGTAGTACCAGGGGAAGTCGAAGGTAAGCATAGCCACGGGTATTGAAGCCCTCAACTCGAAGATAGGCGTGGCGGCTATTAGCATGATTATAACTTCTTTGGCTAGTGGCAAGTTGAGAAGCGTATCTAAGGACATGAGTGCAAGTCTAGCAATTAAGGATAACCTCGTCAATCGTTAGCTTGACAAGCAAGTTTGGTCATTGTTAGTATAGTTTGCACGTGTTACCACTATGGCAGTACTGGAGAGAATAGACCACCCCCACGATTTGAAAAAGCTAAAGCCGGCTGAGCTATATACCTTAGCTCAGGAAATTCGGCAGGCGATTATAGATACGATTAACCACAATGGTGGGCACCTTGCTTCAAGTCTCGGCGCGGTCGAGCTTACAATTGCCCTACACCGCACCTTTGATAGTCCCAAAGATAAGATTGTGTGGGATGTTGGCCATCAAGCTTATGCTCATAAGCTACTCACGGGTAGACGTGAGGAGTTCGGCACTATTCGCAAGTATGGTGGGCTTTCTGGTTTTACCTGCCGGGAAGAAAGTGAACATGACCCCTTTGGCGCCGGTCACGCCAGCACTTCTATCTCAGCGGCATTAGGCATAGCTAAGGCTAGAGATATCAGACAGGAAGATTTTCATGTGGTGTCTATTATAGGAGACGGTGCTATTGGTGGGGGTATGGCATTTGAAGCCTTAAACAACGCCGCCCAGCTTAAATCTCGTCTTATAGTTGTCCTTAATGATAACGGGATGTCCATATCGCCAACTGTTGGCGCCCTAGCAAGAATATTGAATCGTGTGCGCTTTAATCGCCGTTACGGTGAGGCTAAAGAAAAGGGTAAGCACATTCTTAAATATTTACCACTGGGCCAGCATTTAGCCAATTTTGGCCGGAGTATAAAAAGACAGGTTAAGAGACTCATACTCCCTGGCAATTTTTGGGAAGAGCTTGGTTTTGCCTATATGGGCCCTTTCGATGGGCATAACATAGAGCAACTGGAAGAAGCGCTCAAGCAGGCTAAAGACTATCGCCGCCGACCGGTACTTGTCCATGTCGTAACTACCAAAGGTAAAGGCTATTCGCCAGCTGAATGCGACGCCACTTCTTTTCATGGCTTATCGCCTAAATCAGGTATTACCATGGAGGCCCCTTCTTATAGCGATATATTTTCGCGTACTGTACTTCGGCTGATGCAGGAGGATAGTAGGATTGTAGTTATTACAGCGGCGATGGCTGACGGCAATTGTCTTGTACCAGTCCAGAAGTGTTTTCCTGATAGAGTATTTGATGTTGGTATATGCGAAGAACACGCTGTAACCTTTGCTGCTGGGCTAGCCAGCCAGGGGACTATCCCGATCGTGGCTATCTATTCCACATTTCTGCAGCGTGCTTTCGATCAGATTATTCATGATGTTTGTCTTCAGAGGCTACCGGTAGTTTTCGCCATTGATCGGGCCGGCATTGTTGGGGAGGATGGAAAGACGCATCAGGGTATCTTTGATCTTTCGTATCTTTCCCTCATTCCTCATCTTACTGTCGCCTCACCAAAAGATGAGAATGAGCTGCAGCACCTGATTTATACGGCTGTTAACTCTGGTGGGCCAATGGCTATAAGATACCCGAGGGGCAGCGGCATAGGCGTGAGATTGGATGAAGATTTGAGAAATATTCCTTTAGGTAGAAGTGAGCTTTTACGTGAGGGTGCTGATATTGCAATACTTGCTGTTGGTTCAACTGTATACCCTTCTCTTGAGGCTGCAAACGCATTGGAGGCGGAGGGTATTGCCCCTACAGTGCTAAATGCTCGCTTTGTTAAGCCATTAGACCGTGAGCTTATATTGGAAGTAGCCCGCCGGATAAGGCGAATTATTACAGTTGAGGAGAATGTTAAATTGGGAGGATTTGGAAGCCAGGTGGGGCTTTTACTATCAGAGGCAGGGCTTAGCCAGGTGCAGTTGAGGTGCATTAGCTTGCCAGATCAGTTCGTAGAACATGGAGAATCGGGTCTACTTAGGAAAATATACGGTCTTGGCAAGGATGGTATTCTGGCGCAGGCAAGAGAGTTGCTTACTTCACTGACTTTAAGCCGGAAAGGAGGATATGAATAGCAAAAAGACTGTCAGAGATATAGATGTTGCTGGGAAAAAAGTTCTCGTTAGGGTTGACTTTAATGTTCCAATTGACGAGCGTACAGGCGCCATTACAGATGACAGCCGTATTAAGGCTACACTGCCCACTATTAACTACCTCATCCAAAATCAGGCTAGAATCATATTGTGCTCTCACCTGGGCCGGCCACACGGTCAGCCGGCTAAGTCCTTGAGCTTAGCCCTGGTTGCCGACAGGCTATCAAAAATATTAAGGCAACCTGTCTATTTTGCCCATGATTGTATTGGCCCCGATGTAGAGCTTATGGTCAATCATCTTAATCCCGGTGAAATTATTCTCCTGGAGAACCTTCGTTTTCATATTGAAGAAGAAAAAAATGATCCTGCATTTGCCCAAGCACTGGCAAGATTGGCTGATGTCTATGTTAATGATGCTTTTGGCACATCGCACCGCTTTCATGCTTCGATAGTAGGTGTCGCCCGTTACTTACCATCGGTTGCCGGTCTTCTTCTTGAAAAGGAGATAACCACCCTGGGTAAGCTATTGGAGAACCCTTCTCGCCCTTTTAACGTGCTTCTTGGAGGGGCCAAAGTGAGTGATAAGGTGAGGCTTATAGAGAATATTCTGGATAAAGTCAACAGCATTATGATAGGTGGAGGCATGGCGGCAACTTTTCTTAAAGCTCAGGGTTATGAGGTAGGTCGTTCGTTACTTGAGGATAGTGTTGATGTGGCCAGCCGCATTATGAATGAGACAAAAGAAAATGGTGTAAGCATTATTTTGCCCGAAGATGTGCTGGTGGCCAGAGAGATTAATGGTAATGCCGAGGCGGAGATGGTACCAGTAACAAAGATACCACCGGACAAGCAGATCGTAGACATCGGTTTTTTAACTATTAGTCTTTTTACCCGAGAGCTTGAAAAGTCGAGTACTGTATTTTGGAATGGGCCTATGGGTATCTATGAGGTCCCGGCCTTCTCTGAGGGTACAAAGGCGATAGCTAAAGTTATCTCTGAACTTAATGCCGTAACGATAGTTGGTGGTGGTTCAACAGCTGAGATACTTACCGAACTAAAATTGGTGGATAAAATGACTTTTGTTTCCACTGGCGGCGGAGCAGCGCTGGATTTCTTAAGCGGCGGGAAGTTACCCGGTATTGAGGCTATTGAGGATAAAGTGAGCACTCAAAGGTTAGGACTTAGTCTCCATGAATAGCCTCGACCTCATGAGGTCTATTAGTATTTTGAGCCCCAGCAAAATTGTGATGGTTGTTATAGATGGCCTTGGAGGCTTGCCCTTATCGGGGACGGGTAAGACTGAGCTTGAGTCAGCCAGGCGGCCAAGCTTGAATGCTCTGGCAGGAAAAAGCGAGTGTGGGCTTAGCTATCCGGTAGGCAGGGGAATAACACCGGGTAGTGCCCCGGGGCACCTTGCTCTCTTTGGTTACGATCCGCTCAACTGTAACGTGGGCCGTGGTATTCTTGAGGCTATGGGTATAGGTTTTGACCTTGCCCCGGGAGATATTGCTGCCAGAGGCAATTTTTGTACCATTGATAGTTCCGGGCGTCTTATCGATAGAAGAGCGGGGCGTCTGTCTACTGAGGAGAGCTCTCGTATCTGTCAGGTGCTTGATGGTATGTTGATAGATGGTGTTCGGGTTTTTGTGCGGCCAAGTAAGGAGCACCGGATCGTTGTTGTTTTTCGCGGTGAAGGGCTTAGTGAAATGGTAAGCGACTCTGATCCTCAGCAGGTTGGTGTTTTGCCCAAAAGTGTCTCAGCTCAGAATAAAGAGTCTGAGAAAACAGCGTCTGTTGCCGACAAGTTTCTGGCTAGGGCTAAAGAGATATTGTCTGGACAGAAGTTAGCTAACATGATATTGCTTCGTGGGTTTTCTAAATTGCCGTGCTTACCAACTATGAATGATATCTTTCAGCTCACTCCAGCAGCTATAGCTGTTTACCCCATGTACAGAGGGCTGGCCAAAGTGGTTGGTATGGATATTCTTCCTGCCGGGATGACTATTGCCGACGAAGTCATGAACCTAAGCAGGCATTTTGCTGACTACGATTTCTTTTTTCTTCATGTTAAGGGTACAGATAGTGCCGGAGAAGATGGCGATTTTGAGAGAAAAGTGACTGTTATTGAGGAGTTTGATCAATCATTGGACGATATCTTAGCCTTAAACCCAGAGGTACTTGTTGTAACTGGGGATCACTCAACACCAGCTATATTTAAGGGGCATAGTTGGCATCCCGTTCCCCTACTCATTTATTCGAAGTGGTGTCGGCCTGGCGATTTAGTGGACTTTTCTGAAAGAAGCTGCTTGCGTGGCAGTCTGGGTCATGTTGATGCTACTGATGTTTTACCTCTGGCTATGGCACATGCTCAGAAACTAAATAAGTTTGGAGCTTAGATGTTACCAATAATTGCAGGCAATTGGAAGATGAACACCACTTTGCCTGAGGCTGTGGCTCTCGCCAGCGAGCTTAAATCCAATTTAGCAGCTGTTGATGGAGTAGAGATTGTTATATGCCCTCCATTTATTTCTTTGGAGAGGGTAAGGGAGGTAGTAAAAGGAAGTCAAATAAAATTGGGAGCCCAGAATGTATATTGCGAAGAAAAAGGAGCATATACAGGTGAAATCTCACCCACTATGCTCAGTGGGCTCTGCGAGTTTGTCATTATTGGTCATTCGGAGAGAAGAAGATATTTTGGTGAATCATCAACTTTGATCAACAAAAAGATAAGGGCTGCTTTAAAATTTTGTCTCCGGCCAATACTATGCATTGGCGAAGAGGCTACCGAGAATGAGTCTGGTATAACAAGTGAGGTGCTCCAGGGACAGCTTGAAGGAGCGCTTTATGGGATTAGTGATATTTCAAATATTGTTATTGCTTATGAGCCGGTATGGGCTATAGGTAGCGGCAAAACACCTCAAGGTAAAGAAGTCGCTGAGATATTTGCTTCTATTCGTGCATTTATCGAAGGTCTATATAGCAAAGAGGAGGCCTCTAAACTTCCTCTTCTTTATGGCGGCAGTGTTACTCCGGAGAACTGCCTTGAGTTTTTTAGCCAGGAGGGTGTGAATGGTGCCCTGGTTGGTGGTGCTAGTCTAAGGGCCGAGCAGTTTACTTCCATTGTCCGTCAGGCTGCCTCTTTGTTATGAGAGACCTGCTCTTGGTTATTGTAGGACCGACTGGAGTTGGTAAAACTGAGATAGCGTTGAGATTAGCCCATGATTTTAGCGGTGAGATAATTAATGCTGATAGTCGCCAGGTATATCGTTTCATGGATATTGGCACAGATAAGCCAGAGCCGTCTTTATTGGAAAAAGTCCCCCATTATCTTATTGGTGTCATAAACCCAGATGAGGAGTTTAGTTTAGCTTATTATCAGAGGCTTGCTTATGAAGCTATTAATGGGATTTTTGACCGTGGTGGGCTACCCATGCTTGTTGGTGGTACTGGCTTTTATGTTTGGGCTATAGTAGAGGGTTGGGTTTTACCTGAGGTTCCTCCGGATGCTGCACTGAGAAGCGCTTGTCAGCAAAAAAATGCTGAGGAGTTATATCAAGAACTTTTAGCTATCTCTCCGGAACTTGCCGCTAGAACAGACCCCAAAAACGAGCGTCGTCTTATACGAGCTATTGAGCTTGCGAGGGCAGGAAGAGTTGCTCCAATAAAGAAAGACCCTCTCTTTAACTCAACTATTATTGGCCTTACTATGGAAAGAAGTAAGCTCTACCAGCGTATTGATGAAAGAATCGACCGGATGATAACAAGAGGCTTAATTAGCGAGGTTAAAAGTATCCTTGAAATGGATTATTCTCCCGAACTGCCGTCTCTTTCTGGAATCGGATATCGGCAGATTATCGCTTATCTTCAAGGGAAGCTAACTTTAGAGGAGGCAATTAAGGATATGAAGAAGGCAACACGCCGACTGGTTCGCCAACAGTATAACTGGTTTAGACTTGATGATAAAAGAATAAAGTGGTTTGATGCCGAGGATGGGGGCGTCTATTCTGAAATTACAATATTTGTCAGGGAATTCTTAAGGAGATGGAGATGAAATTTGCTAAGCTTCAAGGTCTAGGTAATGACTTTATCCTTATTGATGGGCGGGGGTTAGAAAATGACTGGGCAGGTCTTGCTCTAGCGATGTGTGACCGGCATTTCGGTATTGGAGCTGATGGCCTTCTTATTCTGGAAAGTTCGAGCCCTTCAGTTTTCGGCATGAGAATGTTTAATCCTGATGGCTCAGAGGCCGAGGCCTGTGGCAATGGGCTCAGATGCTTTGTCAGATATCTTGTATCTAATGGCCTGGTAACACCAAACACTAGTAGTGTTGATGTTGCTACTATGGCTGGAACAAGGAAGGTAGAGATTATGTGGGACGGGAATATAGCAAACCTCTTCCGGGCTGCTATGGGGCGGCCACGGTTTGCCCCAGATGAGATACCAATACTTCTAGGTAGAGAATTACTTGACATAAAAAACGATATCACTTATCTCGTAGAAGTAAATGGTGAGGTTTTACCTTTATCACTTGTTAACATGGGCAATCCACATGCGGTCTATTTTTCAAATAGTGATGTGTCTAGTTTCCCACTTGGTGAGTTAGGCCCTAAAATAGAGAATCATCCACTTTTCCCGAAAAGAACTAATTTTGAGGTAGCTCATGTAATTAATCCAACCACTGTTGAGGTAAGAGTGTGGGAGAGGGGTGCTGGTGAGACATTGGCTTGCGGTAGTGGCGCCTGTGCGGTAGCAGTAGCCAGCAGGTTATTAGGCCTTACTAGAGATAAAGTTGACATAATATTACCAGGCGGCCAGCTTTCAGTAGAATGGGATGGAGTAGGTGAGGTCTTTCTTACCGGCCCGGCTGAGCTAGTCTTTTATGGCGATTGGCTAAAGGAGAAGAAATGAGGCTTTCATCTAGACTTGATAGGCTTACCCCGTATCTTTTTGTGGAAATAAATCGTGTTATTGCTGAGAAAAGAGCGCAAGGAGAGAGGATAATCAGTTTGGCTATCGGTGATCCTGATATGCCGACACCGGAGCATATTATTACGTGCCTGTGTCAGGAAGCTCATAACCCTGCAAACCATCGCTATCCGGAGACGGCTGGGCTCCCTGAACTCAGAATTGCCATAGCCAAATGGTACAAGAAACGCTTTGATGTTGATCTTGATCCGGAGAATGAAGTATTGCCACTTATAGGTTCAAAAGAAGGTATTGGGCATGTTGCCTTTTGTCTACTTGATTCCGGAGATATCGCTCTTATACCTGATCCAGCTTACCCGGTCTATCGGGTTGGCACTATGCTGGCTGGAGGTGAACCATACTTTATGCCTCTTAGGGAAGAAAATAATTTTCTTCCTGCTCTTAATGAGATTCCTGCGGAGACCGCCCGAAAGGCAAAGGTTATATGGCTTAACTATCCCAACAATCCTACCGGAGCGGTTGCAGGGATGGATTTCTTCGAAAGGGTGGTCGGCTTTGCCCGCCGGTACGATATAGCTGTATGCCATGATGCCCCCTATACTGAAATAGCCTTCGATGGATATAAACCCGTAAGTTTCCTAGAAGTTGAAGGAGCTAAAGATGTCGGTATCGAATTCCACTCTTTCTCCAAGACCTATAATATGACTGGCTGGCGCATCGGAATGGCCGTTGGTAATGCCAGGTTAATAAGAGCCTTGAGGGATGTTAAATCAAACCTTGACTCGGGTATCCCTCAAGCTATTCAAAAGGCAGCTATAGCAGCCCTTGAAGGACCCCAGGAATGTGTCGCAAGGAATCGAGCCGTTTACGAGAAAAGGCGCAATCTTCTTGCCCAAGCACTGAAAAGTATTGGCCTTGACTTTGAAGTGCCGCAAGCTTCTTTATACTTCTGGGTTAAGGTGCCCGATGGCTATACATCTACCGAGTTTACCAAGGTTCTTCTTGAACAGATAGGGGTTGTAGTAACACCGGGCACTGGCTATGGTCCCAGCGGGGAAGGATATATCAGGATGTCTCTAACTGTCCCTGACGACGAGCTTGAGGAAGGCGTAGAGCGTCTTAGTAAATGGAAGG